>JBGUHW010000191.1:0-47020 GCA_045112395.1 Bacteroidales bacterium
AAGCGTCGCGAAAACGGTGTTCCAATTCCAGATTCCCTTTGGGAAGAAATGATTGGCGTAACCAAGGACTACAAACTCGACAAGTTCTACAGACTGTTCGGTTTGGAATAAAACAAACTCTTAAAGCATCAAATAATCAAAAAAAAGCACCAAATTGGTGCTTTTTTTATTGTAATCAACTAACCTAATATTCCAGTCCGAAAACCCATAAAGGAATCACCCCCTTACTACCATATTCAATGTCGTCCTTAACGACAAAAGAATCTGGAACATCGAAAATCTGCTTTTTCGTCTTTTTCTTTCCTCCGACCTCAAATGTATAGCCATAAATCATAAAGTCGCTTACTTCCGATGCCTTCACATTGTGCTTTACCTTTGCCATCGAATAGAACACAGTTTCGCGAAGGTTCCCTATATCAGGTCTTGTATCACATATCGCATACGCAAGATTTGTATTGTCAAGAAAAACCTTTTCGGGTTTAGCCAAGGCAGAATCGCCCAACTTACCGCTACGCAGCAGCCCAATCATACCCGACTTCTCCAGATAGAAAAACCAATCCTTCAAATCGTTACGGCTCATCTCCAAGTCGCGGGCTATCTTGCTGTAATTCGGCTTGAAAGGCACGCTCTGTGCAATTATATAAAGCAAACTGCGCAACTTGCCAGTTACACCGACACTCATTCCAGCAAAATTGGGAATATCCACTTCCAAAGTCTGCATCAACATATTGCTAAGCCGCTCGTGGTAACCCTTATCGGCGAAAAAAGGATAATAGCCGATTCTTAGATACTCGTCAAACAGCTTCAACGGACGATATTTGTCGTATGGGAAATCTATCTTCGAGCTAAGAATCTCATCAAACGAATGCACCCTAACATCAATTCCGTATGCGAGTTTTATGTATTCACGAAACGAAAGCCCGTACATTGTATATTGTAGCCTACGCCGCGACAAGTCCGCACCACCCTTTTCCAAATCCAAAATTGACGAACCCGTATATACAACGTGCAAGTCGGGAAGCATATCGTAAATGTTCTTTATTTCCTGCGACCAATTGCGATAACGATGAATCTCGTCAATATACAGCTTGCGACCGCCACGCCTATAGAACATCGTAGCCAAATCAAGCAAAGTGTGATTTGTAAAATACAAGTTGTCGGCCGGTACAAAAAGAACCTCATCGAGATTATCGTGCATCTTGATGTGCTGCAGAAGCATAGTCGTCTTGCCTACGCCTCGTGCGCCGACAAGCGCAATCAGACGGGCATCCCATTCTATCCTGTCGTGAATGTAGCGAACCAAATTTGTATCGGTACGCCCAACAAGTTCCTTTGAATTTGCAATTAGTGCTTCCATAAAAATCTGACTATTAAATTGTTGGTGCAAAAATAGTAAAATTGCACCAAACACAATACATTTTTCAAAAAAAAAGCACCACATAAAGTACATTTCAAAAATTTAACACATAATCCGCTAATATAAAATAAGTTGCATTAAAAATTTTTGATTTGCACCGAAAACATTTCAAATTCATACAAAATTGCACCAAATTTAGTGCAATTTTAAAATTTCACACTTAAACAATTGATTTCAAACAAATTACAAGCAATATTTTTGATTAAAAAGTTTATATTACCGTACCATACAATTCATATTCCGAAGCATCGTCGATCTTGACATTTACAAAATCGCCGACCTTGTATTTGTCGGAATACGGAAAAAGCACCTCGTTGTCAACCTCGACAGAATCAAATTCTGTACGACCGACAAACATATCATCTTCGATATAGTCAATAAGCACGCGGAAAGTCTTGCCGACCTTCGCCAGATTGGACTGCAGCGAAATTTCCTGCTGGATTTCCATAATACGCTCGGCGCGTTCGTCCTTCACTTCCTGCGGAACGACATCGCTGAACTCCGACGCAGCTGCTGTTCCGTCCTCCTCGGAATATGTAAACACGCCTAGTCGGTCGAATTTCTGTTCTTTGACAAAGCTCACAAGTTCCTCAAATTCAGCATCTCCCTCGTTTGGGAAACCGACGAGCATTGTAGTGCGGATTACGGCCTCAGGAATTGTCTTGCGAATCTTGTCGAGCAGAGCAATGGTCTGCTGCTTTGTTCCTCCGCGGTGCATACCCGTGAGAACTTTGTCGGAAATATGCTGCAAAGGAATGTCGATGTACTTGCAAACCTTCGGATTGTCGCGGATGACATCGAGCAGACGCTCAGGGAACAAGAATGGATATAAATAGTGCAGACGAATCCACTCTATGCCAGCGATTTCGGACAGCCGTTCTACCAGTTCTGGCAACATAAAGCGGTGTTCCATATCGTAGCCGTAGTAGCACAAGTCCTGTGCAATGAGTATCAGTTCCTTGACACCGCTTTTTGCAAGCAGCTCAGCCTCGGCGACAATATCGTCCATCTGGCGCGACACATACTTGCCCTTGAACAGCGGAATTGCACAGAAAGCGCAGTTGCGCACGCAGCCTTCCGAAATCTTAAGGTAGGCATAATGTCCTGCGGCGCTCGACACGCGCGAATTTGCCTTGCCCTCGTCCGACTTCTTGCCAAGAAAAGCAAGCAGTTCGCCAATCTTGTAGTTGCCGCACATAAAATCAACCTCGGGCAGTTCGGCCTTCAAGTCGTCGTAGTAGCGAGCCGACAAGCACCCGAACACGACAATCTTCTTCAGTTTCGACTTGCCCTTTTCGCCGGCAAGCTTCAAGATGGCATTTATCGACTCCTCCTTGGCATCGTTTATGAAACCGCAGGTATTTACAAACGCAATTTCGGCATCAGTCTCGTCCGAATCGAACACAACCTCGTAGCCGTTTGCAACTAGCTGCGCTGCAAGCTTCTCCGAATCAACAAGATTCTTCGAGCACCCCATCGTCACTATATTGACCTTCGACATAGATGAAAATTTTGCGCAAAGATACAAAAAACACCAATCATTCTACCTACACAACCCAAACAGCCTAGCTCCCCACAACACCGCCCTTATATGCAAACAAAATCGTCTATATAGAGAAAAATATTTATCAAAAATCGTCTGTGTACAGAAAAAAAAGTAAAAATATTTTTCTACATAAAGAAAAATTAATACCTTTGCTGCAAGATAAATAATTGTATTAAACAACTGATCTTATGGAAAGTGTATATAGGATATCGGCACAGCTTATCGAAAAAACGTCTACGGACATTATCAGATATTTATTCGATAGGATACAATGGGAAGACAGATTGATTGGCATAAAAGGTGCGCGGGGTGTCGGCAAGACCACGATAATGCTACAATACATAAAACTAAAAATCGCAGACAGACGCAAAGCCCTGTATGTGTCGCTCGACAATATCTGGTTTACAGCGCACACATTGGTCGAACTTGCCGACTACCACAATGCCCATGGTGGCGAATACCTTTTTCTTGACGAGGTTCACAGGTATCCCAACTGGTCGATAGAAGTGAAAAACATATACGACTCATACCCAGATATGCACATAGTATTCACAGGCTCGTCGTTGCTCGAAATCGACAATTCCATAGCCGACCTGTCGAGGAGATGCGTAATCTACGAAATGCACGGACTGTCGTTCAGAGAATTCTTAAACTTTGAGGGCGAACATTTCGACAAGGTGTACTCGCTGTCAGAAATCATAAAGTCACACTACAACATTGCAACACAAATTACCGCAAAAAGCAAAGTGCTTCCAAAATTCGAAAAGTACTTGAAGCGGGGCTACTATCCGTACTACAGGGGAAGTTCGGAAATCACATATCTCACAAAAGTCCAGCAAGTTGTAAATACCATCATAGACAACGACATTCCTGCCGTAACAGAAATAGAGTATGCCTCGCTGAAAAAGGCCAAGCAACTGCTTGTGATTCTGGCCGAGACGGTTCCTTATACGCTCAACATCCAGTCGCTATGCACGATGATGCAAATCGGCAGGAACCAGCTTATGCGGCTTTTCGACCTTCTCGATAGGGCCGGCGTAATACGCATGATATATTCAGAAGACAAAGGCCTGAAACAACTTGTGAAGCCCGAAAAGATTGTGTTCGGCAACACCAACATAATGGACGCCCTATCGGAGAAAGTTGAGACTGGCACAGTGCGGGAAACATTCTTTGCCAACCAGCTTTCGCTCGAAAACCGCATTGCCATGCCACAAAAAGGCGACTTTCTTGTGAATTCCGACTATGTATTCGAGGTTGGCGGACACGGAAAGGGATACAAGCAGATAAGCGGAGTAAAAGGCAGTTTTGTCGTGGCAGACGGAATCGAGATCGGCATTGACAACAAGATTCCTCTGTGGATGTTTGGAATGATGTACTAATAATTCATTTTACGCCCCTACTATCGCAAGACCGACGGGGTAATAAACACTCGACTACTTCTACGATCTATCGATTATAAAACGACAAAAACAATAATTTTTATCGAACATATTCGATAAAAATATATCTTTGCAAAAAACAAACGACAATGTTAAGTAAAGATTTAATAAGAGAAATAATCATTGAGAACCAAAGATTTACATCATCAATAACATTCTTTGAAAGAGAATATTCATTTGAAGATGAACTAAATTATGTGTTGATTGGATTGCGCCGTTCTGGAAAATCATACTTAATGTACCAACGGATTAGACAACTGATCAACAACGGCCATTCTCAGGATGAAATCCTATATTTCAACTTTGAAGACGACCGTCTGGGTGAAATGGATGCAAGCGACCTCGACACAATAAAAACCACCTATGAAGAAATGTTCGACACAAAACCGATATTCTTCCTTGACGAAATACAAATTATAGAAGGATGGGAAAAATTTGCACGCCGCCTTGCCGACCACAAATACAACGTGTTTATCACTGGCAGCAATGCCAAAATGCTTAGTTCCGAAATTGCGACCACATTGGGCGGCAGATATATAATAAAAGAAGTCTTCCCTCTTTCGTTTGCCGAGTACTTGTCTGCCAACGGAGTAGAAACAAAAAACAAAAAAACTTTATGGGGAAGAAAAAGGGACATTCTTAAACATTTCGAAACATTTTTCAAGTTCGGCGGGCTGCCAGAAGTGCAGAAAGTACAAGACAAAAGGTCGTGGCTGAGCAACCTATACAACAAAATATTCTTTGGCGACCTTATCGCAAGATATTCAATAAGAAACGACTATGCATTGCGAATAATGGCGAAAAAGATGGCAGAAAGTGTCAAGCAGCCGACATCATACAACCGTCTCGCCAATATAGTTTCAGCAACAGGGAAAAAGGTTTCAACCGATACTGTTATCGACTATGTAAAATATATGTGTGAATCGTGGCTAATACTGCCTGTGGAAAACATTTGCGGAAAATTAGCCGAACGAACAACAAACCGCAAATACTACTTCATTGACAATGGAATACTTAACCTATTTCTTACAGACCCAAGCTCAAGTCTTCTTGAAAACTTGGTAGCCATAAACCTCTGCAAAAGATTCGGCGACGAGGTTTATTTCTATAAAAATGGCGTAGAAATAGACTTCTACATTCCCGAAAGCGGAACAGCGATACAAGTATCATATTCACTGCAGGACACAGAAACCATACGCCGTGAAACAGAAGCATTCATAAAAGCCACCAAACATATCAACATCAATAAAATGATAATAATAACAAAAGATGAAGAAACAGAAATAGAAGCGGATAACCATACTATTAAAGTGATTCCGGCCTGGAAATGGCTACTATTGGAGTGATTTAATAGGGGAAAAGATATCGTCATTCTTGACGCCACACCGATGGCGTAATAAACACTCGACTAGCCCCCCCCTCCTTTTCCAACGCAGATTTTCACACATCAAATTTTAAGCATTCTTTTAGGAATTGGCAACCTAAGCAATCATAGCATTGAGTAATTTTGCGCAAAATTTAAAATTCATACACAAATGAAAAAATATTGTATCGGCATTTTAGCCTTAAATGTATTGATTATGTTATCATCGTGCAACAATGAGACAAAAACTAACGGTGACGAACCACTGAAGTACCCCGAGACAAAGAAGTGCGACACCACCGACAACTATTTCGGAACGGCAGTAGCCGACCCGTACAGATGGCTCGAGGACGACTTCTCTGACGAAACCGCCGACTGGGTTAAGGCGCAGAACGAAGTCACAAACAACTACCTTGCAAAAATTTCGTACCGCGACAAGATGAAAAATCGCCTTCAAGAAATAATGAACTACCCGAAGGAAAGCGCTCCGTCGAAAAAAGGCAAACGCTACTTCTTCTACCGCAACGACGGACTTCAGAACCAGAGCGTTCTGTACTACAAGAACTCGCTTGACGGTGAAGCCGTTGAACTTCTCGACCCGAACAAGTTGTCGGACGATGGCACAGTAGCACTGTCGAACCTCGGCATTTCCGACGACGGAAACTACCTCGGCTACGCAATTTCGCGCAACGGTAGCGACTGGGAAGAGATTTTCGTCAAGAACATTGAAACTGGCGAAACACTCAACGACCACCTTATGTGGGTTAAGTTCACCAGCATAGCTTGGAAAGACGACGGATTCTTCTATAGCCGTTTCCCGGAACCAACCAACGAACTTTCGGGCATAAACGAAAACGGTAGACTCTTCTACCACAAGGTTGGCACCGAGCAGAAGGAAGACCAGCTTGCTTACGAGGACAATGACAACCCGAATGTCAGCTTTACCGCCGAAGTAATCAACAAGCGTTTCCTTGTCATATATGGTAGCGAATCAACTTCAGGCAACTGCTTGTTCTACAAAGATTTGAACAAGGCAAACTCGGAATTTGTAAAGCTAGTTGATAACTTCGACAGCGACTACGCAGTAATCGACGAAATTGACGGCAACTTCATCGTTATGACCAACTCTTTTGCGCCAGAATACAAGGTTATCAAGATTTTCCTCGACAACCCGACTCCTGCAAAATGGTTAGACCTTATTCCTAAATCGGATGCAGGCGTACTTACTGGCGTCAGCCACATCGGCAAGAAGCTTATTGCCAACTACACAAAGGATGCTCACTCTGTAATACGCATTTTCGACGAGGAAGGTCATTTCATCAGCAACCTCGACAACGACATGATTGGAACTATCGGCGGATTCAGTGGCGACACAGAAGATACCGAGACATTCTACACCGTAACATCCTACACAACTCCTGCCGCAATCTACAAGTACGACATCACAAACAACAAGTCGGAACTCTACAAGAACTCCGAAATCAAGTTCAATGCCGACGAATATGTCACCGAGCAGAAGTTCTACACCTCGAAGGACGGCACGAAAGTTCCGATTTTCCTCACACACAAGAAGGACATCGCACTTGACGGCAACAACCCCACCCTGCTCTATGGATACGGAGGATTCAACATTTCGCTAACACCGAGCTTCAGTGCAACTCGTATTGCATGGCTCGAACAAGGCGGTGTTTATGCAGTTGCAAACATCCGTGGTGGTGGCGAATACGGCAAGACCTGGCACGAAGCAGGAACCAAGATGCAGAAACAGAATGTCTTCGACGACTTCATTGCTGCAGCCGAGTTCCTCATCAACGAGAAATACACATGCAAGGAAAAACTTGCCATCCAGGGCGGTTCTAACGGCGGTTTGCTTGTCGGTGCTGTAGTAAACCAGCGTCCCGACCTGTTTGCTGTTGCAATTCCACAGGTTGGCGTAATGGATATGCTTCGCTATCACAAGTTCACCATTGGAAGATACTGGGCTGTTGACTACGGCACAAGCGAGGACAGCAAGGAAATGTTCGAATACATATATAAATATTCGCCGCTGCATTCGGTTAAGAATGGCGTAGAATACCCCGCAATCCTCGTCACCACTGCCGACCACGACGATAGGGTTGTTCCCGCACACTCGTTCAAGTATGCTGCCACACTGCAGAACAGCGAAATCGGCAACAAGCCGCACCTTATCCGCATCGAAAGCAATGCAGGCCACGGAAGCGGTAAGCCTCTCGACAAGGCAATCAACGAGGTGGTTGACATCTACTCGTTCATTTTCTACAACATGGGAATAGAACCAAAGTACTAAACCAATACCATAAACAAAAAGAAAATGCCAGAGACATCTGGCATTTTTTATTTTATTAACATTGTTGCGCCTCTCGGAAAACCTTCCTCTGCGAATACAGGAATATCGCAGCAAGTGCAGCACCCATAACATCAGAAATAGTACATGACGCCCATATTCCGTGGAGACCATCGCCACCCATACTTTCAAAAATTAGGGGCACAATGTAGCACATCGGCAACAAGAATATCAGTTGTCGCGAAAGGCTTGTAACAATTGCAATCCAAGGCTTGTCAATCGACTGAAAGAAATTGGAATTCACGATAGTAAAGGCAATGAGCGGGAACATTACCATTATGTATCGCGTAGCCGTAATTGCAATATCCATAAGATCGGTATCATCGGTGAAGGCTCGCACCAAGTAACGCGGAATGGCAACTCCCAGTACACTACCAACAATACCAACCAAGACACAGACCTTCATCGTCAGCACATACACAGCCTTTAGCCTGTCGGGATGACCAGCACCATAATTGTAGCCTGCAATCGGTTGCATTCCCTGACAAACACCAAGTATCAGAAGCACCGTCAGCATAGCAAAAGTATTCACAATTCCGTATGCCCCCACAGCATAGTCGCCACCATAGCGCAAAAGCTGAGCATTAAGCAACGCCACTACACCCGCAGCAGCAATGTTCATAAGGAAGGGACTCATGCCTATCATTGTAATATTCCTTATAATATAACCCTTAATCGTCCAGCAATGAAGCTTGTAGCGTATGAATGAACTCGGCTTTACAAAATGTATAACTGAAATTATTCCCGTCGTCGCCATCGAAATTGTTGTTGCCCAAGCAGCACCTGCAATGCCCCATTTCAGACCGAAAATGAATATCGGATCGAGAATTACATTGAGGATAGCGCCACCAGCAAGTATCAGCATAGACTTTATCGGATACCCAGAAGCACGGATTAAACCAGTAAGGTTGAATGTCAGTGTTGTACAAAACATTCCAGGCAACACGATGTACATATATTCACGTGCATACGACACAGTATCGTCGGTTGCACCAAATAGCATAAGTATATCATTCATAAAGATATAGCTGAACGACAAGAACAATGCGCCAAGTACAAATGTAAAAATCGTGCTGTTGCCAAGAATCTTTTCCGCCCAATTTATATCCTTTTTTCCCAGTACAATAGACATTCGTGCCGACGAGCCGACACCCACCAGCGAACCAAAAGCGTGTATCAGGTTCATTATAGGCATAGTGATGGCAAGTCCAGCAATTGCCAACGGACCAACGCCTTGTCCAATGAAAATCCTGTCGGCAATATTGTATAGCGATGCTATTATCTGGCTTATCACAGCAGGAAGCGCATACTTCCACAGTAGCTGCCGTATATCTTTGGTTTCTAATTCCTTAGTTTTATCAATCTGTTCCAAGTGCGTACTTTTTTTGAGGGTGCAAAATTACTATTTTTATCGCTAAACAAACGACATAATGAACAACAAAAAGATATTGGTATTTTTTACAAAATGAACTAATTTTGCTTTTTGAATCACAACCGCACCAACATGGTTTACACAGGACAGACACGACATTTATTAAGATTCATAGCAATATTCATCGTTGCAGCAGTTCTATTATTGCATTGCGGATGCGAAAAAATTAACCTGTCGAACATCGACACTCAATGCTACTACATTGGCGAATGCGAAGACAGTACCTATATATTAAAGTTTGTAAATGTAACCAGCGACAATGTAACAGGTTTGCGCTACAAAGTAGAGAACTCCCCCATTGCAAAGGAAGAAAACCTTTCCATTAGCGCAGGAAGGAAAAAATGCACTGTAAACATAAATGGTATCGACATTCCAATAAAGATAATACCCGAAAGCATTGGTAGCGACAGCATCACAGGAGAATACATCATCGGAAAAGAACATAAAAAATTTCAATTCTACAAATACAAATCGCCTAAGTTCAAGCAATTTGAAGATCAGTTCCAAAACGAAAAATACAAGGTCACCGTCACAAAAGATGTAGTTTATGGCAATGCCAAAGGATTCTGGAGCTACAACCCCGACAGGAATGTTACTTTTGCTGAAGCATACTCAGAGAAACTCGGCGACCTGTTAAAATACAACCTATCACCGCGCGACATAGACCTGAAAATGGACATTTACCTGCCACAGGACGACACAAGCAAACTGCGACCACTCATAATGTTTATCCATGGCGGTGCTTTTTTCAATGGCGACAAGGCATCAGAAGCATACACGAAATGGAGTACGCACTTTGCAAAAATGGGATTCGTCGTTGCATCAATAAACTACCGCATGGGCTTCCTGCCTAGTGCCGACCAGATTGACTGCGCCGGCTATCGCGCAGCACAAGACGCAAACGCAGCAATGCGATACCTGGTTCACAATGCAGCCAAATACAGAATAAATACCAACTGGATTTTTGCAGGCGGAACAAGCGCAGGCGCAATAACAGCCCTGAACCTCGCCTTTATGCGCAACAAAAACAGACCGCAATCGACAAAAGGCAGCCTCTTCAAGAGTGATTTAGGCGACATTGAATCTGTTTCGCCCCAATACAAAGAAAAATTTACAATAAAAGCTGTGGCTAACATGTGGGGAGCTGTTCACGACATCAATATGATTTCGAATGCAAAAACCTCAATAATTTCGTTCCATGGCGATGCCGACAACATTGTCCCCTACGGCTACGACCATCCTTTCAACGATGTGCTCGACCCAATAAAGATTGCTCTCCGCAACGATAACAGCGCAGAGGCAAAATCTGTAAAAAGCATATTCTCGCTGCCACTCAACAAGGCGCTCACCAACAAAATGTACGGTTCGTCGCTAATTGACAAGATGGCAAAGGCAAAAGGCAACCGAAGCAAACTATTCACCTACCCGGGCGGCGGACATAGCCTGCATGTAGACAAAAATAACAACCTAGTGCCGTACTTCTATTTCATACAGGATTCGGTTACTGCATTTTTCGTCGAGGAACTTATTCCAGCTCCAATCAGCATTGAGCACGACAAGTCCGACCAATTATGCTACAAAATAATGGGTGGCAGTATTGCTGATATTTACTGGAAAGTAGAAAACGGAATAATACTAGAAAGCGACAACAAGCAGGCAAAAATAGTATTCCTTCCTACGAAAAACGAAAGGGTAATTATCGTTTCGGGACACTACAGCAATGGTATCGGATTCAGGAAAGAAATAAAATTCTAAAATAATTGAATAACCTATTCTATTCTCAATTATCTTTGCAGAAACAATTTTAAAATTTTATACGATGAAAAAAGCATTAGTATTATTAGCAAGCGTAGCATTCGCTTTGGTAATGTTCTCTTCTTGCAAGAGCGAACCTAAAACTTTAACAAGCGGACAATGGAGCGTTGACTTTTTAGGCGCTATAAGCACCTACCAGTTCAACGATGACATGACAGGAAAATTCATATCGGCTTCCGGCGATGATTTCAGCTATGATTTCACATACGAGATTGTTGGCGATTCAATATTCATCAGCCAAGTTTCAGATGCTATTTTCGACATGGGTCCCGACAAATATGCATACAAGATTAATGGCAACGAACTGAACCTTAAAGGCGGTTACCTTGGCTTAAGCGATATGACCTACAAATGGGAAGAACGCAAGTAATTTATTTTTTAATCATAAACAAAATGAAAAAGACATTAGTATTTTTCGCAAGTGCATTATTTGTAGCACTTATGGCTGTTTCCTGCAAGGACAAGCCTGCTGAGACAACCGATGACGCAATCGATTCATTGATCGAAGAGGCAATCGTAGAAGAAGAACCAGCAGAAGACAAGGCTCTTACCGATGGTATTTGGATAAATGATGACTGGGGAAGCAAGACGACTTACCAATTTAATGAAGATGGTAGTTTCAGACACGTCAGAAAAGGTAACGATCCTGATTTCGATACCGACGAAACTGGCGAATACACCATCGATGGCGAAAACATGAAATTGGTAGTAAAAGGTGACAGCTGGACAACAACATCTAACATGACGTTCAAGATTAAGGGCAACAAGCTTACCCTCACCGAAGCTGGTTTTCCAATGGAATACAAATGGGAAGCTGCTGAATAAAGCGACTAACATTGAAAACAATAAGGCTTCGGAATACCGAAGCCTTATTTGTTTATATACATCAACAGACTTCTAACCGAAACAACTAAAACGCTTCAGCATATCCATATCAAGTATTGTAATTTCCTTCTTATTAACCGAAATGGCATTGGCTGACTTCAATTCGGCAAGTATCCTGACAATATTTTCTGTAGCCAAGCCCGACAATTCAGCAATGTCGCGACGAGTAATTATAATAGGTATAACATTACTCTCGAAAATTTTCTCCGACAGGTAAATCAACGAATCGCAAACCTTACTAAGCGACTGCTTGTTTGATATGCTATTTAGACGGTCGTAGAGGTTTTGCAACGAATTTGAGTACATTCTTATGATTTCGGAAGCAAATTTATTATTTGTCCTGATAATATCATCAAATACGACTCGTTCCACCAAGCAAACTTTAGAGGAAGTAATAGCCTGACAACCAAAATGATAATGATTATCTCCATACAGACACGAAAGTCCGATTATGCTGAAAGGCTTTGTAATTTTGAAAACCGTGCTCTTAAAATGTATGTTCTCGACAAATGATTTAAGCCATCCTTCCTTCAAAATCATAATATATGATGCAAATGAGCCTTGTTTGCACACATTTTCTCCTTTTTTAAACTCAATTTCGGTGTTTGTGACGGTTTTTATTTCCGATGCGCTGAGACCCAATTTTTTCAAAAAATCGACTAATTTTTTATTATTTTCATCATCTGGCGAGAATGTTCTCATTGTATAATCGTTTAGTTCATAAATTAATATGTCCAAAAGAATCCAATATTTTCTTTGCGCACAAAAATACACAATATTGACAAATATCAATATTTATTTTGATATTTTTTGGCTAAAAATATGATAAAAATTCGTGGTTTTGTAATTCGGTGTGAAAGTAAAGCATTAACTTTGGGTCACAAAAATTTAAAATTTAATTTAAACTTTAAAAGTAATATTATGAAAGTACAGAGTATCATGTCGGGTTTGAAGAAGAAACACCCGGGAGAAAAAGAGTATTTGCAAGCAGTACAGGAAGTATTGGAAACCATCGAAGAAGTTTACAACCAGCATCCTGAATTTGAACAAGCAAAGATCGTTGAACGTTTGGTAGAACCAGACCGCATCTTTAAGTTCAGAGTTACCTGGGTTGATGACAAGAAGAGGGTTCAGAACAACATCGGTTACCGCGTGCAGTTCAACTCAGCATTAGGCCCATACAAAGGTGGTCTCCGTTTCCATCCGGCAGTTAACGAATCAATGTTGAAATTCTTAGGTTTCGAACAGATATTCAAGAACTCATTGACCAACCTTCCATTAGGTGGTGCAAAGGGTGGTGCTGATTTCGATCCAACAGGAAAGTCAGATGCTGAAATCATGCGTTTCTGCCAGGCTTTCATGTACGAACTCTGGAGAAACATCGGTGCAGACCTCGATTCACCTGCTGGTGACGTTGGTGTTGGTGGCCGTGAAATAGGTTACCTCTATGGTGCATACAAGAAATTGGCTCGCGAACACAGCACAGGCGCTTTGACAGGTAAGAGCTATGGCTGGGGTGGTTCTTTGATCCGTCCAGAAGCTACAGGTTTCGGCGCAATGTACTATGTTGAAAGAATGGTTAAGCAGAACAAGGACAAGATGGAAGGCAAGAAGATTGCTCTCTCAGGTTTCGGTAACGTAGCTTGGGGTGCTGCAACCAAGGCTGTTGAACTCGGCGCAAAGGTTGTTGCTATTTCTGGTCCTGATGGCGTTTGCGAAATCAAGAACGGTATCACAAAGGAAATGATCGACTATATGCTTGATATGCGTGCTTCTAACCGCAACAAGGTAGAAGATATGGCAGTTAAGTTCCCGAAGGAAGCTAAGTTCACAGCAAAGGCTAAGGCTTGGTCAGTAAAGTGCGATATCGCTTGCCCGTCAGCATTCCAGAACGAATTGAGCGAAGAAGATGCTAAGATGTTGATGAAGAACGGTGTTAAGTACGTTGCTGAAATCTCCAACATGGGTTGCCAGCCAGCAGCTATCGCTGCTTTCCAGGCAAAGGGTATTCCATTTGCACCAGGTAAGGCTGTAAACGCTGGTGGTGTTGCTACTTCAGGTCTCGAAATCTGCCAGAACGCAGGTCACATCAACTGGACAGCTGAAGAAGTTGACGCTAAGTTGCACAAGATCATGAACGACATCTTCGACATGTGTGTTGAATATGGTAAGGAAAAAGGCGGTAAGATCAACTACGTAAAGGGTGCTAATATCGCTGGTTTCATGAGAGTTGCAAAGGCTATGATGGCTCAGGGTATTATCTAATAGATAATTCAACTCAAATTATAAAGGCTCGCCATGGCGAGCCTTTTTTGTTTAAATTTGCACAAAATTACAAATATGCTTGTCGATAAGGAAAAATATAGTCGTCCGCACGCGATTGTATTGTTGGTGATTATATCTATTGGAATTGTATTGCGTTTCGTTGGTTTCTCAGACTGCTCATTTACTCACGACGAGTTGAGTGCGATACGTCGGTTACAATTCGACAGTTTCTTTGATATGATACGCAATGGCGTTATGCTTTTTGAGGGGCATCCTGCCGGCGTTCAGTCGTTTCTATGGTTCTGGTCGAAAATATTCGGAACTTCCGAGGTAGCAATCCGTCTGCCGTTTGTACTGATGGGCATTTGCTGTATTCCGCTTATGTATCTTGTCACAAAGATTTGGTTCAACCGCACTGCAGGTATTTTTGCCGCTTCGATAATTGCAGTTAGCCAATACACCATTTACTATTCTATTTTAGCTCGTCCGTACATTTTCGGGCTATTCTTTGTGCTTTTGGCATTGGATTTCTGGTCGAAGATGATTTACCAAAAGGACTATTCGTGGAAAAACGTGATTCTGTTTGGTATTTTTGCTTCGTGCTGCGCCTATACGCATCAATTTTCAATGATGGTGGCAGCCCTTATAGGTGTTACAGGTTTGTTTTTTCAGTCGCGCAAGTCAATTGCAAGGTATCTACTTGCAGCTTTTATTGCAATAGTGCTTTATGTTCCACATATTCCAATAACAATCTATCAGCTTACCGAACTCAAAGGTGTTGGAGGATGGCTTGGCGCACCTAATTTTATGTTTGTGGTGCAGTATTTCCGCTATCTCACTCATTTTTCGTTCATTGTAATGATTTTGGTCGTATTATGCATAATTGTGTCGGGAGAATATACGCGGGAACACTTTGCTTTAGTTTATAGGAAGATTATAACGGCATTTCTGCTTTTTGTAATTCCTTTTGCCGTGGGATACTGGTATTCTGTACTTGTCGACCCTGTTTTACAGCAGTCGTGCCTGTTATTTTCGTTTCCGTTTGTTGTACTGACGGTATGTTCGCTGATTGGGGAGAAATTAAATCCTCTGAAGCTGATTTCGGTCACTTTGTATTGCTGTGCAATGGTGCTGAGCCTTATTTTTGTACGCGAACATTATACGATGATTAACAAATCGATTTATAGTGCTGCGATAAAGACGGCAATTGACTGTAACAAAAAATATGGAGAGGAAAATGTCTGTGATTTGTTCAACATCCAGTATATGAATTATTACGAGTCAAAATATGGATATAATGTAAAAAACAGATATACTGGATATGACCCATCTGCTTTGTGCAAGCAATTGGAGAACGAAAAGGCTGAGTATTTGGTTGCCGTATATCTTGACGATTATGAAATGTATGCTGTCAAGCGGTATTATCCGTATGTGATTGACTATTCAGAATATATTGGTGCAGAAATTTATGTGATGTCTAAGACAGAACAGGCAGAATGCAGTATGCCGAAGCCAGTATTTGACTGCACATACGACCTGCTTGACTACAATGTAGATGACGAGAGGTTGACTTTGATTGATACTCCATTTACAGCACTATCCAATTCTCGCTACGTTCGTCTTGATGTGGAGTTGTTTTATATTCAGAAAGATACAGCAGATGATTTTATTGTTGCATTGCAAGCATTCCACAACGAAAAATCGTATGCTTGGCGAGAGGCAAGTGTCAAGAATTTTTCTGTTCCTATAAATGATAGCGTTCGGAGTGTATTGATACCGATGCGTTATGAGTTGATTTTTAAAGAATCGATGATGCTAAGATTGTTCTCCATAAAGTCTTTCTTGTGGAATGTCGACTTATTAAAGTCGGTACGTCCGATTAGTGCAAGGATTAGGATGACACCTGATAACAGATATATTTATTCACCATGGGAGAATCTGGAGTAGGAATCTGGCTATCATATAGGCTTTCTGCCCAGTATGTTTTTAACGACTTTAATTGCCAGTTTAATCCTATGCATTTTTACCAATTTCCGACAATAAGGCAGTTGAAATATTGCACAGACACTTCGTCATGTGTATTACACAAACTGCTACCTAGCGACAACATAACACCGATTACATCTTTGGTCTGTACACAAAATCCAAATCGCCATACCTTAGTACCATCATTTTGCGCGAAAGTTCAGCTATCTTGAATGTTTTAGTGCCGATCTTCAAATAATCACATTCGGGAATATCCCATGTTTCGCGGATTGTGTCACAATTCTTCACCTTCAGCATAGTACCATCAGCACTAAATTCATACTCTTCCTTAGGCATACTAATTTCCAGGTTTACAGAATAATCTATGTAACTACTTATCTCCCATTTTCTGCCAGTAAGAACCTTTGTCTTGGATCCAATTGAACATGTATTGCCACACGATGATGCCAACAACGTAATAAAAGCAATCGATATTATAATAATGTACCGCATTACAAGAATCAAATCAATCTATCCGCGAATTTATTGAAACAACATGCTTTTCTACTATCTTTTTGCCTTCAAGGTTGAAAAGCTCGACATACACGATGTAAATTCCTGCTGGGCAAAGCCTATTCTGCGCATCGAATCCATCCCAAACGATATTGCCGACAGATCCAAGGCTTCGGTTGTTTACAAGTGTCTGCACAAGCCTTCCGTTCGACGAGTAAACCGCAATAGTACCGCTGTAGCCAGCCACATCAAGACTGTAGGTTATGACAAGCTGGTCTTCATGGCCATCGTTGTCGGGCGAGAAGACCTCGCTGCTTAAGGTTATCTGTGATTCGATGTCGCCAATCTCGTGGAACTGCGAATTTACATATCCCGGCGTTGCAAAGCCTGCATCCTGTGCTGCCGAATGCCAGTTGCTCAAATCCGATGCCGGCACATCGTAGTTTATGCGCTCGAGCGAAACACCGTCCTGCGAACTCAACAACTTGTAATGTTGCGACTTGCTGTAACTTACAATGTCGATGGTATCAAATGCACGACCAGTAATTATGATTGTTCCCTTGTCGTCGGGCATCGAAGGCATCTTGGCAACCTTGTAAAGGTTTTCGGGTTGCAAAATGCTGTAATGTGTGTACTGATTTTCAATGTCGGTACTTATTGCGCAATATTCCTGCGGAAGTATCAGTCGGCTGATATTGGTAATCTGGTACGAATCTTTCACCGAACCATCGTCGTTGGTGTTAGAAATCCACAAATCCTTCAGGTCGATGACCTTGTTGGAACGGTTGTAAAGCTCTACAAAGTCGCTGCCACCAGAATAAGGATTGAACAACAATTCATTTATTGCCAGGTCGTTATATTCAGCCTGCACACCAATACCGAACCTAATCTGCGTGTTAACATCGACATTGTTGCCGCTGCAGTCGGTAATATTTTCGCTGATGTTGAGCATATAAACCTTGCCACGCTGTATTTCGGCGTTGAACTTCATTTTTACAACCGTAAGTTGTGGTTCAACAATTTTCACAAACGTCGGATTTCCAAGTTCTTCGACACTGAAATTCTGTGTGCTAATCATTTCTGGCAAAACAACCTCGCTGAAATACACAACCACAGTATCGTTTACTACTTCGGCATCTGTCGGATATGGCGTTGTCCTATCTGGATTGCTGTCGTTTACCGAGTTCAGCATTCCTGGTGTACCTCCGCGGCTATTGAGAGTAGAACGCCAGTTGGCAGCGCCTTCGCATGGATTGTTCAAGTCAACCATTTCGAGCGAGTAGCCGCCCTGCGCCTTAAAGTTGTCATCGTGCCACGAAGATGAGAACGTAAGCGTATGAACAATGTTTCCGTTCTTGTCGGACAGCGAAATCGTTGTTCCGCCCTGTGCAAACGATGGGAATCCGTCAACCCCGACAACATTCTCGAAGCCTTCGAACATAAAGGCATTGTCGGCTGCAGTAAGCACAAGATACGACTGCGCACCAATTATTACCGATGGCAAGGGCTTAGATGTCGAGCCTAACGAAATTTTCCAACCCGACAGACTTACGGCATTGTCGCTGCGGTTGTAAATCTCCACATATTTGGCATCTGGCAAGCCTACCACTGGTGAAGGCTTCGACATTATCTCACTGACGACTATTGTGTTGAAGGCAACGGGAACGGTCGAGAACTGCACCGTCTGCCTTTCCATCACATTTCCGCAAAGGTCGGCTATGTTTTCCACTGTAAGATTGTATATGCGGTTCTGCTCGAAAGACATTCCGAACATAAGTACCAGCAAGTTGGGATTATTGGCGTCAAGTCCTGCATAAACCGGGTTGCCGTAGTCATTGTCGAGCGAAAAGTTGTCGAGCGAAAGCGATACCGTTGTGTCGATGGTTTCCGAAAATGTGATATGCAGTTCGTTTGCCGAATTTATGCTCAAATCGACAATCGAAGGTGCTGTTTCGTCAACATTCTGCCCGAAAATTGAGTTCTGTCGCCCTGGCGTACCGCCGTTTTCGTTTTCTGAAGCACGCCAGTTGGTCGATTGTTCGCAACGGTTGTTGGGGTCGATTCGTTCGAGCGACCATCCTCCATCCTTTTTGTTCACATCCCTGTACCATGCCGACGAATATGTAATCTTGTCAACCTCCGACATAAACTCGTTGTATAGCGTAATGGTTGTTCCGCCGTTTGTCAATGCGGTTGCCGAGAGGCTTGTCGTGAGGATATTGCTTATGTCGTAAAAAAGCGTATCGTTTCCGACACGGCAAATCAGCACATATTCCGAAGGATAAAGCGTATATGCACCGAGGATTTTCGAGGTATTGCCGATTTTCAATGTCCAACCTTCGAGGCTTATTGCATCGGGCGAATTGTTGTAAAGTTCTATGTATTCGCTTTCGGGCAATCCGACGACAGGTGTCGGGTCGGCCATAATCTCGTTGATAACCACCGAGCCATTTCCAGCCTCTACAAAAGTCATCTGCATGGTAGAATTTTCGGTTGTATTGCCTTCGCTGTCGGACATTCCGCCGTAAGTCAGGGTGTAAGTGGTTCCGTTGGTGAAACTGCCAGCAAACTGCAAGACAATCTTTCGTGCATCGCCTTCCGGCAGGCTTGCCGAAGTAGCCTGACCTATGCCATTGTCTATGCTGAAATTTGAAGCACTTACACTTTCCTCATCGATTTCCTCATCGAAAGAAAGCAGAACGCTGTTTTCTCTGGTGAATCGTGCCGAAACCAAAGCAGGTGGCTCAGTATCGACAAAATATGTCCCAGAAACCGAGAAATCATCGAACCAGATTTTTGTAACATTCGAAACCGTATATTTGCATGCAAGGCCGAAATATCTTGATGCCGAGTACGTCAAATCTGTTGTTTCACCTTCTTGGGTATATGTTCCCTCATCGTTTACATCAGTATAAAGTTTCCATTCTCCATCGGCAGTGCGTGTAACCTTGATTTTGAAAGTGTTGTTAGAACCAAGAGTAAGAGCTCGTCCATCAATGATTTTGGTCGATGTAGAGGCATTTTTGCGATATAGGCAAACATTGTCGGTAGTGGAAACGCCGCAAACTCTGACAAAATAACCCGCAGTACACGAAAATGGATTGGCGTTGTCGGAAACTATGTAAACATCGCAAAAATTGTTGGTAGAAGGATTGAAGCCGTACCTTACCTTGAAAGTCCATTCGGCATCGTCGATTGCACGGCATTCAGTTGAAAGCATGGCTGTGGAGGCTTCCGAATCGTTGAGCTGGAGTTCGCCGCCATTAACCTGGAATTTTGTTGTTTCGCCAGTCCACTGCGGATTCGCGGTAAAGTCGCCATCCGAAAAATCATCGGTAAAGCCACCGTTTACTTGAGCCAATGCGCCCAAGCCCAGCAACAACATTATAACAAGAGTAAATATTTTAAATTTCATTTGTATGTCAATTAACTAACTATAAGTTTTTGCAAAAATACAATTTTATTTACGATTTTGGATTTACGATTTACGATTTTTCCGCGTCAGCATCCGCTATGCATCTCCTTTCGAGCGAAGCTCAGGAGGCATCTATAAATACATTCCCACCACCATCACATCATCCGTCTGCTCCAAGTCGCCACGCCATGAATCAAATTTTTCGGAAAGGAAAAGCTTTGCCTTGTCGGGCTCCATTTGCGAACATTCCAGCAAAAGATTGCGGAAACGCGAATATTTCAATTTTCCTTCTGCTCCAAACTGGTCGGGATAGCCGTCGGACGAAAGAAAAACGACATCGCCAGACTTAACATTTATAATTTCTTCTGTAAACTCTTCATCGCCAGCACTTCCCATTATTGCATTTGCCGACTTGTACTCATGTACTTCGGGCTTGCTGGCTAACAGGCTAACAGGCGAGCAGTCGCCCTTTTCTTGTTCGTAGCCAGAAACTATCCACATTTTTTGCTTTGAGCCAAGGAAACGCAGTTCGTTGCCACAAATCCTAACCATCGAAAGGCAAAGCGATTCACCCTTAAGGTTTTCGGCAGACGAAACAATCTCGCAGAACTCGTTATTGATGAAAGATGCCATTTCTGGCAAAGTGTCGTATTTTTCGATTGCCGCATACACCGACTTTATGCCCAGCACTGACAGGAATCCACCCGAAATCCCGTGGCCAGTGCAGTCTCCTACAACCACATACGTTGCATCGCCTTTGGTCTGCGAAATGTAAAAATCACCACCGACGACGACCTTCGGTCTGTCGAGGACAAACATCTGCAAGTTGCTTTCCGCCAGACTGTTGCTCATACAGCCAAGTTGGATTTCTCGAGCATAGTCGAGGTTGGAAGATATTTCGGAGTCGCGCTGCTTGAGGTCGGCGTTGAGTTTGTTTAGCGTTCGGTTTAGACGGTTTTTCTTAATCAGTAAAAATGCAATGATAGCTATGAAAATTAAAACGATAGCGATTATGGAAAAAAGAATCGCATTGAGTGTCTTTTGATGGGAAATTTCTTCGTCGCGGATTTTGAGTTCAAGTTCAGATTTTTCGCGCTGATATTTGTTTTCCAATCGGTTAAGTTTCTTATTAAGATTAGTTGTATAAATACTATCGCTTAACAAATAATATCTAGTTTGATAATAATATGCTTTTTCAAAATTGGATATACTGTCGTATAGGCTATAATAATTATCATATAATTTGAGCCTAACTTCATCAAATTTGTTTGTTTTGCATATACTATCGACTTTACTCATTAAGGCAAGCGCTTTGTCATATTCTTTTTCCTTTATGTATATGCTAGAAAGACTGTTTAGCACAGAAGCATATATATGTTTATCTGTAACTTCGTCCAACAATATCAGAACTTTTGAAGAAGTGTTCATTGCATCTTCAAACATACCAGTATAGTACTGATGAATAGCAATGTTGTTATATATTACGATTTTTTTGTTTATGTCTGAAACTATATTTAAAGCGCTGTCATACAATATTAATACAGAATCGTATTCATCGGTGGCATAATATAAGTTAGCTTTGTTTACTAATGATATGGCATAGCGTTCTGAATCTTTAGTTAATATTGCTTTTTCAATTGCCATATCAAAATATTTCTTTGAAATGTCAATGTCTTCATAATCTTCGCTATATATATTGCCAATATCATTGTAAACTTGATTCAAAACAATGTTTTCATTAATTCTTTTTGCAATTACTTCTGCTTTTTCATATAGGTCAAGAGCTTCTTTATAATTGCCTGACTTATTCTTTGAAAATGCTTTGCTTCTTAATCCTACAGCTTTCCAGTAGTCAGAATTGTATTTGATTGCGTATTGCAATATAGTATCAGCATATAATTCTGCTATGTCATTATCATAAAGTGTATAATAATCAAAATATTCTTTGTAGAATTTAATTTTTGCAGTATCGTCAACCGTTTTTCCAAGTTCCCTCCTTAGACTATCCACATACTCATCCTGTGCAAAGCCACCCAATGCCAATACACAAAACAATATGCCCGACAGAAAGTTTTTCATTATTTCCTTCTGAAAACTTTAGCAATCATCCTCTTATACATTGCCGTCATGTCTTCCGACAGGTCGAAATACAAAGTCGGAACGACAAACACCACGCATATCACAGCCGAACGCACCGCCAAGTCGAGTATTAAGTTGCCTAAGTCGGGTATCAGCCACGACAGTAGATAGGCAACCGCTCCGAAAAGCAACACAAGCAAATGCTTCATGCAGAATGGATTAAATCCGAATTTCAGCCTTACAAAAGCAATCCTTACAATCGAGTACACAAGGAACGAAAGCATTGATGCAACTGCCGCGCCAGTAATGCCATAAATCGGCAAAAGCCATACATTAAATCCAAATATCAACCCTATTAGCATCACCATAATAAGTGTATGATAGCGGTAGTATTTGCTATATTGGATAATCTCACCGCTAACGCTTGCCGACATCTGTATGAGGTGCGAAATGGCAATGAATAGTATTACCAACCGGCCGTCGGCATACTCGGGTGGAAGCATTTTCAGGATGTTGCCGATGTTACCCCACACCAATACAAACAGTATTATGCCTATTATCAGCATGTTGGTGGTGCATTTGCGATAGACTTTCAGTACCATGTCGTCGTCGCCACTCTTGAACGACTCCGAAATTACCGTGCTGGAAATCCTTATTATTGACCGCCCTGGCAACAATATCATAGAACCAAAATAAAAGGCAATGGAATACACGCCAGTGGCACTCAGGTCGCAGTAGTGGTTGATGAAATAGCGGTCAATCTGGTTGACAAACACTCCGCTAAAACTTGAAATCACACCAAAGAAAGCCACCGAGCACATTGCCCTAACAAACTCACTTGTCAGCAGTTTCTTCGACGGCTTCAGCGACATATTTCCCTGCACTATAAGCAGTATCAGCAAAAGCACCGTCGGAACTCCGTAGGCAGCCACATAGTAGATTATGAAACCGTTGAAGTCGAGCACTCCGAAATAGAACAGCCCGATGCCTATGAGGTTAAGTATTCGCAGAAGGAACTCCTTGACAAACAAGCCGAACGACGAATTGTAGAACATCCGGTTATAGACATCGCTGAGCAGGTAGAATATGGTTATGTAAATCAGTGGCAGAAGCAGGAAAACATAGTCGGCAAAGAGTTTCGACTTCTCAAGGTTCTGAGCTATAAGGTAGTCGCGTGCGCCAAAGTAGCCTGCGGTGCATACTAGCGATCCGAAAATTCCCACTGCGATAAGCAGGAACGGGAAACCGTTGTGACCTTTCTCGGGATTGCGGAAGTATGGGAAAAACCTGACTATCACATTGGTAAAGCCGAAACAGCCAAACTGTCCCACAATCGACGACAGCGCAATGAGCAAGTTGGTAAGACCTATTTCGTCGGTTGTGAAAATCTGCGGCATAAGCAGGGCAACATTCACAAAACCTATGAACGCTCCGAGGTACGAATAAATCGAGCCTTTTATTGTCTGTTTTGCAATGAGTCCCATAAATCGTAGATGCTCTTTTTAGACTTTATTTTGTCAAACGGCAACAAAAACGCTCCCGAAATGCTGTCAACCGAACGCAAAGCCGCCATTGCCTTGTCAAGTCCGAACGAACTGTAGTCGCGAACAATGAAAAGGTAGTCGAAGTTGTGGAGTTCGTCAACGAGGTAAATGCCGTTGTGCCTGTTTGATATTAGCAGGAGGTCGGACTTGCGGAAACTGTCGATAGCATTTCCGTAAACTGAATATTTGTTTGGCTCCGATGGTGCAATGTCGAACAACGACAATGCTTGTTGCTGTTCCCTTTCCACTTCGATGTATGGAAGCAGGTAAAAGTCCATTCCAAATCCACGGACAAGACCGAATGCCAGCTTGTAGTCAATTTCCGACGACGCCAACCCCACGATCTGGAAGTTGACGCTTGGCATATAGTCCAGTTTTACCTTCGAAGTCTTCACAATGCAAACTTACATAAAAAATTATTAGCGGTGATAAAAATTGAGGAAATTCTTTTTATTTGTTGGATTCACCCTTTTTATTATCTTTGCCAAAAATATCTTTTTGTGGATGCAAAATTAAAAAATACAATAAGCAGTTATTTCGCAACCCAGCCGATACAGAAGGCTTGGTTGTTCGGTTCGTATGCCCGTGGCGAGGAAACCGACGACAGCGATATTGATATTTTAGTAGTCTTCGACCAAAACGGAGGCAAAAGCATAAGTTTGCTAAAACACATTAAAATAGCCCTTGATTTGGAGGATTTATTAGGCAAAAAAGTTGACCTAATTACAGAAGGCACTCTACTCCCTTTTGCACAGGAAACTGCAGAAAAGGATAAAATTCTTATTTATGAGAGAACCAATTAAAGACAAAGGACGACTTGAGCATATTCTTGAAAGTATAAACAATATTTTCGAGTTTGCTGAAAATAAGACTTTTGAGCAGATATGTCAAGATAAGATGTGCTATTATGCAATCGTTTATCAACTTGTAGTTATTGGAGAGGCAGCTAATATGCTGACAAATGATTTCCGCAATGAACATCCATTAACTCCGTGGCGAGAAATAATAGCTATGCGCAATTTCATCGTTCACGGATATAATATGGTGGACAAAAATGAAGTTATGTCTGTAATAGAAAATGACCTTCACCTCCTAAAGAACAACATTACGGCATATATTGAGGAAATGAACATTGCTCAATAGTAGGTTTGTTCTTATTTTGTGCCCTTTTCAAACTCCTCCATCTCCATACTTGCCTCCTCCCACAAGCACATTTGCTGCTCGAGTTCCTCGTTCAGCTTGGCTGACATCTTGTAGGCAGTTTCAAGTTTCTGCTGTTCGATTGCTGGATTCGACATAAGGTCGTTAAGACCAGCGATTTCCGATTCGAGCCGCTCAATTTCAGCTTCGGCCTTATCGATGCGGTTCTGTATGGCACGACGACGTTTATTGAGTTCCTTGTTTTCCAGATACTTCTGCTTGTTGTCGGAGATTCCCGCTTCGGCTTTTGCCTCGGCAAGCTTGCGGTCCTTAATCTCGATTTCGCGCATATCCTCAATCTTCTTGTTGCGAATGAAATCGTATATGCCACCGACATGCAGACGTATCTTCTTGTTTTTGAACTCGTAAACCTTCGACACAAGCCCGTCAAGGAAATAACGGTCGTGCGAAACAACTATCAGCGTACCATCGTAGTTCTGAAGCGCCTGCTTTAAAATGTCCTTGGAGCGGATGTCAAGGTGGTTGGTAGGCTCGTCAAGCACAAGCAGGTTATAAGGCTGCAAAAGAAGTTTTGCCAGCGACAACCGCGAATGTTCGCCACCCGACAGCACCTTCACCTTCTTGTCGATGTCCTCGCCCGAGAAAAGGAAGGCACCGAGTATGTCCCTTATTTTTGTGCGGATGTCGCCAACGGCAATGCGGTCAAGTGTTTCAAAGACTGTTAATTCTGGATCAAGAAGTTCGTCCTGATTCTGGGCAAAGTATCCTATGTTGATGTTATGTCCGATTTTCAGTTCGCCCGAATACTCGGTTTCGCCAATGATTACTTTCGAAAGCGTAGTCTTGCCCTCGCCGTTTCGTCCAACGAAAGCGACCTTTTCGCCTCGCTCTATCACAAGGTCAATCCTGTCGAGGATTAGGTTATCGCCATAGCTTTTGCTTAGTTCCTTGGTTTCGACAACAATGTCGCCCGAGCGCGGTGCCGGGGCAAACTTTATGTGCATAGCGGCATTGTCGAGGTCATCCACTTCGATAATGTCCATCTTCTCCAGCTGCTTTATGCGCGACTGCACCTGATTGGACTTGGTTGCCTTGTAGCGGAAGCGCTCGATAAATTCCTCGGTGTCCTTGATTTGTTTCTGCTGGTTTTCGTAGGCGGCAAGCTGCTGTTGCAGGCGTTCCTGCTGCAAAACCTTGAACTTTGAATAAGGAACCTTGTAATCGTATAGTTTCCCGAGATTTATCTCTATGGTGCGAGTTGTAACATTATCGAGGAAAGCGCGGTCGTGCGAAATGAGCAGAACTGCTCCCTTGTAAGCCTGTAAGAAATCCTCGAGCCACTGTATAGACTCAATGTCGAGATGATTGGTAGGCTCATCGAGAAGAATGAGGTCGGGGCTTTGAAGAAGGATTTTTGCAAGTTCCACCCTCATGCGCCAGCCACCGCTAAACTCAGCAATCTTGCGGTTGAAGTCGCTACGCAGGAAGCCTAAGCCTTTCAGAATCCGTTCGATTTCGGGTTCCATATTGTTTACACCGACGATTTGCAGGTGTTCGTTGAGGTGTGCAAGGTTTTCGGCTGCCTTTATGTACGATTCGGAAGTGTAGTCGGTGCGGGTTTCGAGTTCGGCGGCAAGGCGATCGATTTCGCGCTGGATTTCAGCGATATTGTCGAAAGCCTTCTTGGTTTCCTCAAGCACAGTGTTTTGTGTTGATGCAAGCGCCATCTGCTGTGGAAGGTAGCCGATTGTTATCCCCGATGGCTTTGATACGCTTCCTTCTGTTGGCGTTACTATTCCGCAGATGACTTTCAGCAGGGTCGATTTTCCTGCACCGTTCTTACCGACAAGACCAATGCGGTCGCGACGGTTTATCATAAAACCGATGTTTGAGAACAGTTCGAAGCCTCCGAAACGTATTGTTATGTTGTCGATTGATAGCATTTTTCTGCTGCTATTTAGATTCGGATTTTTCCTTGTCGTTTTTTAAAGACTCTCTATATTCCGCAAGTTTTTTTCTCCTACGGGCCGACATCCAACGTATCAAAATATTAAAGACCTCTAAACCGAGCAATACTAGAGCTGTGGAAACTATTGCAAGCACATACATTCCACCTCCGCACGCGAGACCAATAGCGGCAGTAACCCACACGCCAGCAGCTGTCGTCAATCCGCGAATAACATTCTCGGCCTTATGAAATATGATTGTGCCTGCACCTATAAAACCTATACCTGTAACCACTTGCGCAGCAATTCGAGCTATGTCCCAACGTTGTTCCTCGGCAAGCTTAATGCCATCGAATCCGTATGCCGACACCACCATAAAGAGTGCAGAACCAAGCGCCACAAGGAAATGAGTACGCAAACCTGCCTCCTTTGCACGATATTCGCGCTCAAGACCAATCGCACCACCAAGCATGGCTGCTACAAAAATTCGCAATATAAATTCCCATGTCATATCCATATTGCAAAAATATTCCTTTTAATTGTATTAGCCATCATTTTGTCAAAAAAACTTGCGAACTATACAAAAAGAAAAGTTGAACCGGGGAGATCCAACTTTTCCGTATTTAGTGAGCATTATGAAAAAACTTATTCAGCAAATAAAAACTTACATGTTTTTATTTGATTTTCGTTCTGCAAAGTTACAAAGTATATTTGATTCTGCAATGATAAATTTGAAAAATTTTCAAAAGAAATTTCATGATAACCCGATTCCAATGCAAAATCTTGCTGTGCGACAACTTGTCCCAATAGATTTGTAATTGTTATAGTTGTATTCGATGCATCTGTAAGTGTAAATGCTATCCTTGCATCTCCATTTGCCGGGTTTGGAAATACACTTAAATTTGACAATACCTTAATGTCCTCAATTCCTGCGACGTCGGATGAATATGACAATTTCCATCCATCGCCAACCACACTGGAATTTGTAAAGAACTTAATGCACAAAACAGAAGTTGCAACTTCAATTGGTTCAGTCGGCAAATTGTCCGACTTGTACTTAACAACAAGGTTTGAAGTTGAAAAATCGTTCTTATAGATACCAACATAATCCCTTGCGTCGCCAGCAACATTGAACTCATTGAAGTTTACAGTAAACTTTGATGCATTTTCGGGAGCAATACTCCACATACATACAACATCGGACACATATTGGCATGACTTGCTACCATCCGTAATTACACCTTGCGGTTTTGTCATTTGAACAGTAATGGCATCCCTGCAGGCATAGGTCTTGTAGTCGGCACGCCAGCCGTCTGCCTGAGAAGAACCGTCGGTGTGGAACTTCAACGTTATTGCTCCGTATGGTGTTGACACATTTGTTGTAGGTGGATTGTTCTTGTCGAATGATGCCAGAAGTTCTGTCGAATTAGCATCTCCATCATAAACATTCAGGTAGTCACCATCACCGAGGTCAAATTTAGTGAATTTTACAGAAACATAAGAACCACATTCGGGGTCGATTTTATATACACAATCCTTATTTGCAGTATAGTCGAATGCACGGCTTCCATCGTCAAATGTTCCTTCCGAACCCGTAATAGTTACGTTCTGGCAAGCATCAAACGACTGATTTGGATGAATATTAATCACAATCTCCTGATTCTGATTGAAGTTGTTTTCCGGACCATCTATTGTTGCACTGGAATTAAGATTGTCAAGAGTATAGAAACCAGAACCATCACCAGCGCCCCACCCCCATTTCATGTGGAATTTTTCTTCGCTACCATTTATCTGGTATCCGTCGCAGTTCCATGCATGTCCAGTAGTTGTTGATGTTCCACTATATACCATAGGATATTTCTGGTCGATCTGCGACTTCAGCAACGAACGCCATTCCTCATCGGTATAAGATTCTGCATTAAACCAGCTGGCTGCCTTCGAAACATATTTAATATCTGTTGCATACTTGAAATAATTCTTTAAAGCAGTTGGAATGTTGTAGGTCTGAGAACCTGAACCGTCTGCTTCCCACATCATCTTTACTGCGACACCAACGTGATAACAAATCTTTCCAATTTCTGGGTTTTCCGTAGTAGGCGGGTCGTCTGGCATTGAATACCAGTCGTATGTCTGGTTTGCGAAGTTGACAGTAATGTTGCCATTTCCACCATTTTGCATACTCGAATGAGTATATGAACCAGAACCGCTTGCCGGCCAGTTCCAATATTTCATCACATGGCAGGTTGCCGTTGCAACACACCCAACTGGTGCGTGATTGTGGTAACTATTGGTCATTGCAGGGCACTGCGAATTGAAAGGCCAGCCCTGCTCCCACACAATGCCATCCATCAGCAGCGGCGATGTTACAACATCGCGTGTAGCCTTTGCCTGTGGATTGTATGTCAAAAGATAATTCCACTCGGCACGATTCTTTTCTGCAAGATCTGCATCGGTCTTGTTTGCCCTATCGTTACACTCACTGTAATAGTTAAGGTAGCCTGCCTGCCCTGGAGACATATTGTTCTTGTTAAACGGACATTCAAAAGAATATGCAAGAACTGGGGTTATTTGGTCATCGGAAGATACAACAATATAACCATCATCGTTCACATCAAAAATGTATAAGTTGTACTTAGGATTTGCATCGTTGGGGTTTACAACGCAAGTCAGACTAATGTCGCTCCATTCGGTTGCACGGAATGCATTTACCGTCTGATAGTAATATGCCCTTGCGGCCTTCTCTGCATCTTTGTATGAAACACGTCCGGCCATTGCATTGAAAGCAATCGCTACGATTGCCAAAATAAGTGTTAATTTCTTCATTATTCTAAAATTTGAGTATTCGAAAATTTGATAATTTGATAATTTGATGATTTAATAATTCAAAAATTTAAAGATACAAATATAATCATTTTTTTATTAAGTCAGAATTAAAATGCAATCCTATGGATTCGCGCCTTGCCATAGCCTGACGGATAATGAGATAACCTATATTGATAAGGTTCCTCAACTCGCAAAGGCTTACCGTAACCTTCGATGTCTTGAACAAGTCCTCGGTTTCGCGGTAAAGGATTTCCAGACGGTCGAACGCACGCTTAAGACGTAAATCGGTACGCACAATGCCAACATAGTTGCTCATAATCTGCTGCAATTCCTTAAGCGAGTGCGATACAAGAATCAATTCATCGTTGGTAATCGTTCCTTCCTCGTTCCATAGCGGAATCTTGTTCAGCGTAGCCTCATCGGGCATAATGGCATCCTTTGAATCCTCGAAAGCCCTGTGTGCAAATACAACAGCTTCAAGCAACGAATTGGAAGCCAATCGGTTTGCTCCATGCAAACCAGTACAAGCTGCCTCTCCTACAGCATACAGATTCTGAATTGATGTGCGGGCATATTCATCAGTTTTTATTCCACCGCACATATAATGCGCTGCGGGAACAACTGGGATCAGGTCGTTCTTGATGTTGATTCCAATTTCAAGGCACTTTGCATAAATGGTCGGGAAATGCGTCATAAGCACGTCCTTGTCGATATGCCTTGCATCAAGATAAACATGTTCGTCGCCAGAAAGTTTCATTTCCGAGTCGATTGCCCTTGTCACCACATCGCGAGGTGCAAGCGAACCACGCTTGTCGTACTTTACGCAGAAGTCCTCCCCTTTGCGGTTGCGAAGGATTGCTCCTGCCCCACGCATTGCCTCTGTGATTAGGAAGGCCGGTCTTTCGCTTGGATTGTAGAGCGTAGTCGGATGAAACTGCACGAACTCCATATTCTCCACAGCACCCTTTGCCCTGTAAACCATTGCAATACCATCGCCAGTAATATGCACGGGATTGGTAGTACTCATATAAGCATTTCCGCATCCGCCTGTTGCAATAAGAGTCTTCTTGGCGTAGAAATTGAAAACTTTCTTATTATTAACATCGTAAACGTATGCACCATAACACTTTATATCTGGTGTTGCACGAGTAACCTCAACGCCAAGATGATGCTGAGTTATAAGCTCGATTGCAAAATGGTCTTCGTATATATCAATATTGGGATTATTTCTAACCTCCTCTACCAGTGCACGTTGAATCTCTGCTCCTGTCTTATCCTTGAAATGCAGGATTCTCTTTTCGGAGTGCCCGCCCTCACGATTCATGTCGTACTGACCTGTTGAGTCCGTATCGAAATTTGTTCCTATTTCCACAAGGTCACGAATACGCTCAGGAGCCTCACGCACGACAATTTCCACAATCTTTCTATTGTTGATACCACAACCAGCAATCATGGTGTCCTCGATATGCTTCTCAAACGAGTCGTAACTATTCATTACAGAAGCGATTCCGCCCTGTGCCTTAACGGTGGATGTGTCGTCAATCTTATTCTTGCAAATTATTGCCACACGACCATATTTGCTGACCTTGGTTGCATAAAATAGACCAGCAATTCCGCTTCCTATCACTAAAAAATCCACTTGCTTTCTCATTCCTATATACTACAAGTCATTTTAAGAGTGCAAATGTAATCTAAAACTTGATACTACAAGTTTCATTTGCCCTTTTTTTGACTTTCGACAAATAAAAAACTGACTATTAGCAATATTCTTATTATAAAAGTCAATATTAGATGATTTTTAGCACAAGGCGCTCTCCAAGGAATATGTGCATGAGTATTAGTCTTTTATTGTTATATATTCCTTACGGGCAAAGCGAAAAACATAAGTTGGATAATTTTAGACCTCCTTTCTGTTCAAGGAGCGAGCGGGAAACGGGGATCGAACCCGCGACCCTCAGCTTGGGAAGCTGATGTTCTACCACTGAACTACTCCCGCATCGTCGGTGCAAAGATAAGGATTATTTTGGATTTGGCAAGGCCGAGCTAAAGGTTACGATTTTAGATTTACGATTTTACTACCAGAAATGAAAAAGGCCGGACAACGCCCGACCTTTTTCATTATTAAGCAATACAATTTAGAACTTCGTAACCTTTCTTACGATTACTTCGTTTGCGGTGTATATTCTTACAAAGTACATGCCTGCTGGCTGAGCTTCGAGAGAAATAGTAACTACATCCGAAGCAACTGCTTCGCTAGAAACAATCTGTCCGTCAACGTTTGCAATTTCAACACGCTGAGCATTGCCGTTTGTAACAATGTTTACGATGTCACTTGTCGGGTTCGGGTAGATTGATATTTCAGATGCAAGTTCTTCAACCGAAGTAACGATAGAAACATCGTCATTACCACGTGGGAAAATCTGGGTGTCGTCATTGTAAATTGCTGCGAAACCAGTTATATCCCAGTTAGTATTGTCGCCAATTTCCATGTCAAGGGTCTTAAAGCTGTTTCTCAACAATGCTTCGTTGCCATTCTGCGAGAATGTTACATTGCTTCCAATTTCTCCAGCAGTGTAAGTTGTACCTGTTGCTACTGCTACATTTTCAACCTTTACAAGCTGTGAAACATAGTTGTTTGTACGGAGTTGTTCAACAGTAATTACGGTTGGAGCGACAGCGCCAGTATTCTGAGTTGAAGCTACAGTGTTGAATGTTGGAACAAACTCAAGCATGCCGTAATACATAGTGATTGTACCAGTAATGCCGCCACTGATTACATCGCCTTCGGTGTATTCGGTTGTAATAATGTTGCTACGGTCGTAAATAAGCAGACCTGCAGTAGCATCCTTTACATACATATTACTTCCGTTGCGGTATACAAATGTTACATCGCCAGTAAGTACGTAGGTGTCTGTAGTATTTTCAAGAGCATACAAAGCAGCAATGTTCTCAACAAAGTTCGGGAAGGTGTATCTTGCTGTTGCCATGAAGCTAGCTTCTTCGCCTAGGTATGCAATAGCCTTGATTGTTGTGTTCTGGCTTACTGCGATTGCTTCGGTGTATTGAGTCGATTCGTTTGTAGGAACTGTACCATCGGTTGTGTAGTAAATGGTAGCACCTTCGGTAGCACAAGTAATTGTTACATTCTGAGCTTCTGTGTAATAACCAGCTACTGGAGTAAATACAGGAGTTGCAACTGCAGGAATAGCACCAAGCTTGTAGAGAGTCAACGGATCGCCTGTTGTTGATGTATTCTTGTAGCAAGCAAAACGTGGGTCTCCACTATTCCATTTCAAATTGCGGTTAGTATACTTAACACTTGTTATTACAATTTCTCCATTATTTTCAGAGAATGTCCATTCGTCCCTAGTCTCGGTGAATGTCTGATATGCATACAATTTATTGTCATTGCTATTGATTCCAAGGTATCCACTATTGTTAAGGAACATTGAGTATTTGCCATCTTCGGTTGGAGCCACAGTTACCTTGAACATTTCAGTAGTAAGATTTGATTCTATTATACCGTCTTCGTAGTACTGGAAAATATTCTCAAATGTACCATAATTGTTATTATGTATTCCATTGAGGACATTGATTGTTTCCGTAGACAAATCGGTATAAGTTATCAGGTAGTCACCAGTCCAGTCTGTAAGAGCCTCTACAATTGGATAGTAGCAACCTTCTGAAGCAACTGGTATTGTTGCTACAAGTGCAACAGTCTTTATAGTTTCACCGCTTGTAAGTGTAAGAGTACCTGTTGTAGTAACGTCGCCTGTGAATGTTACCGTCAAGGTCGCATCGGAGTTCATTGTTATGGATTCTGCGTCAACAGTGAAGTTTTCAGAAACTGCAACGGTTATGTCGGAAGTAAGGTTGAAGCTTGAAACGTTAACGGTCTTTGTTTCGTTTACATTTTCGAAGCTCAAAGTTTCTGCATCAACAGTGATTGTCGGAGTGGTATTTACATTGTAGAATGCTTCGGCAATACCGCTGGCAATGCAGTCCTGCTTGTAAGCCTTTGCCTTTACTGTTGTAGGTTCGGTAATTGTGAGTGCAGTTTCATATACAGCAGATTCTTCAGTCGGGTCGGTTCCATCGAGAGTGTAGTGGATAGTTGCACCTTCGGTAGCGCAAAGGATTTCAACTGTCTGTTCCGATGAATAGTTTCCTGCAGGAACCGAGAATGTCGGTGTTGCAACAAGCGGTGCGTGGTCATCAAGGTCAACAAAGATGTCGATGGCGAAATTATAACCGGTTCCCTCTTCATTGTTGCTGATATCGTACACGCCAAAAACATTATTATTGTTATATTCTCTATATGCAATACATCTAATAGAATTGCTTACATTAGTTATCTTGTATCCTGCGTATGCTCCAACAAATGCTGTTGATGGAGTTGTATATTCTGCTATAGTCCATTCCTTATTGGATGAACTTGTGAAATTCGTGCCAGACGTACCGTATCCCAATGTATCATTAGAAGCATTTGCAAACTTATACTTGCCGTCTGCAATCTTTATTGTCCATACAACCGAGTCAACTTCTGTTGTAATAATTCCGTTTTCTGCTGTAACAGCAACTCCGTTGAGTTTGCTTGCAATTCTTGTCGGGGCAACATAGTAGTGAGTTTCGTCATTGTCGTAGCGTGATGCAATGATAACCTTGTCGCCATCCTGCAACTGGTCGAGTGATGTGATGCGGGTGTAGTTTACTGGAACAACAGGCTCCAATTTTCTGAATGTAGCTTCAGCGATTGCACTATTCTGCATATTTTCCTTTACAGCGATTGCCTTTACGATAGCGGATGCGTTCAATGCGAATGGAGCATCGTAAAGAGTCGATTCTGCTGTCGGGTCGGTACCATCGGTTGTGTAGTGAATTGCTGCATCGGCAGTTTCGCAAGCCAATGTTACTTCAACGCTTTCCTCGAAGTTGCCACCATTAGGAGTGATAGTTGGAGTTGCAACGATTTCCCTATCAGTGATATTGTAGGTTGCCGTTACAACTGTGCTACGCAGACCGTCCTTTTCTGCGAAAGCATTAATAGTAGTCGTATCGTTGAATGTCAATGGTTCGGTATATTCGAGTTGAGCATCGTTAGGTTCAATATTATAATATATTGTTGCACCTTCAGTTTCACAAGTCAAGGTAACTGTTACACTTACTACGTATGTACCAGCCGCAGGTGTAAATGTTGGTTCTGCAGGAACTTCTCTCTTAACAATATCCTCTGCTGTACGCGGGAAAATCTGGTAGTCTGAATTATATTTCGAAACTAAACCTGTTACAGATGTTATAACATCGTCAACGGCATAATCATTTTCGGTTATCAAATTGAATCTATCAAAGATTTTCATCGTGTTTTCTCCATCCGAAACAATAATGTTTTGTCCGTCTATTCCTGTTACTGTCAAATTCTGAACTGTTACAAGCTGTGACATAAAGTCGTTTTCGTTAGACATCTGCGGGATGGTTACAACTATAGGTTCAACAGGACCATTATTTTCGGTTGATACGGCAAGGTTTGCAGTAGGAACTACTTCGTAAAGCCCCCTAAAGATTGAAGTCTTACCCATAATTCCACCGCTGATAACATCACCTTCGTTATATTCTGTAGTAATAATCGAATCGTTATTATCAAATATCATCATACCTGCAGTTGCATCCTTTACAAACATATATCTATGATCTCTGAAAACGAAAACAACATCACCTGTAATCTTGTACTGATCGTTGTTAGCAGTTGAATATACTGCTGCAAGGTTTTCGAGGAATACAGGCATAGTGTAGGCTGCCGAAGCAATCTGGCTGTTGTTCATTCCTTCCTTTACAGCGATAGCCTTTACGGTAGCTGTTGTGTCCAATGTGAATGGAGCATTGTACTGAGTTGATTCTGTAGTCGGGTCGGTGCCATCGGTTGTGTAGTAAATTACAGCATCGGCAGTTTCGCAAGTGATAGTAATCTGTTGCGGTGTGTTATAGTTGCCAGCCTCGGGAGTGATAACTGGAGTAGCAACAGTTTCAATATTTGAAATAGTGTAGGTTGCCGAAACAACTTCGCTCGAAGCAGAATTCTTTATTGCAATAGCCTTTACTGTAGTTGTTTCAGTAATATGAATAGCTTCGGTGTATTCTGCTGAAGCATCTGTCGGGTCGGTGCCATTGAGAGTGTAGTATATGGTTGCACCATCCGTTTCGCAAGCAAGGGTAACATCAACATTGTTGAAGAATGTTCCTTCAGCAGGATTGAATGTCGGGTTGGCAATGAGTTCCTGAACCTCACGTGGCGACTTGTATAGAGTTATTGCGGCTTGACCGCCTGTATAGCATGCGAAACGAGGAGAACTGGCGTTATATCTCAAAGTACGAGATGATTCTCCTACATTATCAACGGATATTGCCCCATCGGAAATTGAGATTGTCCACTCGTTGCGACCATCTGTAACATCTTCATCAAATACAAGAGAATTACCAGAATTCCAACCAAGGTATCCGACATTTTCAAGGTAAAGCGTATAACCATTGCTTGTGCTTCTAGCAGTAACTTTTATTGCATCGGTTGTTGCGTTTGCAGTAATCTTATTTCCAACAAGGTAATCTGAAACATCTTGCTCCGTACCATAATTGGTCGATGTTCCACTGCTTCCTGCTAATGCCTTTACAACACTTCCGTTTGTATAAGTTATAAGGTATTCACCTGTCCAGTCAGTTGCAGGAGCCTCTGTAACAACTGTATAGTAAACAGCATCGGGGTCAACGACAGAACCTGTAAGGCTTATTGTCTTGCTAGTTGCGTCAGTCGAAGCAATTGTAACGGTAGCATTGTATGCACCTGCATCAAGACCAGCCTTCATACGAACGAATACATCTGTAGAAGCCACAGTTCCTTCGCTAGGTGCAATGGTCACAGAAGATGCATAGGTTCCGTCTTCGGTGATGCACAATTCAAAATCTGCATCGTCGGGAACGCTTACTGTAATATCGGCAGTAAGGTTGCTTCCTTCAACAGAAAAACTCTGTGCTGCCGAAGGTCCATTATTAAGATTGTATGAAAAATCTACAAGAGACTGTGTTAACGAAATTGATGGTCCTCCTTCTTCATACTTGTATATGGAAACTGCTGTTTGTCCAGAAGAGTAGCAAGAAAAAATAGTACCGTTTCTTCTTAAGTTATTGCGAGTATTTGTTCCTTGAGCTATAACTGTTGTCTCACCTCCAGAAATTGTCACCAACCACGAACCATTAGCATCCAAATCTTCTTGTGTTCTCAAATAGTTTGAACCAGAACTTGCAGCAAACAAATAACCATTGCCGACATAGAAGCCAAAGGTGTTGTTTTCTGTTCCTTCGACTAACTTTATGCCCTGAACACCTGCTTCGTCATCAAATTCAACATCGTCTCCGTTGTTTGTTATGGCAACAGCAGCTCTGTTGTTAGAGTTCTGCGTTTTTCCAAGAGCATATTCTCCAGAAACAATAATAATAGAATCACCAACTGCCAAATCGGTAGCAGCAGTTACCAAATTCCATGTCTGTCCGTAAAACGGAGCAGCAATAAAAATCATAGCCATAGCCGCAACCACAGCCCTTAATTTCTGCGAATGCCGCCTAAGGCCTTCCGCAAGTTTTCCAGCACGAAAATGCTGAGAAACATTCAAGTATAATTCTCTCATGCTTAATAATTTTAATTTAACCTAATTTACAAAACTCAAAACCGCAAAGTTAATTCTTTAAAAGAAACGAACAAGACCAAACTTTAAAACCAGCACTAAAAATTTATGAACCATGAGTTCATAAGTATCTTTTTTCATTATATTTGCGGTGCCTTATAAATAAAAAAATGAGTAAACATATTTCGACAATACTGCTTCTGTTCGTTTCAATAATTGCCGTTGCACAAAGTAACACTGGCTCTTTTACCGACAAACGCGACGGAAACACCTATGCGACAATAAACATTGGCAATCAGAAATGGATGGCCGAGAACCTGCGCTATCTGCCCAAAGCCAGCACGGTAGACATTGGCAGTATATATGATCCATTTTACTATGTGTACGACTGCGACAACACAAGTTCGGCAAAAGATTGTACAAACTATCCTACTTATGGTGTGCTATACAACTGGAAAGCCGCAAAAAATGCATGTCCCACAGGCTGGAGGCTACCCAACAAATCCGACTGGGAAAACCTGGTAAAAAATCTAGAAACCTCACAATCCGGACCTGCTCTTGCCAGCAAATCGGAACGCTGGGAAAACGGAGCACTGCGCAAATCTGAACATTGGGGAAAATCGGGCTTCAACGCACAACCAGCAGGATACCGCGATGGCAACAATTTTTTCGCCGATGAAGGCAAAACAGCTTACTTTTGGACATCGGAACAAATAGAAAAAGGCTACTCGTATTACCGCTATATCGACAAAAAGGAAACTTTCCTCGGACAAGAACACGGAGCATGGGAAAACGGGTATTCAATAAGATGCGTAAAGAACTGAAAACAAAAAGACAACAATGATAGCAATAGCAGACAGCGGCTCAACGAAAACATCATGGGTGATTTCGGACAAAAAAGGCAATGTATACAACTTCAAGACTATAGGGTTCAACCCATATTTTGTAACGAAGGAAGAAGTTGAAAAATGCATGGCAGAAGCTTTTCCAAAGGAAATTGATTCGACAGAAGTTACAAATGTTTACTTTTATGGTTCCGGTTGCTCAAACTGCGACAACTACGCCCATCTGCAGGACGCACTGGCCACATTTTTCCATAAGGCAAGCATAAGCATTTTTTCAGACATGCTTGGAACCGCCAGAGCTGTGCTGAAACGCGAAGCTGGTGTTGCCGCCATACTCGGCACTGGTTCAAACTCATGCTTCTTCGATGGCAACGAAATTACAAAAAGCCCTGTTTCGCTAGGCTACATTCTTGGCGACGAAGGTAGCGGAGCAACAATAGGAAAGAATTTCATCAAGCAGTACCTCGAAGGCAGGTTCGATGCGGAACTCACACGCCAAATACACGAGGAAACCGGCGAGAATATAACTACTGTGCTTAACGCTGTATACAAGGGCGAACATCCTAACAGATACCTTGCAAATTTTACCAAGACAATAAACAAGCACATCGACCATCCACAGATGCAAGAGCTTATGCGACAATCGTTCCGCGATTTCTTTAGAAACTATGTGCTCATCTTCCCCGACTACCGAAAATATAGGATTGGATTCTGCGGAAGCATTGCATACCATTTCAACGCAATTTTGTTAGATGAACTTGAAAAAATTGGGTACGACAAAAACAATGTACTGATCATAAACGAGGTTTTGCCAGAGTTGCTAAAATACCACGGAGAAGGTTATAGTGAGTTGAGAATTTGATAATTTGATAATTCGAAGATTTGAAGATTCGAGGATTTGAAGATTTGAAGATTTGAAGATTTGAAGATTTGAAGATTTAAATTGCAATGTTGTTCGGCGACTATATGCTTTTCTTTGATATTTTCCTGTTTGTGTGCCTGTTTGTGGCATGCAAATGGATTTTCAAGCGGGGCTGGCTGAACAATATTCTGATTTTACTTGGCAACGCCCTTATTCTCACAAAAATCGTATCCCCCAGGTCGGTATTCATATTATTTTTGGTATCGCTCATTATTTACGGTGCTGGAATTATACTGCGAAAACGCAAATACAAGTGGCTGCTGGTGCTAATGCTGACTTTGCTGATTGCATTTTTTTCAGTTCGCAACTATCCGCTTGTGCAGTCGTGGTTTGGCGAATGGTGGGATGCTTTCTTGCAGAAGCATTTCTTCTCGGTCGAAAAACTGGGCTTGTCGTACATCTTCTTCCGTATGATTCACTGGCTTGTGGAATGTTACAGACAGAATATCCGCAGCATAAATGTGTTGTCGTATGTGAACTACCTGTTTTTCTTCCCCACTTTCCCTGCCGGACCTATCGATACATTCAACAATTTTCATTATTGGCTCAACAAAACGCGTGTAAGGTTCAATTTAAGGATGCTCCTTGCAGGTATAGGACGGATTTTCATTGGTGCGGTAAAACTTCTGCTGATTGTGCCTTTGATAAAGGAATATGCAGTCGATTATAACACCTTGTTGCCATATATGGGAGCGTGGTCGGCTGTCTGCTTGGCCGCCTTGCTGTATTCCATATACATCTACATCGATTTTTCGGGCTATTGCGACGTGGCAATCGGCACCGCATACATGCTTGGAATCCGTACTCCCGAGAATTTTAGGTTGCCGTATCTGTCGTCAAATGTCGCAGAATTCTGGAAAAGGTGGCACATTACCTTCTCCACTTTCCTGAAAATGTATGTTTTCAAGCCCGTAATATCACTTATTAATCGCACGCCGTTTGTAAAATACAGGCTGCTGGTGTCGGTTATCGCGTATTTGGTAACGTTTTTCGTATGCGGACTATGGCACGGCAGCACCTTGAATTTCGTTTTCTGGGGCTTGTGGCATGGCGTAGGATTGTCAATATATAAGGTTGCTACGAATAAGAACGCGGGTAGAAATAATGGTTCGTTGAGTAAAATTATAGGAGTTGTTATTACCTTCGTTTTTGTGACGATTGGTTGGATTTTCTTCAATTATCCTGTCGAACAATTGGTCGAAATGTTTAATCTGCTTTTCTGATGAAGATGTACAGAATGAAAAATATGGCATTTGTTGGAGTTGTCGCCATGGTGGCTGTGGCGGTCTGGATGCTTGCATCGCTGTGCATTCCGACTTTCCGCTATTCGGCAACCGACAGGCAGCTTTACACTATCCGTCATCAGGAACTACGCGACAACAATACGCTTTATACCGACTTGCTTGTACAAAGCATCAAGGCAAACAACGGATACCTTGTCCTGGGAACATCGGAGAGCGACTATATGAACGGTGAGAATTATTACGATTTCCTTAATGCCGACACGACACTCCAGTGCCGATTTTCGGTAATTGCAGGGGCTGGCAGAACTGCATGTACATATTTTCCGTTGATACAAAGTAACAAAAACATTGAAGGTCTGAAGATTATTTATTTCATAAATCCCGCATACTGGTGCAATAAACTTGCGTACAGCAATGCCGATTATTTTATGCGCTATACTTCGTATGCCACTATGTGGTCGGCTGGTGTCGGTGGCGACAAGTATGTCGATGAAGTGATACATGCGAATCGCAGCAATATAACCATGTCCGACATGGCTGCCGACTTCCTCGCGTTTTACTTCGACAAAATCCGCCGCAAATATTATCAGGACCTCGCCTTTACCCTAGACTCGATGGAATTCAAGAAGACGCTAAACTTTGTGCCCCCGCAAAGCGAGATGCAAAAGTCAGTCTCGTCTGCCCCACCCGACAGTTCCGAATACAACTACACTTATAATGTATCTGGCTCGTTCGATATAAATTCATACTCTTTGCATGTAAAAACGGAGCCATCGTATCGCTACGACGAGTTGCGGGCGATGATACATTTGTGTCGCGAACGCAAGGTCGACATCGTTTTTGTCGTGGGACCGTACAACCATATAGCCTTCGAAAAAGCAAATGCATCCGAGTTGTCTGGCTTTCAAACGGTGTGCGACAACATTATCGCATTGCTCAACGAAGAGCACGCAAGCTATATAGATGCTACCGACATTTCATCTACTGCTGGAGCGTTTCGCGACTGGCAGCATCATTCCAGTTATGGAGCTTATCTATTATATCAAAAAATTAGGAATTATGTCGTGGAAAAGGAAAATAGGTAAAGTGCTGGCTGTGATTGCAATTTTTGCCCTTGTGCTGCTGATGTTCATGCTGCGAACCGATGGAGACATATCCTGTTTGTACACTACGTTCTGATTATTTCCTCCCTTTAGCCCAACGTAGCCAACCTTTAGCTCAGCGAAGCTAATCTTCAAATTTTCGAATTTTCAAATCATCGAATCCAAATTATTATTACCTTTGCAACGCAATTTTGTTGGCGCAACTTTTTTGGCGCAATAAAGTTGCTGTGAAAAATTGAAAAAATACTCTTATTATAATTTGAAATCCTTGTAGATTAGCTACTTAACAAATATGGCACAAATTATATCTTGGCGGTAAGTTATACTTTAGAAGGGTTAGTGACGAATGTTTTTCTCATTCCTCCTCCTTTGTTACCACCTCTATTGTTCCTCTAACTTCACGCGGTTCTATTTCCTCCTTGCATTCCGGACAGACATACGGAGTCCATCTCTCTGCTTTTTCGAACCAACCGCCACATTCGCACGAAGGATATACGGGAAAAAGCGATTCTTCATCATCGGGATACAGCAACTCCTTGCCGCATATATCGCAGTGCAGATAAATCTTGTCGCCGACTTTACCCTCGTGCCATTCAAACTTGTGAGAGCAATAGGGACAGGTGATTTTGTAGATGTAACTTGACATGTTAGTTTTTATTATAACCAAAATCTCTAGTCATCAGAACTTCTTTCCACCACGATTCCCTGTCTATTATTGTATTATCATCGGTAGTAGATTTAAAAATTTCAAGAATTGAATATTGGAAGTTTTCTTTAATATAATCAAAACCTAGTGCTTTTAAATCTTTATTTCCTCCGTGTCCATTTTGTACATAGTTTCTCCATCTTCCAAGAATCATATCTTGTCCATAAGCAGAACCTACATAATGTTTTCCATTTGATTTGTCTGTAATCAAATATACTCCTTTCTGATTTTCTAAAGCAGTTTTCCAAGAGTCAGATTCAATAACATCAGACAAATCTTGCCATGAAACATTAACTAGATCGTAACCAGGAAAAGTTTGTTTTACAACATCTCTTTTGATTTCAAGCAAGTTGATGTTTCCAATATGATTTTCTAAACATAAATATGAGTTCCTAAAATCCTTTTTGAATTTGAAAATAGATTTTCCAATAAATTCATTGGCAACATCAAGCAGTTTGGTTTCGTATACAAACCTTCCATTGTCATTTTGCTTTACATTAAGACTTTCATATATGCCTGCAAACAACCATTCGTCTTTATCCCAAAAAATAAGGGAAAGAATGTATTTCCTTTCAAAGTTTTTTTGGTTTTGCTCTTCTTGCCATTCCTTAAACTTACCATTCAAGAAACTTTTTTTGGGAGCAAACACATCTGTGCTGCCAGTTGCACAATGAATTTTAATTTCTTTTTTGTTTTCCTCTAAAAATGGAATTAAATCTTTAATATTCATATGTTTATAAATTAAATTATTTATTTTCTCCAATCGTATTCTATTTCCACTCACACACTAATCATATCCTCAATGCTCCTATATCCAAGCAATTTTTATCCATAAATTCAGCCAATATTTCCGCTTTTTCGGATTCAGGAAGTGCGTTGTAAGTTCTTGTTCTATTACCTAAAAACGCCTTAAATCCTTGGTCTATATCATAGATTTGCGCACCTTTCTTTATTAAATCCTTAATCCATTCCTCTTCAATGTCTTCAAAGTAATGAGTGCCACAAACTTCGTCCATTATTACTTTGCGCTGATACTCCTTTGCTAATGGGAAATTGCCTTCGAAAGGAACGAATAAACTCGGTCTTTCCGAAAATATGTATGATATTGCCTTCCCACCAATGATTGATGTCAATGTTTTTCCTTCCATAGTCTTACGTTTTTTTCGCAAATCTATAACCGACATACGCCATAACTTGTCGTAGGTTTGATGTTTTTTTGTTAAATTTCAAAAATGTCTTATATCACTCATTGCCATGATATTGACTATTATTTTTTTCCGATGATTCCCGATTCGGTACAAAAAAAATATATCAGCACATACAAAAAACGTGGGAATCTTGTTACTCGTTCCCACTATTCGCGGCCTTCGCATTGCCTTCTGTCGTAAGATTGAGCAACGCGAAGCCCACGCTGTGATATTATTGATTGGAATCAACTACACTAACGTAAGCGTTCACTGTTGCTTTTCTCTTTGACGACAGATTCAAAAGTTGCGAAGTTTCGAATAGTCAAAGGAAAACGTCAGTAAACGTCTTTCTATATGTCTGTCAAACACTCTACACCCTACAAACGGCATCAAATGTTCGACACTGCAAAATTAAGATTTTTTTGGAATAATGCAGTAAGATTTTTCTGTCAAAAATTGTTATGATTTTGTCATATTGGTAAAAAAGTGTATTTTCGCACTTACAATGCCAGAAGTTTATGAGCGCAGACAAGTTGAATATTATCGAAAAGATTCAGGATTTAGGCAGGAACGTTTTGCCGCCTAATGCTAGGTTGATTCTTTTTGGTTCACAGGCAAGGGGCGACGCCAATGCCGACTCTGACTGGGATTTGCTTATTATTCTTGACAAAAACGAAATTCAGTACGAGGATTTCGATACATACGCTTACCCGTTTGTGGCGTTGGGTTGGAAATTTGGAGAATATTTCAGCTCAAAGCTATACACATCGGCAGAATGGCAGACCAGAAAGGGAACTCCTTTTTACAAGAACATACAACGGGAGGGAATTGTATTATGCTGACAACTGAAAATAGTTAGCATTCATAATTTTCGCAACCCTTCGATACTTCGGCTGTACTCAGCAACCACAGGCTTAGGGTGCGGCAAGCGATAAATAAGCCGTAGGCGGTCGCTAATTTCTGCAAACTATAATTTTGGTGACCTTTTAAATATATACGAAGCAGAGCGGAGAATACCTTGATTGCCGCCTTGGCTGGTGAGCGTAAGGTTGGTTCTGTAAATTGATTTCGAGTGGTTTTGAAATTTGTTTCGAGCAGATTGGCGTGCGGAAAGAGGAAACAATGCGGGCATTGTAACCGACTGACAATCGTCAAGATGCCGAAAGAAAATCAAAAACGCCGAAAAGTTCTTATATATAACAAGAATAGCCTTGAAAACGATGAATTTGCAGAACCAACCTGAGAAAAATCGGTGGAACGAAGCGTAAAAAGTCAGTCTGTTTGAAGACGTAGAGAATCGAAGGCAAGTTTCTGACTTTTAGCGTAGTGCAAACTATTTTTAGCGAAGCAGACTCAGCGGACACACTTTTTTTGTTTACTGTTTTTGGTGACAAAAAAAGTAAATGCCTCCGCGGCACGAGCGGAAAATTTATTCATAACGAAAATTTATCATCGAATCCAAATTATTATTACCTTTGCATCGCTTGACTTTCATTGTCGGGCAAAAACATATTGCTGGGGTGCTGAAAACAGTAGGCTGAGATTAAACCCGTTGACCAGTCTGGTAATGCAGATTTGGGAATTTCAATCCGCTCTATTTTTTGTACCTCACGAATTTATAAATTGAAAGATTTATGGATGGAATAAGATATGTGCTTACTGTCGCGGGTAGCGATTCTGTTGGCGGAGCGGGAATCCAGGCCGACATCAAGACCATTTTCTCGCTAGGTCAGTATGCCGCCAGCGCAATAACTGCCGTCACTGCACAAAACACCTGCGGTGTACGTGCTATTCAGGCTGTCGATTCCAAGGTACTGTCGGCACAGATTGATGCAGTGCTTGAGGATATTCCTGTGGACGCCATAAAGATAGGAATGGTCTATACAAAGGAGAATGTCGTTGCAATAAGGGATTCGCTTGCAAGAAACAACTACCGCGGACACCTTGTTCTCGACCCTGTGCATGTGGCTACAAGCGGCGACATGCTTGCCAAGGCCGATTTTCTTCAGTCGCTAAAGGTGGAGCTTTTCCCGCTGTGTACCGTGCTTACGCCAAACATTTCTGAAGCGGAAGCCATTTCTGGACGGAAAATCGCCAACTTTGACGATATGGTAGAATGTGGCAGGCAAATAGTTGCAGAATGCCGCTGCAAGAATGTTCTTGTCAAGGGCGGACATTCGCTTGGCAACGAGATGACCGATGTGCTTGTGTCGCAGGACGGTACTTGCAGACATTTCACTTCGAAGAAGATAATTTCGGAAAACACCCACGGAACAGGTTGTACGCTCTCGTCGGCAATTGCAACCTATCTGGCTATGGGGTTTTCGCTCGAAGAGGCTGTATCACATGCCAAGGATTATGTGTATAACGCAATTCTGGCAGCAAAGGATGCACAAGTTGGTCATGGTCATGGCTCAACGAATCATTTCTGGGGATTGGAAAGGAAACAAAACAGATAAACTGACAGAAAAAATATGACAATGATAGAAACCAACCGAATAGAATTTAAGCGAGAACTTAAGCGTGAGCTTGATATTGAAAAAGAAGTAGTTTCTTTTCTTAACTATCGGGAAGGCGGGATTATATATAATTTTGGCAAAAATGGCGGTATAAATGGCAGAGATGGCGGTGTAAATTCTGGGATTACAACAAAAGAGATTATTTCCAAGTTGAACATATCTGAGAGAACCATATATCGGGAACTGTCTATTTTGAAGGAAATGAAGCGAATTCGATTTGTAGGTTCTGCTAAAAATGGATATTGGGAAATTTTATCCGACAATAATGATGTTACTATTTTTGAAAACACATTTGGCGGTGTAAAAGAATCCGAACTCACTAAACGCCAATTAGATATAATCTCAATCATTGCCGATTATGGCAAAAATGGCAGTGTAAATGGCAAAAATGGCGGTGTAAATTCTGGAGCCACAACCAAAGAAATTGTTTCTAAATTGAACTTATCCGAGAGAACTGTTCAGCGAGAGTTATCTATTCTCAAGGAAATGAAACTTATACGGCGTGTTGGTTCTGACAAGACTGGACATTGGGAAATTTTAAAATAAAAATGATTTACTATGATAGTTTTAGTTAACGGAAATAATACGGAAGTAACATCGGGTTGCACACTTGACAAGTTGTGCGGCATCATCGGCATAAAGGCAAACGAGCCTGTTGCTGTTGCTGTAGGTACCGATGTCATTGACAGGAATATGTGGGATGCCACAGTCCTGCACGAAGGCGACAAGGTTACAATAATCAGGGCAACATGCGGAGGCTGATTGGCATAACACCACAAGAGAATGTGTTCCGCGAGCAGGAACGGATTTCGGCGATGATTCGTAGCGGAAAGGTGGAGTATTTCCAC
>JBGUHW010000192.1:0-11153 GCA_045112395.1 Bacteroidales bacterium
AACATCATATCATTGATGAATATTTTAAGATGTTAATTAGTAATGAATTTATTTTTTTCTGTGATGAAGATGAATTAGATTTATTTCCAGATATTGATATGATTTGGGATTATCCAGGAGTAATTTCTAATGCAATTATAGAGTTGCCAATGAATATGGATAGACTAAATACTTCAATTAAAAGTTTAGAGAAATTAGGCTGTAGGTTCATCCAAATGCGCTCTTTTGATGTATTAGATTCTGAGTATATTAAAGATATAGTCGCATCAATAAAATATTCTGACTTTGATTATTTAGAAATTATATCTAAATTCAAATCGACTCTTGTGTCAGAGATTAAGGCAATAATGATAAATAATCAGCGCTTACGCAACTACTATTTTCATAGTGCAAATGAGAACAAAGTTTATACCTTTGACAGGCAAAAAATAGTTTTTATTAAAGAGCAAAAAAAATCACATTCTGATTTTTTGGTTAACAATAAATTCTATTTCAATGTGAACATTCTATTATTTTCTGAAAGTCAAAAATATAATAATTACTATAATAGAAAAGTTTGCATTTCAAAAGAAGGTTACATTAAAAATTGTCTTTCTCTAAATTTTACATATGGAAAAGTAACAGACGAGCATTCTTTGCCAGATATAGTTAATACTGAAAATTTTCAAAAATTATGGCTTATTAATAAAGATAAAATTGAAGTTTGTAAAGATTGCGAATTCCGATATATGTGTGTTGATAATACCCCCATCATAAAGGAAAATGAAAAATGGGTTAAAGTAAAAGAATGTTTTTATAATCCTCATTCACCAATTTAATTATGAAAAAAGAATTAAAAGTCGTTAAATTTTACTTTGAAAAAGGTGTTGGATTTTATTTTCAGGTTCCAGAAAATTGTATATATACAGTATTATTCAAAGAAATAAAACCTTTGTATTATATGTTAGAATTTAATCGCACAAAAAAATTAGATAGACGTTACTTGAAATATTATTCTCAACAAACTTCAATTAGAAAAATAATTTGCAATATTATAGCTAAATTTCTTGACAATTTCCCAGAAAGGATAATTTGTGCCATTTATGACGACGATGATTTTTGCGCTAATGCTCGTTTTAAACTTTTTAATAAATGGTTTTACCAAAATAATTATGACAAGAACTATCTGAAATTAGATATTGAAACACAAGAAAAATTAATTGTAACCATAATAATGTCAAAACAAAATAAATTAGTAACAGAAAATGTGCTCACGGAAAGTTCTGTTATTTAATTAAATATTTCACTCATATATAATATCCGGTGTGTGGCGGACTGAAGCCCTTGCTTACCTTCGACGTGTGGGAACATGCCTACTATCTCGACTATCAGAACCGTCGTGCCGACCATCTCGCAGCATTGTGGGACATCATCGACTGGAAGGTTATTGAAGGAAGGTTGTAGTTGTGGCAGTTTCGGATTGTTTTGAATTCTAATATTCACTTTTAGACAAGTGAATATATTGTCAAAATTCACTTTTGCAAAAGTGAAAAATATTTAAAAATTCATATTTGTAAAAGTGAATTTTTGTATCTTTGTGGCGAAGAAATATTGATTTAAGTTATGACACAGGACGAATTTTTACAGATAAAAGATGTGTATATCACAAGGTTAAGAAATACTTCGCTATTGTTTAAACGGTATATACATAAAGAGATTAACTGGGATGCGAGGCTGATTGGCATAAAGGGTGCGCGTGGTGTTGGGAAAACAACGTTGCTTATGCAGCACATAAAAACGACATTCAAGAATCCTGATGACGCCTTTTATGTCTCGCTTGACAGTTATTGGTTCCAGTCGCACAACCTTGTCGAACTCGTGCAATGGCTGTATGGTCGGGGCGTAAGGCACATTTATCTCGACGAGGTTCACAAATATCCGATGTGGAGCCAGATAGTAAAGGATTTGTTCGATACATACTCGGATCTGTATATTGTATATACTGGCAGTAGCATGCTCGAAATAGATAACTCGAAAGTTGATTTGTCGCGGAGGCAGACTTTGTACTCAATGGCGGGAATGTCGTTCAGGGAGTACTTGGAATTCAATAAGATACTGCAATATGAGGCCATAACTCTTGATGAACTTCTGTCGAATCATATTTATCACGCGATGAATATAACTGCAAGCAAGGGGCTGATGTTGCATTTTGACAAATACCTTAGAAATGGTGTTTATCCGTTTTCACGGGAGGCTGGCACCGATTTCCATATCAGGCTTGCAGAAGTTGCAAACTTGGTTGTAGAAAGCGACTTGCCAGCGGTGGAAGATGTTACATACGCTACCGTACAGAAGGCTAAACGGCTGCTTATGGTTATTGCTCAGAATGTTCCGCTTGTGCCCAATATCAGCAAGTTGTGCGACCAGCTTGAAACAACAAGGGATGTTTGCCTGAAACTTTTATATGCGCTCGACAGGGCTGGGTTGCTTATGATGCTAACAAAAACTCCCAAGGACTATAAGCATCTGGTAAATCCACAGAAGATATATCTGTCCAATACCAACCTGATGTATGCATTTTCGCCAGAAGCCAATGTTGGAACACTACGGGAAACATTCATTATGAATCAGTTGGAAGTGAAACATAGTGTTACTTTGCCTATTGATGGTGATTTTACTGTTGACGGCAAGATTCTGTTTGAAGTTGGTGGTAAAGGCAAGGATTTCGCGCAGATTGCTGGCATAAAAGACAGTTACCTTGCTGTGGCGGACACCGAGATTGGTGATGGAAATCGTATTCCGTTGTGGATGTTCGGAATGCTGTATTGATTTCGTATTGTAATTATCCGAAAAATTGATTTAAGATTAATTAAATAATCTGTAGCGGCGCAGTGCATTGCACCGCTACATTTTTTGTTAATAAATATATCATGTTTGTAGATGTGTCGCTTGTGATATATGCTTATTTTTGCTATTTGTAAATTTTTCAATTGCGTATGCGATTTGATGAACTGACATTGCACGATTGTCTTCATGAGGCTGTCGAATCGTTTGGATTTGATGAGCTTACAAAAATACAGGAGGAAACTTTCCTGCCGGTTGTTGATGGTCACGACATTATGGCCTGCTCGCAGACTGGTTCGGGAAAGACTGTCGCCTTCCTTTTGCCGATTATGGAACGAATGCTGCGTTTCCCTAAAAACGGCATCCGTGCGTTGATAATTGCACCGACACGCGAACTTTGCCTGCAAATAGAGGAGCAGATTGAGGGTCTTGCGTATTTTTCCAAACAGTCATCGATTGCAATTTATGGCGGAAACGACCAGCAGGGCTTCGGCGACCAGAAAAACGCACTTGTCAATGGCGTTGACATCGTTGTTGCAACTCCAGGACGCTTGATTTCCCATCTTAACCTCGGTTATGCCGACTTTTCCACTCTCGACTTTCTTATTCTTGATGAGGCAGATGAAATGCTCGATATGGGTTTCTATCCCGACATTATGAAGATTGTCGCTCAGATGCCCAAGAAACGCCAGTCGCTGATGTTCAGCGCGACAATGCCGCCGCAAATCAAGAAACTTGCCGAGCAGATTCTAATAGAACCTCAATTTGTTGACCTCAACTTTTCGAAACCCGCCGCCGAAATCGACCAGAAGGTTTACATGGTTTACGAAAAGGACAAGATGAAACTCTTGCTTCACACTTTGGCGGAACATAAGGGCGAGAAGGTCATAATTTTTGTCGGCAAGAAGCAGACCGTAGGCGAGATTTCGTCGTTTCTGCGGATGAACAATCTGCCCAACAGACCGATAAATTCAAACTTTACGCAGGAGGAGCGCGAAAATGCAGTCCTTGATTTCAAGAGTGGAAAGACTAGCATAATCGTCACGACCAACCTGCTTTCGCGTGGCATCGACATCGACAATGTGAATTTGATTTTGAACTACGACATTCCGCACAAGGCCGAGGATTATGTTCACCGCATCGGACGAACAGCCCGCGCAGGAAAGGACGGTCTGGCGATAAGTTTCATTGGCGAAAAGGAAATTGAGCATTTTGCGCGGATTGAGAAACTGCTTGAGCGCGTGGTGGAGAAGTCGTCTTTGCCCGAAGGTTTTGGCGAAGCTCCCGAGTATGCTCCAGGCAAGAAAACATCAAGGCGCAGACACGGAGGTTCGCACCGTGGTGGAAGGCGATTTTCGGGACAAAGGAAAACTGCGCCTAAGAATACCGAAGGTGCTTCAAAGGAGGCAAAACCACGCAGACCGCATCATCGCAGAAGGACGAAAAAAGAAGCGGTACAGAATTGAGATTTTGACCACGTCGGCATATCACAATGTGTATAATGAAGCCCTTGGGCTAAATCATTGTTTCGATAATATTCAGTAATTGCTTTGCTGGTTCAAGTTTCTCTTTGAGTTCGTCAGGGTTGACATCATAGAGACAATTATAGTCGCTTTCATCGCGCATTGTTTGTAGTTGAGTGTACAAGCGACCATATTCTGCGGGTATTTTGCCCGACTTGATATAATGCAATCCGAATAGGGCATGAGAGCCTTGGTGAGTATTGACCTGATGTTTGTCGTGTATTAGTAACGCACTTACCGCATGGAAAACGGAATAGTAAAGACGGTTGGCGGCACCATTCCATAAGTAGCTTGACATTAACGCTTCTGCTTCATGCATAGTGTTGCGTGCTTTTTCGAATTGGAATCTTACAAGTGTTGTGCGTTCTTCTTCGCTTAGGCTCATAGCAGTACAATTTTATCGTGTTCTACATTCTTGTAAAATGGAAGAAAAGTCCAAGAATCCCACTGCTGACGGGTATAAATGTGCGGATTTATTTCCTCGCCAATATCCCAGCCTAGTTCGTGGAACGGATATACATAGTCGTCGTGGTCGTTTGATGTGATTTTTGCCTTGTCGAGCAAGATGAGTAAATCCCAGTCGCTGCCATCGTGCTGGTCGCCACGAGCGCGTGAGCCGTATAGCCACAGCGAACTGCCTTCGGGAAGTACCGAATGTCCTATCCGTTCGATTTCCTTGATTACCTGCTCGTCTGTCATATCCAATACTTGAACTATTTGTGGCAAAGATACTAAATTTCTTTCACAAAATATTCTCGCATACAATTTTGCTTGCATTTATTGTCTTCGCAATGATTCGCGACCGCCAAATACTTATTATTAGATACCCAACTAAATCAACCCAAATTTTATCGATTTAGTTGACTATCGTGCAATTTTTGGAAATTTTATTTAGATAGCTAACTAAATCATATATCAAAAATAGCGATTTGGTTTAGAATCGCGACTATGTCCTTTCGGATTTATAATCCGAAAGTATTGAATATGAGGATTTTCAACCTTTAGCTCGCTGCTTATGCAGCAATCCGCAGCAAATACCATATCTCATTCCAAATCCACCCACCGCTTTATCCTAAATTTCTTTCACAAAAATATTCACACACACAAATTTACATTGCAAAATGATTAACTTTGTGCCTAAAATTGAATGTAAGTATGAAGACAAGATTGATTTTATGCTTGTTTGTTGCAACTTTATTGTTCTCATGCAACAATAAGGAGAATAATAGCGATGAAAACATCTCAGTAGCAGCCGATGTTCCAACCGTAACAATAGGAGACTCGTTGCCGTCGGACTATAAGGAGAAGCCCGTTATGGCTCCGATTAGCGGTGTTAAGGTAGTACAAAATCCCGAAGATTCTGTTGCTCCACAAATTGTTGCCAATCGTTTGAGCATTTTCTTCGAGGATGACGAAACCGACTTGAACGCTTTTGCAAAAGATTTCAAGAAACTATATCCGAAAGACGAATACAAGATTATAAGTTACAACGACTTGCTAAAGACGATTGAAATTCAAGTGCCAGAAGATGTGCTTGATGTGATACGCAAGGGATTGGAATCACAAATGCCAGACTATCAGTTTATAGTGACCGTCGAAACAATATACTCGCAGGAACAGACAGATGGAAAGTGTTCCGATGCGGGCTGGCATATTGATGCAATAAACCTACGCGAAGCATGGAAAACTACCAAAGGTAGCCGTAAGGTTGTCGTGGCGGTTGTCGATGACGGATTTGATGTAAACCACGAACTGCTTAAAGGTAGAGTGATAAGCCCCTACAACATTTTTACAGCAAATGGCAATGTATATTGCAACTCGACCAACGGAATGCACGGAACTCATGTAGCAGGGATTGCGGTTGGTGCCGACACTCACATTAACGAGGGCGTAACTGGAATTGCTCCCGATTGCCTTCTGATGCCTGTGCAGGTGTTTGATGGCGAGCAAACCACTACATTTGCCCTTGCAACTGGCATTCTTTATGCTGTGGCAAGCGGTGCCGATGTGATAAATATGTCGGCAGGTCCGTCGTATGCAGGATGTGGCGATGTGCCATTGGATTTCCAGCGCGAATTTTCCAAGCGATGCCAAAAAGACGAGGAGAGATTGTGGAAAATGGTACTTGCTAAAGCAAAGAAAAAGAACTGCATAGTGGTATTCTCCGCAGGAAACGACCATGTACTTTCGTGCCTTCCACCGCAGAACCGCACAGGCGAAGCCATAGTTGTATGTGCTTCCGAGAAAGGAAACAAAGCTACTACTTTTACAAATTATGCCGATGCTTCAACCATTTCTGCTCCAGGACTTGACATTTATAGTTCTGTGCCAGGCAACAGGTATTCCTGCCTTGATGGAACAAGTATGGCGGCACCTGTAGTCTCGGGATTGATTGCATTAATGAAAAGCCAGAAAACTGATATTACAGTAGCGGAAGTTATTGCCATATTGCAGAAAACTGGTGTTGAACAAAGCGGTAATGTTCCCGTAATGATACAGGCAGATAAGGCGTTGGAATATCTTATGAATCCGACTAGTGGAATGTTAAACGGACATGAGTGGGTTGACCTTGGATTGCCGAGTGGTACGCTGTGGGCGACTTGCAATGTTGGCGCAAGTTTTCCCGAAAACTACGGCAACTATTATGCATGGGGAGAAATCTCCTCAAAGAAAACCTACAACTGGAGTACATACAGATATTGTAACGGAGCTTACAATAAACTCACCAAATATTGCTGCAGCCGGGCATATGGCAACGGAGGCTTTACAGATTGGTTGGGAATCTTAGAAGCTACCGATGATGCAGCAACTGCCAACTGGGGTGCAAACTGGCGTATGCCGACAAGAGTAGAAATGGTAGAATTGTACATGAATTGCATCAACGAGTGGACAACCCAGAATGGAGTAAACGGAAGAAAGTTCACAGGATCTAACGGCAATTCCATCTTCCTGCCAGCCGCTGGCACCCGTGGCGACAGTGAACTCCGCCGGGCCGGTACCGCAGGTTTCTATTGGTCGAGTTGGCTCTTCTCTGGCTATGGTAACGGCTCGGATAACTCAGCTCGTCTCGGATTAGATTCGAGCAGATGCGAAATAGGAGCCGGCAGCCGCGATTTTGGATCAACCGTGCGACCTGTGTGTAATAAGCAAGAATAGGTGGTAATGAATAAAAATAGAATTATATGCACCAACTAAAAAGACTACTATCAAAATTAAAATTGAAAGATTCACAAGGTAATGAGTTAGATGCAACTAACAAAAAATTATTTAACGAGTTTATTGATGATTTTTGTTCTGCAAAGAATAAAACAATTTTGTATCGTGGTACAGAATCAATTCCAGAATATAATACATCAATCTTTGATATAGAGAAGTTTGCTAATATAATGTTTAATATTGGTCTCAAAAGCATTTATTATACAAACGATGGCTCTAATAAAAAATTATTTTGCCTTAATGATTGTTCTGAAGAATTATTTAATTCTATTTTTGATAAATTGAATGACAAATTATGTAATAGAAAATTTGCTGCTCTTGGTACAATAGAAAAAGTTTCTTCGTTTTTAAACAGCAACGAAGACTTCTATAATTATTTTAAAACAGAGGAAAATAGAGAAGATTTTCTTTCAAAGACAGACAATTTGGACGAAGAAAAGAAAATAAAAATTAAAGATTATTATCTTTCGCTAATTCATATTATAGGCAGGTCTATGTCAGGAAACAATAGTTACATGATTTCCACTTCTACTAAAATAAAAGTTGCAGAAAAATTCAAAAAAGATGGAATAATGATAGTATCTTGGATTCCAATAACAGAAAGACGAAACCTAATTATTAAATATAACGAAGTAAATAAATTAAATAAAGAAATTGAAAAAATGGAGTTGCCATATTATGTAACACCACCATATATAGAGCAAAAAGAAATTTGTGTAAAGTGTGGTTTGTTACCACAATATATTATCGGTTATTCTCTTGATGATTCTTTTATTGTCAATAAACATCTTTTGACAAATTTAGATATGGCACGAGATTTAAATTCAATTATAAATGATGGCATAAAAATTAATCAAGAAAGGATTAATGAAATTTTAAAAGAAACTAAATACAAAAGAGGATTTATTTGTATAGATGGATATTATTTAGATTGGTATAAAGTTTAGAATCCCATAACATTTCTGATTTGTCCTCCAACACACTTAAACATCCTCATTTCTAATTCTTCCCACCTTTTCCAACAATTTTGGAATCTGCTCCATCAAATCTTCCTATTGCCTTAGTATGACCATTAATTCCCGTTTGGGAATAAAAACATCACATAATAAACAGGCATATATGTAATTTTGCCGATGCTCTCAACTTCACGGCTATTCGACAGAACAATGCCTTTATGTATTCCATATTCCTCATTGGAAACAAAATGGTTGAGAGCACTATGCACATAATAGTCCTTGCCAGATTTTACCTCGATAGGAACAACAGACAGTGTGTCGAAATTGTCAATGAGGAAATCGACTTCACCATGCTGCTTATTATCGTAATAGTACAAACTAAAACCATGCGCCTTTAGTTCTTGCGCAACAACCGATTCATATACTGTTCCAAGATTAACGCTCAATTCGTCATTCAGAATGGCATTAATGTTATTTTGGTAAAGCAGAGCCGTAAGTATGCCTACATCGTTAAGGTACAATTTCAAAAGAGATTTCTTTGCAGATTGCAATAACGGAAAACGAGGATTGCTGATTGCATCAACCTGCAAAGCAATGCCAGACTGTATCAAATAGTCAAACTCGTCCTCATAATCAGAAAACTGCTTGCCCTTCTTGTTTTCTATCTTACTTACGACGACACGCTTTTTCTTATTTTCCAGATTAGAAGGAATGGAGTCATAAATACGCCGTATCTTTAAACGGTTTTGCTTGTCATATTGCGAAGCATCAATACCATAGAGCGACTGAACATCATGCTGTATATCTCGCATCTTACTGATATTCTTGTCCTTTGCAAACTGATTTACAGCATCAGGCAAACCTCCAGTCAACAGATAATAATGGAAAAGACGCATAAAATGATTGTGGAGAGGTTCTGGCAACGATTTTCCGTCACTTAAAAGTTTACTAGCAGACTCCATGGCTTCTTTGCCAACCCCCATCGCCCAAAAGAATTCCTCCAAATCAAGCGGGTACATTTGCTTAATAACCACACTGCCAAGAGGAACCGATGGCGTTTGCGCCAATGCTATGCCCAGTTGTGAACCGCTTGCAATATAAGTGTATTTTCCATCTTGGTTTAGGAATTTCAATAAAGTCAACAGTTGCGGATATACTTGTATCTCGTCAAGGAAAATGAGAGTATTTTTTTTGTTGCCAAGCTTATTGCCAGCAAATGCACTCAATTGCATATAAAAAATATCCAGCCCGGTCACTCCCGCAAAAACCCTTTCATTTTCACTATCGGCACGCAAATCTATTTCAATGTAATTGGTGAAAAGTTTTCGACATATATGTCTGATTATATACGACTTGCCTATCTGTCTTGCTCCATTTACAAGCAGAATTTTGTTCTGTTCTTCCGAAAGAAATGATTCTAAAATTTGTGAAAACTTACGTTCTAACATATTTATTTATTTTTATTGCGATGCAAAAGTACTGATTTATTTTGTATTACAAAAATTATTGTCACTTTTTCTATGGTTTTATATACTCATTTTGTCACTTTTTCCATAATTATACATATCTATTTTGTCACTTTTCCCATAAATATTTTCTATGTAGATATATGATGCATTTTCGTACAGGCGCAAAACATTGCATCTAAACTTGTCGTGGCGGATTTACTGCTATGGCAGTAAGCTAAAGGTTGCGCACTTACCCACTTGAACATCCTCATTTCTAATTCATCCCATCATTTTCTCCAACTTTGGAATCTGCTCCATCAAATCTTAGTTTTCAAATAACAACCAAATTTGTCCACATTATTTACGCATTTTTACAAATTGCCTGTCCCAACAAAACCAGTATCGCAATTCTCATTTATTGCTAAAAATCAGGAACTCTACTCCGTATTTTCCTGTAAAATCGGGAGTGATACTCCGTATTTTACAAATACAAAGTGCTTGTAGTAAATACATTAAATAAAATTATTATTATATATTACATATAATTTTATTTGACCATAGTTCCTTGAGAAAATGAGTGGCTGGCATGATTTCGAAATCTGGCTAAGAAGTTTGATGGTAGGCATTCGTTTTTGTAGAAGACGCAAAATTTTGCGTCTGTACAATCGAATATATTAGTGAGTGTTAATGGCTGCGCCGTTCTGGTTTCAAGTACAATGGTTCAATAAATTAATAAGCAATTTCACATTGAACTTTTCATTAGAAAAAAATCGTTAACTTTGTCTCAAATTATTTTTACGGTTTGGGTAAATGTAATGTAGAAATTTCAGTTCAGTGTAAGGATACGAAAACAAAGGAGAATAATATATGAGCAACAAGGTAATCAGAGATTTGCGTGTTGTCGGAAACGAAAAGATCGGAGGCTCGTTCTTTATGCTCGCCTTGCAGAGCGAGGACGCATTGCCGGTGATAATGCCGGCGCAGTTTGCCGAAGTCAAGATTGACAACTCGGTAGGAACTTTCCTTCGCCGTCCAATAAGCATCCACGATGTCGATTACGACAAGCAGACAATCAAGTTGTTGGTGAAGGTCGCTGGCGAAGGTACTGGCAAACTTGCCAATGCAAAGCTGGGCGATATGATAAGCGTTGTTTTCCCGCTTGGCAATACTTTTGCATTACCGCTGTC
>JBGUHW010000193.1:0-17877 GCA_045112395.1 Bacteroidales bacterium
CATCGTAGAGCGGTTGCAGGTACGGATCGAGCTTCTCGCGCACATCGCCAGGCAGAAAACCAAGGTTTTCGCCAGCCTCAACCGCAGGACGCGAAAGTATTATCTTCTTCACTCGCATTTCCTTCAACGACTTGACTGCCAATGCTATCGCAGTATATGTCTTGCCTGTTCCCGCAGGTCCAGTTGCAAAAAGCAGGTCGTTTTTCTGAAAACACTCAACAAGCAATTTCTGATTGGCGGTACGGGCACGAATCGGCTTGCCGCTGATGCTGTACAATAGCACGTCCTTGTCCTCGGCAATGCTCACCGAATTGGTTGCACTGCTCAGAATTTCGCGCACCTCCTCAACTCCCAAGCGGTTGTACTTGCCAAAAAATTCGAGCATAGCATTCAGTTTTCGCTCAAACTCCTTTATTACCTCTTTGTCGCCTACAACCTTCACAACATCACCGCGTTGCACAATTTTCAATGTAGGGAAATGACGCACAAGCAACCCGAGATTTTCATCGCGCACACCGAAGAATTTCTGCAAGTCTTCAATTTCAATCAGAATACTTTTTTCAGTCATTGATAAATTTTGATATTTTTGCGGAGCAAAGAAAAGCATTTTTTTGCATAGTTTTATTCATTTGCTGAAGAAATGACGAAAATAGTAACACTCACAACCGACTGGCACAACAGCGACTACTACATAGGCGCTGTAAAAGCATCTATACTCTCGTCGGAACCAGACACTGTTTTCGTTGACATTTCGCACAACATCGAGCATTTCAACTGGCAACAGGCGGCTTTCGTGCTAGGAAGCGTCATCAACGACTTTCCTGCCGGCACCATACATATTATAGGTGTAGACAGTGAACCCAAAGGCGACATGAAAGTCATAGTTGCGAAGTACTTGAAGCAATATTTCATCTGCACCGACAACGGCACCTTAGGCATAATTTTTAAGGATGAACCAGAACTTGCAGTGGCAATAGACGTAGGGACAGGAAACGAGGACTGCGTATTCATAGAGAAAAATGTGTTTGCTGAAATCGCAAAGTTCATGCTCCGAGGAAAAGACATCAGGCAACTCGGAGAAGAAATAGAAGATGTAACAAGATACACCGACCTCGCGCCCCAGACAACACCACGCGGACTTCTCGGAAACATCATATACATCGATTCGTACGGAAACGCCATCTCAAACATTAGCAAGGAGATTTTCGACAACACCATTGGAGACAATGGTTTCGAAATTCTTTTGAACACACATTCGTACAAGGTCACGCAGATTTATCAGTCGTACAAGGAAGTGGAAACTTCGGAAATAGTGTGTATTTTCAATTCATTAGGATTGCTCGAAATAGCAATAAATGGTGGAAGCGCAAAAAATCTGCTCGGTCTGCGACAAGATTCCCAAATTAGGATTGACATTAAAGCATAAGCAATGGACAAGGCATACAGATTCGACAAGAAATGGAAAATTATACTGATGGCGTTTGCCGCGCTCATCTTCGTGCTTTCGCTTATTTACACCAACAATCTGATGGATGACCTCAGACAGGAGGAATACCGACGGATGGAACTATGGTCGCACGCCATGCAGGGCTTAATCAATTCAGAACCCGATGCCGATATAGGTTTTCTTTTCGAAGTACTCGAAAACAACCAGACAATACCTGTCATACTTGTCGATTCCGACAACAAAACCATAATCTCTTACAGAAATCTTGACACCGTCAAAATGGAAGTTCCCGAATATGCAGAAAAGAAACTTGAGGAGTTCCAAAACAACGGCAAAGAGTGTTTCGCCATAACAGATGCTGACGGCAATGTAATGAACACCGTGTATTATTCCGACTCGTTGCTGCTGAAGAAACTACAATATTACCCATTCGTTCAGCTTGTGCTCATTGGTATTTTCATAATTATGGGCTATGTGGTGTTCAATGTTTCGCGCAGGTCGGAGCAGAATCATGTATGGCTTGGAATGTCGAAGGAAACTGCCCATCAGCTAGGCACACCAATATCGTCACTAATGGCATGGCTCGAAATTATGCGCGAAGAACATGGCGAGACTGAAATGTTCCGCGAAATAGAAAAGGATGTGAAGCGACTCGAAAAGATTGCAGCGCGCTTCTCGAAAATCGGCAGTAAGCCCAATCTCCACGAAAAAGAACTTACAGAATGCATCCGAAATACAGTAACTTACTTAAAGACGCGCATCCCATCGACAGTGCATATCGAAACCAACATTGATGAATACGGACTGATTTTCCTGCCTCTCAATGTAGAACTGTTCGAATGGGTAATCGAAAACCTCTGCAAAAATGCAGTTGATGCCATTGGCACAAACGGAACAATAAGGATAAGCCTCGATGACTCGGAAAAACATGTAGGCATCGAAATTTCCGACACAGGAAAAGGTATTAGCAAGTCTGATTTCAAGAATGTATTCAAGCCAGGCTACACCACCAAGAACCGCGGCTGGGGACTAGGTCTTAGCCTAGCCAAACGAATTGTAGAGGAATACCACGGCGGAAAAATCTTTGTCAAATCATCGGAATTAGGCAAGGGTACAACATTCAGGATTATACTGAAGAAAGACATGTAGGTTCGTTGCGTGCAACGAATCCACATATTTTTCACCATCATTTTAACAAAGAAAAATTTTTCTTTTTCTTTTTTCAAATTGTTTTGTATTTTTGCACGAATTTATTTCTAATGTTTTCGATTGGAATGGATAGTGTTAATCAACATATTATCCCGCTTGACGGCCTCGGAGAAACGGAACATTTATTCCGTTTTAGAGCTGATGATGCGTTTTTCCAGTCGTATGACAAGGGAGAAATAAAGGGCGGAGAGGTCGATGTGAAGGTAATCTTGACAAAGAAGAAGACCTCGATGCTATTGAACTTCGACTTGTCGGGAACGGTAAAGCTGACTTGCGACAGATGCCTTGAGCTATACGACCAGCCAATCGCAATAAGCGATGAGATTCTGGTCAACTATGGCGACGAGACGAACTTCGACACGAACAGCGATGCTGTAACACTAAGTCGCGATGCGAACGAAATAGACATTTCGGAGTTCATTTACGAATATTCGCACTTTGCACTGCCGATAGCTCACTATCATCCCGACGATGCAAATGGTAATCCGACATGCAACGCCAAGATGATGGAACTGATTGACAAGTACAAGGTTGAAGAGACAGAAAAAACAGAAGACGCAATAGACCCGCGATGGGAAGCGTTGCGCGAATTAAAGAATAATAATAACTAACTAAAAGTTTAAGAAAATGGCACATCCTAAAAGAAAAACATCTAAACAGAGAAGAAACAAACGCCGTACCCACTATGTAGCAGAAATCCCAACATTGGCAACATGCTCAAATTGCGGAACTACAATCCAATACCACCATGTATGTCCGAACTGCGGATACTACAGAGGTAAACTCGTTATCGAACCAAAGGGCGAATAAAATATAATGAACTATGAACATTGGTGTTGACATACAAGGTGGGGATTTTGCACCGGATGCCATTCTTGATGGTGCTATCCTTGCTTTAGAAGTTTTGGACAAGGACGACAGGTTGTTCCTTTTCGGCGACGAAGAGTACATCCGTAAGTATTTCGCCAATCACAGCGTCGATGCTGGTGTTTTTGAAATTATTAATTGTTCCGAAACATTGGCGATGGGCGACGACCCCGTAAAATCATTCCTCGAAAAGAAGGATTCGGGAATCGTCAAGGGCTTCTATTACCTCAAGCAGGGACTAATAGACGGATTCGCAAGCGCAGGAAATACAGGAGCAATGATGGTTGGTGCGACAAAGGTAATCGGTGTACTAGATGGTATCATCAGACCTTGCATGTCGTCGATTTGCCCTAACAACAAAGGCGGAAACAACCTCATCCTCGATGTTGGACTTAACGCAGACCCAAAGCCTGAAGTTCTGGTGCAGTATGCTCTCATTGGCAAAGTATATGCTCAATATGTAATGGGTATCGAAAACCCGAGAATCGGTCTGCTGAACATTGGCTCCGAGGAAGGCAAGGGTAACCTTACTGCTAAGGCTACATTCAAGCTGCTGAAGGAAGAGAAAAACATCAACTTCATTGGTAACATTGAAGGTGGTGACTGCTCCGACACCAACAAGGTCGATGTAATTGTTACCGACGGATTCGTAGGCAACATCTACCTGAAGCATGCCGAATCCATTTACACCATACTGAGACAAAGAGGCATAAACGACCCGTTCTTCGAGAACTACAACTACGAGAATGTTGGTGGTACACCTGCACTCGGCGTTAACGGAACAGTTATTGTTGGTCATGGCAAAAGCAACGGCAAGGCCATTAAGAATATGATTCTTCAAACAAAGGCTGTAGCCGCTGCCAAGCTCCATGAAAAAATTGCTTCGATAATTAAATAGAATTTGCTTTTTCATAGAAACGCAAATCCCAATCATGCGATTGGGATTTGTTATTTTTTGTATTTTTGCCAACAAGTTCAATTCATAGTTCTATGAACGAAGCAACGCTTTCAATATTTATCTTCACCTGTAACCACGAGCAGTTTATTGCCAAATGCATAGAATCTGTGCTGGTGCAAAAAAGCACCTATAATTATAAGGTATATGTCTTTGACGATTGCTCATCAGACTCTACGGTGGAAATTGTTAAGCGGCAGCAAACTGAACATCCAGACAAAATTTCCCTCTCAGTAAACGAGAAAAATTCGGGTGTACTGCATTCGGTACGTAAGGCCGTGGAAATGAATTGCCGTGCAAAATATTTTGTTTTCCTCGATGGCGATGACTACTGGTGCTACGATGGCAAATTGCAGGCTCAAGTCGATTTCCTTGAACAGAATCCAGAATATTCCGCATGCTTCCACGATGCCGAAATACACCAGATGAACTTTGATGGTGATGCCGAATTTGCTAAGAAAACCAAGATAGGTTGGAAAACATATTCGCAGATGAACAAGTACTATCCCGACTTTGAACCACAGATGCTGATTACTAGGACAATAATTCCAACATCCTCTCTTGTTTGCAGATGGAAAGACTTGGAAAATTTCATGCGCAATTATAAGTTCAAGGAATTTTCGTTTAGCTGGGCATTGGAACTGGAACTGATAAAGAACTCTAAGTTCAGATATTTTAACGAGTGCTGGTCGGTTTACAACGACCACGCAAGCGGAATCTCGAAACGCGGCAAACTTTTCGACTTCAAACGCAATAATATCAACATTTTAGAATCGCTTCTTGATGATGATTTCTACAGATTTTATGCCCCAGAAATTTACCAGACAATTTGCTCAGAATTCCGCATGATGATAAAAAGCGACGAAGGGCTTCGGCTGCCCAAACGCGAATACCGGAAACTATTGTCGGAATATAGAGGTTACCAGCGAAAGGAAATAAAAGCGGAGAAACGACAATTTTTGCACGATTATGAATATTTGAACGAACGAAAAATTTAACAATGAACAAATTCGTCTTTGCAGTTTGTGGTCCCGAAAGGTGCATTTCCCAACTCGCTTTTTCAATCGAAAGACTGAAAAGGTTTACGCACAACGATATTATTGTCGTTACCGACAGCCGCAGAAACGAGATTCCTATTTCGTACGAAAATATTATTGACATCGCAACACCAAGTGAATACAACGACCACGAGGCAAGCATATACCTGAAAACTTCGTTGCATAAAATTCTTCCACACGGACACACCTATTGCTACCTTGACAGCGATGTGGTTTGTCTGTCCGAAAAAGTTGACGAAATTTTCAACCACTATTCTGCACCAATAACTTTTGCCAACGACAATGCCCCTCTAGAGTATTTCAGTCCGCATGCAATGAACTGCAAATGCCTCGAAAACCATGCACATCGTGGAGAAATTATTGCAAGATTCAAGGAAAATGTCGCAAAACGCATCGCTGATTTTGACCTTGATGCCGATTCTGTAAAAGACGACAGAAAAGAATTAGCCGACTTGTTTGCCAAAACCAAACACAGTTTTTGGAGCGCAAGCCGGTATTTTTTGTTCAGGTATATGCCTTTTGTACGGTCGTTTACTTTGGACAAGTTTATTTTCAAAAAGTCGGAAATGTGCTGGCGAAATAGAAATGGAGAAGTCGTTGAATTAGATTTCCGTTATTATAAGCGACATATTCTTCCAAAACTTGGTGAAAATCCAGCCGATTGGACAAATTTTGAACACGATGTGCCACATTGCAATCACCTTTCTGCCTACATTTTTCAAAAATATTGCATAAACATTCCAGACAACTGGCAACATTGGAATGGCGGCGTATTTCTGTTCGATAATTCGTCAGCAGAGTTTCTGGACTACTGGCACGAAAAGACCATTGCCGAATTTGCAAATCCATACACCAAGACTCGCGACCAAGGCATGTTGGCTCTAACAGTATGGAAATTCAGATTGCAAAACCACCCTACCCTGCCCATTGAATTCAACTGGATAGCCGAATTTGCCGACACAAACATCGACTACAATGCAAATAAGGGCTACACCCGCGATGGCTTCATGACCATATCGCATCCTATCCTAATGCACATCTATCACCACTGGGAAGATGAAAGATGGAGTATATGGAAAAGCGTGAAGTAAGTTAAGAGTTGAGAGTTAAAAGTTAAAAGTTGAAAGTTAGTTCCTATATTTCAACCATTTCCACAATTCCTTGTAGTTGCTCTTCTTGCCGTACATCAATATTCCAACGCGATAAATCTTGGCTGCTAGCCAGGTCATTGCAATGAATGTTGCGACAAGCAGAACCATCGAAATGATAATGTCGGTGATAGGTACGCCAAACGGAATCCTTACCAACATCACTATCGGCGAAGTGAACGGAATTATTGAAAACCAGTATGCTAGGCTACCATTTGGATTGTTGATTGCCGATAGCATTACAAAAATCGCTAGGAGTAGCGGTACTGTTATTGGTAGCATAAACTGCTGTGTATCAGTTTCATTATCGACAGCCGAACCTGCTATTGCAAACATTCCAGCATATAGCAGATAACCACCGATGAAGTAGAACAGGAACATCAGCAACAATCCAACATAATTTACCGAATTCATAGCCTTCATTATATCATCGAACTTTGCCATGTCATCGGTATTTACATCGGTAGCATCAGTTAGTGTCGAACCCATGATTTGTGTCTGTGGATTAAGGTCGGCTGTAGAGAAGTCCTTTTGCAACACTGCATAGGTTATGGAAACTATTCCAAGCGTAAGCATTACCCACAAAACAAACTGCGTGATTCCCACAAGCGCCACACCTATAATCTTGCCAAGCATAAGCTGGAATGGCTTTACAGATGAAACAATAACTTCCACAATTCGGTTAGACTTTTCCTCGATCACGCCATTCATAACCATCGAGCCATACATGAATATGAACATGTAGATCAGGAATCCGCAGATATAGCCTATTATCATTGCCACTGTCGTTGATGATTCCTTTTCGGTTCCGTCATCATTCATGGTTGTGGTTATTACATTTATCGATGTGTTGGCAACCATTAGGATATTGTCGATTTCCTGCTGGGTGATTTCCAGTTCTTCGGCTTTCTTGCTTAGCTTCATTTCCTCGGCTTTCTTTTCTATGCCGTTGGAAATATGCATCTTCAGTCCCATATTAGGCTGCTGATACGAGAAAAGCTGTACAGAACCGTTGTTTGCCGACAATGCGTTTATAGGAATGTAAAGCAAAGCGTAATGTTCCGAATCCTTCAAACCTGCTTTCGCCTCGGATAGGTCGTAGTAGCTACCACGGAAATATTTTTCGGACACGAAGTCGAAGTTTATACTCTTTGTGTTCTTCAGTGAATACTGGTCGAACAAGCCTGTTTCATCGATTACGGCAATGTTCTTGAATTCATCGTCCTCAAGGCGCATAAGAATTGCTGGCGCCACCATCAAGGCTGCGAACAAAATCGGGCCTAGAATTGTCATTACTATGAATGATTTCTTGCGAACGCGGGTTTTGTATTCCCTACCTATTATAAGTCCTATCTTGCTCATATTCTTAATTTTGTGCTTGCGCTTGTTCTGAATTTGTGTTGCTTACCACTCTGATGAAAATATCGTTCATGCTCGGCAGTGCCTTCTGGAACGATTCTATGTTGCCGAAATTTGTCAGACGCGAAATGATATCGTTGTTGGTCATCTCCTTGTTAAGCAGTTCGATGCTCATCTTGCTTCCGCCCTCAAATTCCTTGACATCCAAAATCTTGTAGTCGGATGTCAGCGTAGCAATCATCTTGTTGAAATATCCAGAATACTGCACTTCATAAATGTCGGGAGCATATTCGCGGCGAATGGAGTTAACTTCGCCTTCAAGTATTTTCTTCGACTTGTTTATCAATGCAATATAGTCGCAAATTTCCTCAACTGATGACATATTGTGGGTGGAGAAAATTATGGTCGAACCGTTTTTTTTCAATTCTAGGATTTCCTGCTTAAGCAAGTTTGCGTTTATCGGGTCGAATCCGCTAAACGGCTCATCAAAGATGAGCAGTTTCGGCTTGTGGAGAATGGTAGTTATGAACTGAACTTTCTGCTGCATTCCCTTCGACAGTTCCTCTACCTTCTTATTCCACCAGTTTTGGATCTCGAATTTCTCGAACCACTTTTTCAGTTCGCGCATAGCATCGGCTTTCTTCATTCCCTTGAGCTGGCAAAGGTAGAGAGCTTGCTCACCCACAGCCATCTTTTTGTACAAACCGCGTTCCTCTGGCAAATAACCGATTTGAGCGATGTGCTTTCCTGAAAGTTTTTCTCCGTTTATATATACGGTGCCCTCATCGGGGGCGGTAATCTGGTTTATTATTCGTATCAGTGTCGTCTTGCCTGCACCATTTGGACCTAGCAGACCGAAAATGCAACCTTCGGGAACCGAAATCGACACTCTGTCTAGTGCGAGATGGCTCGAATATTTCTTGACGACATTTTCTGCAACAAGTGTTTGATTCATAATTTGTTATACGATTTATCTAAGTGAATATGTATAAATTATACTTTCAATGTTTCTAATTTTTTCGCGAACAGGAGCATTGGGCTCATAAACAAAGCCTTCTACGCATACAACACGCTGATGGGCTTCGTCAATCTTTGTGTAGCTTACAAACGGTCCGCCCATGAAATCACCATGCATCTTCCACATTCCATGAACTACAGCGGTTTTGGTACCATTGTGCATTATGGTTTCGATGCTTGGGTAGTCGAATTTGACTTCTGTAGTCATGTATGAGCCTTCGCGACCACCAGGGACGTTCTTTTGTAAAACTATGTTCCGCATTGCTATTATCTGTTCAACCGACAGGTCGGTAGTATCGGTCAAAGGATATTCATATACAAATATTCCATTTGTAGTTTTCTTGGTTTCAAATGAGATCCATGAAAACTTGTCAAGAAACTCATCAATGCGATATTCTTCAGGCAGCGATATGTTAATGCCAAATGTGTCAGCCAACTGCTGTTCCGCCATACTGTTACGGGCTTTGCTATACGAATTTATGTAGCGATCGCGGTCAGCAGACAAAAAGAGTTTTACAATGGAGTCACGTTGCTCGCACAATGCTTTTACAAATTCGGTCTGATTGGCTGCCGTTATGCGTACAAAAACTTGGTTTTTCGCATATTTGTTGTTTTCTACATTTAGCGCACCTTTTTTCTGACTTGCAACTCTCTCAAAAAAAATAACATTGCGATGCAGTTGATTTATTTCCACAAACTTAGCATAAGGAATCTGGTGCAAGTCCATTATCGGCTGCTCAAATGGCAGATTGGGACAAAATTCGGAAAACATTGCCCGTAAACTGTCTCCTGCTTCTGCTTGCCAATTTTCATCATTCATTACCACTATTATGTCGCCTGGATTCCCATGCGCTATAGGCATTACAGTTGTTCTTGGCATACACGACTGCAACATTATGCAGGTCATGCACATACTCAATATTACCAATAAACTTTTCATATATTTATGTATTTAATTTTCACCGCGAAGTTAATAATTATTTTGGTTGTAAATGTTTTCTATGTGTCTTTATTACAAATCATGTTCAAATACCATCATAAAGAAAACCTCAACAAAACCACATATTGTCAGTTGAGTGATTATCAACAACTTTCAAACAAAACTTACACTTTTCTGGACGAATAATTTCTAAAACTTACACTTTTATAGGGGAATGTTTGTGTAAGATTACACTTTTCTGGACGAATATCAAATATAGTCCAATAAAAAAAGACACATCAGAAACTTGTTTCGATGTGCCTTTTGTAAGTATTGTGTTAATTTTACTTCTTCAAATGCTGGTCAAGCCATGCCTTGAATTCGCGCTGCCACAGGATGCTGTTCTGCGGTTTCAGAACGAAGTGGGTTTCTTCGGGGAATACCACTAGCTTGCTCTCGATGCCACGCATCTGTGCCATGTTAAATGCCTGCAAACTTTCGGTATATGGAATGCGGAAGTCCTTGCCACCTGTGAAAATCAGGATAGGTGCATTCCAGTTCTGTACGAAGTGGTGTGGCGAAGTTTCGTACGACTTCTGAGCCGTAGCGTTGTCTTTTTCCCAGTATGGTCCACCGAGGTCGTGGTTTACGAAGAACATTTCTTCGGTGGATGCGTACTGCGATTCAAGGTTGAACATTCCGCAGTGTGCGATGAATGCCTTGAACAGGCTGTCCTGGTTGTGACCTGCGAGCCAGTAAACCGAGAATCCACCATAGCTTGCACCAACAGCACCAATATGGTCTTCGTCGATGTAAGGCTCGGTCTTTATTGCATTAACTGCCGAAACATAGTCCTTCATGTTCTGTCCGCCGTAGTCGCCAGAAATCTGTGCATTCCATTCGGTGCCGAAGCCTGGGAGACCTCTACGGTTAGGAGCGATTACGATGTAGCCGTTGGCTGCCATAATCTGGAAATTCCAGCGGTACGACCAGAATTGTGAAACTGGACTTTGCGGACCGCCTTCGCAGTAGAGGATTGCAGGGTAAACCTTTGTCGAGTCGAACTTTGGAGGGTAAATCACCCAAGTAAGCATCTGCTTGTTGTCGGTGGTTGTAACCCAGCGTTCTTCAACGCGGCCCATCTCAATCTTGTCGTAGATATTCTTGTTTACATTGGTGAGCTGGCGTTCCTGTCCATTCTTGTCAACCACGAAAAGTTCGGTAGCCATCGACATTGATGTCTTTGATGCAAGCAAGTCGTTTCCACAAGCAGCAAGTCCCGTAAAGTCGTGCTGACCCTTGGTTAGTTGTGCAATTTCGCAAGTGTTGAGGTCAACCGAGAAAATCTGGAAAGTTGCGTTGAGAACGGTTGTGAAGTACAGTTTGCCTGCGTTTTCGTTGTCCCATACGACATTCGAGCAGCCGTAGTCCCATTTTTCTGTGACATACTTCTTTTCACCAGATTCGAGGTCCATCACGAATAGGCGTTCCTTGTCGGATTCGTAGCCGGGAGTTTCCATGCTAATCCAAGCCAGTTTCTTCGAGTCGGCCGAGAATACAGGGTACTTGTCATAGCCCATCATACCTTCGGTGAGGTTCTTGACGGTGCCATCCTCTAGGTTGTATAGATAAATGTCCGAATTTGTGCTAACTGCATAATCCTTGCCGCTGAGTTTCTTGCAGGTGTAGGCGATGCTCTTGCCGTCGTTGCTCCACGCGATTTCGGCATCGTCGAAGTAAGGGCTAAGCGGAGAATCAAACTTTTCGCCTTCCATAATGTCGGCAGCGGTGGTGATGTTGTCGTTGAAGTCAGCTACGAAGATGTGCGAATATTTGTAGTCGTGCCAATCGTTCCAGTGACGGTACATAAGGTCGGTTGCGATGATGCAGTTGGTGTTTGGCAGGTCGGGATAGATTTCGGCTGGAGTTTCGTCCATCTTCACATCGGCGATGAGCATAATCTTGTCACCAGCGGGTGAAATCTTGAACGAGTTTACATCAAATGCGAGGTTCGAAATCTTCTTGTTGTCCTTGCCGTCGGCTGTCATTGTCCAAACCTGAACTGCATCGCCTTCGGTTGAGAGGTAAGCGATTTTTCCGTCCTTTGTCCAGCGCGGGTTGAAGCACGAAATGCTCTCGTCGTTGGTGAGTCTTGTTGCTTCACCGCCTTCTACTGGAATCGAGTAAATCTGTGTGTTCGAACCGTTAGTCTCTACGCTATAGTAAGTTACGGTGTAAAGAACGGTCTTTCCATCAGGGCTAACCTGCATATCGCCAAGTCGTCCGAATTTCCACAGCACTTCGGGGGTAAGGATGCCGTTCTGGATCTCTTCTTCGGTCAGGTCGCGCTGATATGCTACCGGACCTTCAGCGTTTCCGCCTTTCTTCTCATTCTTGTCGCATGATGCAAAAATCATTGCAAGGCAAACTAGTAGTAATGATATTTTCTTCATATTCGTATATATTTATTTTGATTGCAAAAATAAATCTTATTCGACAAAAAAGAAACTAAAAAATATCCCTATTATTTGTCACAAAATCATCAATACAGCATTCCGAAAGCCCACAATGGTATCTTGTGGAAAATTGCACTATCAATATCATCGGCTGCGATGTAGGCGTTGCGTTCAAATAAGTGTTTTTTGTAAAATACAAAAATGTATCAAAAGTGTTTTTTACAAAGAACACATTTGGAGTAAAAATGTATTTTATAAAGAACATATATAAAAACTTGAAAATATATCCACTAAAAAAATAATACCGAGCAGTTTGATTGTTCTGGGACTGTCGGGACTTAACGATGTAAAGTTACATAATCTACAAAAAAGAACAAAAGAAATTGTCGTTAGTTTCCATATCTTGTAATAGTTACGCACTTGGTATTGTTAGCGGTATTAGGATCGGTGCCACTATATGAAATGTAGAAGCATACATCGAAAGTACCAATAATACCAGCCTGATTCAACTCATACGCTGTCAATTGCATCCAACCATTTACCAAAATAGGTGAAAATCTGCCACTAAGTAAGAGATTATCAGAAGACAATATAATACTCTCAGGCTCAATAAGAACATAATCACCTAATGTAGCACTTATTGTAATTGTACCAGAAGAAGCGTCTTCGGGTCCATTATTTAATATTACAGGACAAAGCGATAAGTTTTCTGCTGGTCCTAATGTCATATTCGAAGGAGCAGAACCTGTTGGATTAGGAAAATTATCCAAAAATATTACTTCAAGATCACTACCTATACCAGTAAGTGTTGTAAACTGCATTAACTCTCCGTATGCAGTTCCTGAAGCATTGGTAGCGTATGCCATATAATAATATGTTGTTCCTTGCGACAGTCCGGTAATATCCTTGCTATAATTACCAGTACCAGAGCTACTTTGTACATTCTGCGAAAGGTTATTCCAATTTGTTCCGTATATAAAACCTCTTGCCGTTACTGTTGATCCGCCATCAGAAATAACACTGCCGTTAAGTGTAGCTCTATATGTCGTTACATTTGTTGCGGAAACAGTAGATACCGTAGGTACAGCTGCCGACACAGTCGTAAATTGCATTACTTCTCCGTATGATGTCCCTGCACTATTGGTCGCGTATGCCTTGTAATAGTATGTAGTACCGGGAGCAAGACCTGTTGGTATAGATGTAAAAGTTCCAAGTCCCGAACCGTTTTGTATATTTTGAGACATGTTATTTGTCGTTGTTCCATATACGAAACCTCTACTTGTTACATTTGTCCCTCCATCGGAAATTACATTACCAGATATAGTTGCACCAGAGGTCGTTACATTTGTTGCAGAATTGGTTTGAACAGTAGGAAGATTTATTGCTACAAACTGTTTAGTTTCTCCGTATGCCGTACCTATAATATTTGTCGCGTAAGCACGCACATAATAGGTTGTTCCGCCTGCCAAACCTGTGATATTACTTGTAAAACTGCCAGTTCCAGAACCATCTATTGTTTTACTATCGTTTATTGTAGGATTCTGAGAAGTACTCCAACATACACCTCTGGCTGTTACTGACACTCCCCCGTCCGATGACACATTTCCACCACAGGTTGCTGTTCCATAAGAGATATTAGTCACAGCATTTGTACTAACTACTGGCAACGACAAAGTTCTAAAAACTCTTTCTTCTCCGTATGAAGTGCCATCTCCATTAGTCGCGTATGCCCGCACATAATAAGTTGTACCTTCTGTCAGCCCTGTGATATTGCTTGTAAATAAACTGCCCGTATCAACACTATCAAATGTTTTATCGTCTTCTATAGTAGGATTATAATGTGTTGCCCAACATACACCTCGCGCTACTATGGCAGAACTGCCTGTAGATGTAACATTACCACCGCATACGGCAGATGTGCCCGATATTTCTGTTACTGGATATGTTGTAACAGTAGGTTTTGATGTAGTTAAAAAACTTTTTTCTTCTCCGTATGCCGTACCCATTTCGTTTGTCGCGTATGCTCGCACATAATAGGTTGTGCCATCGGTTAGTCCTGTAATATTGCTTGTGAAATTTCCTATACCAGTCCCGTCTGTTGTTTTTGCATCATTTGTTGTCGGATTCTGCGATGTACTCCAGCAAACGCCACGCTCCATTATCGGCAAACCGCCAGATGATGATATATTTCCGCCACAAACTGCAGTTGTCGGTCTTATCTCCAATACTTCATTAGTTGATATTTCCGCCAACGCAAACAAGGTTTTGCAATTTTTTTCAGAATCGCTATACCCTACACCTGCAGCATTACGCGCGTATGCTTTTATGCGATAATATGTTCCAGGATTCAAACTGTCAATTTTTACAGAAAACATTCCGTTCGACAATACAGCCGTCACAAGTCTTACATTCGTTTTATCATCATTTGGATAGACATAAAAACCACATTCTGTAACTTCAATATTTTTAGAATCCTCAATATACGATTCTGCATATACTGTCTTTGCTGTTTCCCCATACAATTTTACATCGCCAACTTCTGGCGGAAAGAACAATTCATTCTGCTTTTCGCACGAAGAAAATATTATAACGGAAAATAATATCCAAAACAATTTGCGCATAACTTGTTGCTTTTTAAAATTCTTATCTACAATAATTTACCATTATCTGTTGCCATCCTTTATTTGTATGCCTAATCCCACAGAGATTGTCCCATTGGTTCTTCTCCATTTTAGCGATGTTGTAATTTGCTCCGTTTCATTATAAAAATGGTCCGTACCATTTATCTTCCCTAATCCGCCTTCAACAAACATATACGTCTTTCCAGTTTTAACTCCAAGCCTAAGAATACCATCACACCCCATATTCAAACGACGGCTTTGAACGCTTTCTGGCAAGCCAGATTTAATCGTCCTTCCAACATTAAGGTTCACACCTGCTCCCAATATGAATTTACCAAACAGGAACAATGGTCCAAACGATATATTGTCCATAGTTCTGTACGATAAAAATAGTCCGTAGGCTCTATTCCTTCCCCACAAAAAATCCATTCCGACAGAACCATTAAGACTTTTAAATGCTTCATTGAATTGATAGCCTAACCCAAGATTCATACCGATAGAAACAGACGGTCTTCCCGACTGGGACAGATACACAGAAGCAAATGCACCATCGTTAGTTTCAAGTTCAATTGTTCCTGTTCGATTTTTGTGAGACTTGTTTTTCTTTGCTTTTATTATTATTGATGATGCATAATTGTCAGATATTGTACACCAGTTAGGTATTGATGAAACATTCCATGATTCGGAATTTGTTTTAACTGAAATTGTTTTCTGCCCTTCTTGTTCGTCAAAACTTATGCTTTTTGGATTCGCTGTTATGTATGGGCGTTCTTTACCTGATTGCGAAACATCCACAGAAACAGATTCTCCATCGTTAGTTTCTAACAAAATTGTTCCTTTACGACTATTATACGAATCATTTCTTCTTGCATTTATTGTTAATTTCGATGTTGAACTGCCAGACACCACACACCAATCGGGGTTGGATGATATTTCCCAAGATTCGGAATTTGTTGAAACAGAAACTTCCTTTTGTCCTCCCATATCTCCAAAAATTACACCTTTAGGATTTGTTGTTATATATGGTCGTTCTTTGCCTGATTGTGAAACATATATAGAAATTGTTTTTCCATCACTTGTTTCCAATTCAACTATTCCATTGCGAAATTCATACGATTCGTTTTTCGATACATTTATTGTTAAAAATGCAGAAGATTTATTTGTTGTACACCAATCAGGTTTAGATGACACTTCCCAAGATTCGGAATTTGTTGAAATAGAAATTTCCTTTTTACCACCATTTGAGTCGAAATCTATGCTTTTAGGAGTTGCTGTTATATAAGGTCGTTCTTTGCCCGACTGCGAAACATATACAAAAGCGGACTTCCCGTCATTTGTCTCCAATTCAATAGTTCCGCTACGATTTTCATACGAGTCATTTTTAGTAACATTTATTGTTACTGATGTCGCGGTCTTGCCCGTTGCCGTACACCAATTGGGTTTTGATGCAACTTTCCACGACTGCGCATTGGTCGTAATTGTCAAAGCCTTACTTTCCTGTTTTTCGGAAAAGAACAAGTTTGTAGGAGATGTACTTATGTATGACGGACGATTTTCAACACCAAACATTGGCATTTCCTGGTTGTAACATTCAATGTAAAATACAAAGTTTCTAACTGCTTTGACTTTATCCTGACGCTTTGCATAAGTTTCCATTTGAGAATTTACTGGCAACACATTGGCGGTGTGCATAGTTTCTACCAAATTTTTCAAATACGAAGCCTTAACCGCATAATTTACATTCTGGGTCTGTACACTTTGAATTCCAGAACTGGCGATTCCTATTATATTGCCAGTTTCATCAAAAACAGGTCCACCACTATTTCCATGATGTATAGGTGCAGAAATCTGATAAGTTGACACATCACCATCATATCCGCTTAATGCACTTATTCTGCCGTCAGTATATTTAACTTCATCGCCCATTATGTTTGTCAATGGGAAACCTAACACCCAAATTTCTTCTGCAACTTCGGCAGTGTTTGTCCTTATTTTGTACGGAATCGTACCAAATCCAGGAAACCCATTGCCTGAAATCTTCAATATTGCCAAGTCGTTTATTTTATCCTTGGCAACAACTTCTGCGATATATTTCTTAGTGAAATTTCCTCGAATACCATAAACATAAATAGTTCTAGCATCCTCAGCAACGTGCCAATTAGTAACAAGATAACCATTATTTAAGGCGAAACCTGTTCCTGACCAAGACTTCACATCCCCATACGATGAAGTATTGAATGTTTGGGTAACAGCAGGACTTTGCCCCATTAAACTAAAAACGAAAACATTTAAAGCAAATATCAAAAACAGAAAATTTTTCATATATGACAGCCTCTATCATTTAAATAGGTTACTTGTCAGGCTTTATTTTTTTTAGCTGCCCATTACTATAGAGTTTATTCTTGTAACCTAATTTATCTGCTAATTCTAATAATATTTTTGATTCTTTTTCAAGAACATTTAAGATATAATTTGGACCTGTAATAGAAATAACATCTTCGTTAAAATGAATTTCATTTGAATTTTGGGCTATTCTACGTAATACATCTATTTTCCTTGGCGTTCCTGAATTGTTATGGCAAATATTGTTTCTTAAAGCATTTACTTCATCATCTATAAAATCAATATCATTCATAGCCTCTTTTGATAATGTAATATTCTTACTTGAACAAATTGCTTTTATAATTTGTTTTGTTCGTGCTTCTTTCGCCAATAAATTTGTGGCACTTTCATAATAGGCATAAACCATTAGTAACATTGACTGATAAAAGATGTTTTTCATATCTTCATCATCATCAAATGCCTTCATTTTTTCAAAAAA
>JBGUHW010000194.1:0-8591 GCA_045112395.1 Bacteroidales bacterium
TTTTGCAATACTCTGTCGTGGATTCTTATTGAACCGCCACCGACTTCGCTGCCGTTCATTACAATGTCGTATGCATTTGCGCGGATTTCACCCCATTTCGACGGGTCATCGAGCAGATATTCGTCTTCGGGCTTTGGCGCGGTAAACGGGTGATGCATAGCATAGTATCGCTGAGTTTCCTCGTCCCATTCTAGCAACGGGAAGTCGATTACCCACAAAGGAGCAAACTTTTGAGGATCGCGAAGACCAAGCTGGTTGCCCATTTCGAGACGGAGTTCGTTCAGCTGTTTGCGAGTCTTCATTGCAGGACCGCAGAGAATCAGCATAAGGTCGCCAGGCTTTGCTCCGAACTTGTCGGCAAACTTCTTCAAATCGTCGGTATTGTAGAATTTATCGACCGATGACTTGAACGAACCGTCGGCATTGTACTTGATGTAAACCATTCCGCCAGCACCAACTTGCGGACGCTTAACGAATTCTGTCAGCTGGTCTAGTTGCTTGCGGGTGTATTCAGCACATCCTTCGGCATTTATACCGACAACGAGTTCTGCACCGTCGAACAAACCGAAGCCTTTGCCTTTGGCAACATCGTTTAGCTCAACGAATTTCATTCCGAAACGGATGTCGGGCTTGTCGCTACCGTAGTATTTCATGGCGTCGTGCCAAGTCATACGCGGGAACTTGTCGAATTCTATACCTTTTATTTCTTTAAATAGGTGCTTTGCCAATCCTTCGAAGGTGTTGAGCACATCTTCCTGTTCGACAAACGACATTTCGCAGTCAATCTGTGTAAATTCCGGTTGACGGTCGGCACGGAGGTCTTCATCGCGGAAGCAGCGTACAATCTGGAAATAGCGGTCGAAACCAGCAACCATAAGCAACTGCTTGTACTGCTGTGGACTTTGTGGCAGAGCGTAGAATTCGCCTGGGTTCATTCTCGACGGAACAACAAAGTCGCGTGCACCTTCGGGTGTCGATTTGATAAGGAATGGAGTTTCTATTTCAAGGAAATTCAAGTTGCTGAGGTAGTTGCGAACAAGAATTGCCATGTTGTGACGGAGTTCGAGGTTGCGGCGCACTGGATTTCTACGAAGATCGAGGTAACGGTACTTCATACGAAGGTCGTCGCCACCATCGCTTTCGTCTTCAATTGTAAACGGCGGAACCTTGCTGGCATTCAGTAGGTTGAATTCCGAAACCTTAATTTCGATTTCACCAGTTGGCATATTGGGGTTCTTCGATTCGCGTTCTACAACCGTTCCTTTTACTTGCAAAACGTATTCACGACCGAACGAACGAGCCTGTTCGATTAACTTCGGGTCGCTAACGCCATCCTGAAGGAAAAGCTGTGTGATTCCATATCTGTCGCGGAGGTCAATCCAAATAAGCGCACCTTTGTCGCGAACGCGCTGTACCCATCCGCTCAATGTAACTTCCTGTCCTGCATTTGCGAGGCGCAATTCCCCGCAGGTATGAGTTCTATACATAGTTCAAATTTTTAGGACTGCAAAATTACAGAATCGCAAATGATATAGCAATATTTTTTTGTAAGTTGTCAAAAAAAAACTTGGATATAATTGCTTTTATCCTTGATAATGGAGTTTGTAGCTATTTTTGATTGAAAAATTATTCCGCCAGAAGTATTCTTTTAACTACATTAGAACTGCGTGGTAATGAATATAGTGGACATGTTCATAAATGCCTTTCGATGGATGATTTGTGCCATGATATTTATGTGTAAATCTTGTGAATATCTTTTTTGATTTTTTTCTTTTTTTTAATTAATTTCGCGACTTAGTTCAAAGGCATATTTATGATTGATTTGTCGAAACTGAATAAGGAGCAGAAAAAGATAATTGCCGACCTTCACAGCCCAGACGAGGATGTTGTTGTTGAGACTTTGTACACAATTCGTGAAGTAGGAGGTGATTATTGCATTGCGCCGATGATTGAGGTGTTCTTTTCAACACCTTTCGCAAATGTTCGCACCGAAATAGGACGCGTTTTCCTTGACTTGAAGAGTGCAAAGGTTTCGGGCGAAATCTTAGAAAATCTATCGGGATACATGAACCACGAACTGATAGGTGAATTTATTTCCAATTTGTGGCAGTCGTCGGTTGTGTTTGATGATGTTGTTCCGTTTGTCGAGAAGTTTGTCGTTGCCGATGAAATGCTTGCTCTTGATTGCCTTTCCTTGGTTGAAAATAATCTGGGAAATATTTCCGGAAAGTCGCTTGCAAGGTGTCGAGAAATTGTCCGCGACAATTATTCTTCGTTCGAAGGCATGAAAAAGCAATTAGCTGAGGATTTGATTTCTATTTTAGAAAGTCGTAGTGCATATGAGGATTAGAATTTTCTTGTGTCTTATGTCTGTTATGCTATTGTCGCGTATGGCAATGGCTGAAGAGAAAGTTTCTCCAATTGACAGTTGTTATGAGGCAGCAAAGCAATATGAATCTGTCTCGGATTTGTATAATGCAGCTTTGTGTTATTCTGAAGGAATAAAGATTGCCAGAAAAACCGATGAGTCGAAACTTCCGGAATTGTTAATTGCTTATTGTAGGGCGCTGACCTATCTTGGCGATTATTCGGGTGCACTTCTAAATCTTGAAGAAGCCGAAGCGCGTGCACCTCGCGATGATGAATCTTTCCGTGGCCGATTAATGACTGCATACGGTACTATTTATTTTTTCCAGGGAAATTTTAATGAGTCTCTTAAATATTACAATGAGGCGCTAGTATGTGCTGAGAATCACGGCAGGTCGTCTGGAATTGCAATTGCTCAGATCAATATCGCATGCGTTTATGGCGAAAAAAAGGACTACGAGAAGGCTGCCGAAATGTTTAAAAAAAGTCTTGAAACACTGGAAGAAGTAAAAGATAATAAAGATAATTCGTCCATAAGTGTTACTATATATAATATTGCACTATGCTATATTGATTTGGATAATTACGAGGAGGCTTCCATATACTTAAAAAAGGCACTGGAAGTTGCGGAGACGTCAAATCTCGAAATCTATTCGTTATGTTTGCAGGGACTTGCAAAAGTTGAAGTAAGAAACGGCAATTACGATGAAGCCGAAAAATTACTGAATGAGAGCGAGAGAATTGCTGATGAAAATCATTTCTGGCAGGCTTTGCAGAGCCTTTACAGAGAAAAGAAAAAGTTTTATGTGGAACTTGGCAGGTATCGTGAAGCTTACGAATCATTGTCAAAATATCAGGAATTCTCCGATTCGTTATTTTCAGAAGACACGAAGAATAAATTAAATGCACAGAGGGTTAGGTTTGAATTGAAAGAAAAGGAGAACCAGATTGATGAACAGGAGGAAACCATTAGGCAGTTGAAACTCATAAGGATGATATTATATGTCGCCATCGCCTTTTTGCTTATAATTATAGGACTTGGTATTCGTCTGTGGATAGTTAAACGTGCTAGAAATAAGGAACTTGAGGAAATTAACCACACAAAGGACAAGTTCCTGTCTGTAATTTCACACGACCTAAAGAATCCTGCTATTGCAATCCGCAATGTGTTGCAAGTGATAATTGATAATTTTGGATCTTTAAGCAAGGAAGAGTTAGGTGAGTTGGGGTCTCAGGTGTTGCAGGCAAGCGAAGAGCAGGTGAAGCTTATATACGATTTGCTGAACTGGTCTCAAATGGAGATAGGGCGTATGCCATACAATCCGATTGATTTGAACCTAAGTGAGGTGATAAATAATGTTGCTCGTCTCAATCAGATAAATGCAGCAGTGAAGAATATTCGTATTGTAACCAATGTGCCTGATGGATGTATTGTTTATGCCGACAGAAATATGTTGGAAACGGTTTTGCGTAATCTACTGTCGAATGCAATAAAGTTCTCGTATGAGAATTCTGAAATTAATATTTCAGTTGAAAGTGCTGGACAAAAATACATTGTTTCTGTTACTGACAACGGAGTTGGAATTCCCAAAGAAAGGATAGACAGTCTTTTCAGTATGGATGCTAAATCTACTATCGGCACATGTGGCGAAGTCGGAAACGGACTTGGTCTTGCTGTGTGCGACAAGATGGTGAGAAAGAATGGCGGAACAATTTCAGTTGAAAGTGAAGTAGGTAAATATTCAAAGTTTAATTTCACAATAAGTAAGGCTAATGTCAAAGCAACTGAAAATAGCAATAGTTGATGATCATCCATTGTTTATGATAGGGACAAGAATGGCGATGATGCCATTTTATGACCTTAATCTTATCCGGACATTCTCGTCGGGGAAGCAATTTCTTGAGTCAATGTCGGATTTTATGCCCGACATAGTATTGCTTGACATTGTAATGCCAGAGATGAATGGCTTGCAGGTTTCCGAAAGGCTAAAGAGCGATTATCCCGATGTGAAAATTCTTATATTGTCAGCAGAAACCGAAGAGGCTACAGTACTAAAGGCTGTCGAAATCGGTGTTAACGGATTCATCAGCAAGTCATCGCATCCCAATGAAATATATAATGCCATCGAAACAATTGTTGATGGAGCTAACTATTATGGATGTGATATTGCATTGATTCTCAAGGAAGTTGCGGCTAATAAGAAAGTGCAGGATGATATGTTTTCGGAACGTGAACTGGAAATTATCAGGTATTGTGCCGATGGCATGATGAGCAAGGAGATTGCCGAGAAACTTTGCATAAGCTCACGAACAGTCGAAGGTCACAAATTCAATATTTTCCGCAAGATGGGCATTTCCAACACAGCGGAACTAATAAAGTATTCGATTAAGAACGGAATCGTAAGACTATAACCCTAGTTTTTTTGAATAGTAGCAAAGAAATTTGATACTACTTTTCGGCAAACTCTTTTAGAGTTTTCTCGTCCAACCTTTGTACAGTCCACTCGTCCATTGGGATTGCGCCTATGCTACGATAGACATTTAGAGCTGGTTGATTCCAGTCGAGGCAAATCCACTCCATGCGACCGCAGTTGCGTTCTACGGCAAGTTTTGCAAGATATTTAAGCAGGGCTTTGCCGTAACCCATGCCTCGCTTTTCTGGTATTATAAACAAATCTTCAATGTACAAGCCTTTGCGTCCGACAAAAGTGGAGAAGTTGTGGAAAAACAAAGCAAAGCCCACAATTTTGCCTTCTTCTTCAGCAAAGATTACTTCGGCCGATTTCTCTTCAAATATTGACTGGTAAATTGTAGCTTCATCAGCAACAACTTCGGGCAAACATTTTTCATACTCTGCAAGGCGTTTTATGAGTTCAAGTATTTTTACTGCTTCGTTTTCTTTCGCAGGACGGATGTGAATCTTGTTGTTTATCATGGTGTTATGAGATTTGTTTGATGCAAAGTTAATTTTTTTTTATTTGGGCGGCAATTAAAAATGCGTAAAATTACCTATTCGCCAGTTTTTTAGTTAGTCATACCTTTGCATCGCATAAGGTTAAAATAAAGTATAATATGACTGTACAGTTAACAGGGGCGAGTTTTCCAAGAACAGCCCCTTGTTTCTTTTTATGACAAACGCTCTCCAAAAGGAAAGCGTTTGTTGATAATGCCGGCTTTATTTTACCCCTCAGAATCGCTTCCGACATTATTTTATGAAATTTACAATTTCATTCTGAGAAACTGTTGTTTGTTCTCCTGTTGACATGTTCTTTATTGTGGCAGTACCATTTGCAACTTCGCTTTCACCTATAATGATAACAAATGGTATATTGTGGCTGTTGGCAAATTTGAATTGCTTGTCCAACTTCGACTTTTCAGGGAAGACTATGCAACTGATACCTTCTTTTCTGAGTTTTCCAGCAATCTCGATGCATGCGTGTTCCTCGTTTTGTCCGAAGTTTACCAGTAGGGCAGTGCTGTATTCATCGGTTTGCTTTGGGAAAAGTTCGAGTTGTGTCATGACATCGTAGATGCGGTCGGCACCAAACGAAACGCCAACACCAGAAACATCCTTCAGTCCAAAAATGCCAGTAAGGTTGTCGTAGCGACCACCACCGCAAATGCTTCCTATTTCCACATCGTTGGCTTTCACTTCGAAGATTGCACCTGTGTAGTAGTTCAAACCACGGGCAAGGCTTAGATCTAGTTCAACATTTATTCCTAGTTTGTGCTCGCGTATGTAACCGAAAATCACATTCATTTCCTCAATTCCAGCCTTGCCGGTTTCGGTATTGCCGATAATGCTTTCAATCAGCTTGAATGTTTCTTCTGTGTTGCCCTTGTTGGTGAGGATAGGCCTTAACTTTGCTATGGCGTCATCCGAAAGTCCGTTTGCGCGGAGTTCGTCTTCAACTTTTTCCAGTCCGATTTTATCAATTTTGTCGATGGCAACTGTGATTGCTACAAACTTGTCGGCTTCGCCGATTGCTTCGGCTATTCCCGACAGAATTTTGCGGTTGTTTAGCTTCAAGGTTACTGATATGCCGAGTTTTGCAAATACATCGTCTATTATTTGTATCAGTTCAAACTCGTTGAACAATGATTTTGAACCGATTATGTCAACATCGCACTGGTAGAATTCTCTGTATCTGCCTTTTTGTGGCTTGTCGGCACGCCAAACAGGTTGAATTTGGTAGCGTTTGAACGGAAAAACGATGTCGTTTCTGTGTTGCACAACGAAACGGGCAAACGGAACTGTAAGGTCGTAGCGGAGACCTTTTTCAGAAATGTTGTTTGTAATCTCTATATAATTCTGTGCATCAAGACTTTCCTTTGAAATCTTGTCTGTGAAATTTCCTGAATTCAGAATCTTGAAAAGCAATTTATCGCCTTCGGCACCATACTTGCCTAGCAGGGTAGAGAGGTTTTCCATTGCTGGTGTTTCTATCTGCGAAAATCCGTAGTTGTGGAAAACTTCCTTTATAGTGTTGAAGATATAATTTCTTCTGTTCATTTCGGCTGGACCGAAATCGCGTGTTCCTTTTGGTGTCGAAACCTGTTGTGCCATTATTTTGTTTTATTAAACGTTAAACCTAATGTTTAGAATGTCGCCGTCTTCAACGACGTATGTTTTACCTTCGACATGGAATTTGCCTGCGCTCTTTACTGCATTTTCCGAGCCTAAAGTCACGAAGTCGTTGTATTTCATAACTTCGGCACGAATGAAACCGCGTTGCAAGTCGCTGTGGATAACACCGGCAGCTTCGGGAGCGGTTTCGCCCTTGTGGATAGTCCAGGCGCGGATTTCCTTAGGACCAACGGTAAAGAACGACTGCAAGTTTAACAGGTCGTATGCTTCACGTATTACCCTGTTTACACTCGGCTCTTCGAGTCCGTAGTCGGCAAGAAATTCCTGTTTTTCTTCGTCGCTATCGAGTTCAGAGATTTCCGATTCGAGTGCTGCTGCAATGGTGAGTATCTTCACATTAGAGCCATCGAGAGCCTTCTTGACTGCATCTACATACTTGTTGCCATTCTTTATGGAACCTTCGTCAATGTTGCAGACATACATAACAGGCTTTGTAGTCAGCAGGAAAAGGTCGGAAATATATTTCTTGTCTTCTTCCTTTACTGGCGCAGTACGGGCATTTTGCATATTTTCAAGGTGTTCCTGATATATTTTCAGTACATCTACAGCCTGTTTTGCTTCCTTGTCGCCGACTTTAGCTGCCTTTTCCATTCTTGCAATCTTCTTTGTAATTGACTCCAAGTCTTTTATTTGCAGTTCAAGGTCAATGGTTTCCATATCCCTTACAGGGTCTACGGAACCGTCGATGTGGGGGAGGTTGTCGTCGTCGAAGCAACGAAGAACATGAATTAGTGCATCGGCATTTCTAATGTCGGCCAAGAATTGGTTTCCAACACCTTCGCCATGATTAGAACCTTTGGTAAGACCAGGAATGTCAACTATATCTACAGTTGCCGGTACCAATTTTTCGGTTGGCTGGAACTTTTCCATTTCCTTCAGTCTTGCATCAGGCACCGAAATAACACCTATATTAGATTTGTTGCTCGAAAAAGCGAAGTTGCTGGTTTCTGCCTTTGTCTTCGACATGCAGTTGAAAACCGTTGTTTTGCCGCAGTTGGCTATGCCTATGATTCCGCAATGTAAACCCATTTTTATTCAAAATTTAAGTGGTGCAAATTTAATAATATTTATTGGTGTAATAAAACAAATGCGGCATTTGCCGCATCTGTATATTTGCTGATTTTTCTATTCCATCAAAAGGTAGAATGTTCCAGACTTGCTGTACTCTTTGTCCTTATAGTCGGCATACCTTATTTTATATACATAGTAGTCGGTGTGGTAATATCTCTTAGCATCCTTTCCCGACCAGCCTTCTGTAATGTTTGTAGTCTTGAAAACCTGCTGTCCCCATCTGTCGTAGATTATGAATTCGTATGGGTAATCTTTTACAAATGACATTATAGGTTTGAATATCCTGTTGACCTCATCTTTTGAGGTTATATTAAATGCGGTCGGCATCCAAACTATTGGAGTTTCGTATGTGCAGGCTATATTGGAGCGGCTGACATTTTGCTGCTGGATGTCTGGCGTACTTTCGTATGCCTCAATGAAGTAGCAGAAAGAACTTGTAAGGTATTCGTTCTTATCGTGGCATCTCTTTACATATTCTGATATGTTGTTGCTGAAAGTCAAAACA
>JBGUHW010000195.1:0-49437 GCA_045112395.1 Bacteroidales bacterium
ATGCAGTCCGTTGAATCGTGTGAGATCGAATACATTACTAACATTTTTCATCAAATTTATGACTTTAACATATCTTGAAATCACATCGGTAGGAAAGCGATATTTCTTACTGTCTAAACTTCCTTTAACATATAAGTCCCGTAAATATTCCTTATCAAATGTTACAATCATTGCGAAGCAAAAATACAATTTTTTTCGCATCTTCACAAATTTGCGAAGATTTTTTAATACCTCTCCACAAAATCCCTAACCAACCTGAAAATTGGCTCGTAGGTATCGAACTTCATGGTCTCGTAGGTATCGAATACAGTGTGGTAATACTTGAAGGCATCGCCTTCCTCGTTTTCGAAAAGAATGCACGGAACATTGCGTTCTGCAAACGAATAGTGATCGCTGTTGCCAGCCAGTTCGCCACGATTCAGACCCTTGAAGTAGTGCTTTTCACCATTGATTTGCTCAAACAGTGCAAATCCACGGTCGGAATTGGTCTCAACATACTGCACAGGATTGTTGTCGCCAATCATATCGAGGTTGAAGACAAACTTTATTTGCTCAAGCGGCACACTGGGGTGAGCGACATACCATTCCGAACCATGCAGACCCGATTCCTCGGCTGCAAAAGCAACGAAATACATGTCGTATTCGGGACGGTTCTTTGAGTAATATGAGGCAAGTGTCACGATGGCGGCTGTACCCGATGCATTGTCGTTGGCTCCAGCGTAGTAAACTTTTTTGCCGAGGTTGCCCAGATGGTCATAGTGGGCTGTGAAGATGAAGCAGCTGTCATGCTTTTTACCTTCAACCTTTGCAACAACATTGAAGCACTCGTAATCCTTCAGGAAAGTGTTGTCAATGTTGGCGGTGATGGTCTTGGCATCCTTTGGGAAATCCGATGTAGCCCAAATGATTGGCTTGTCAACAACCTTTTCTCCGTATGCCTTGTAAAATTTAAGTATCGGATCCCAAGTCTGTATCAAACCGGCATTTGTACAAGCACCAGGAATTTGCAAGTTCTTGAAATCCTTGCCATGCGTATATGAAAACCAGAAGTCGCATACAACAAAACAGTCCTTGTTTTCGGGTTTTGCAAGGTCGTTGTACATCTTTTCGGCATCGAAATTTGTGGTATCGACAAAGTAGAGATTGTATGTGCCGTGTACGCCTGGTGAGTACTCACGCATTACAAAATCAACGCCCGGAGTTTGCTTGCGACCGTCAACCGACAATTCCATATTTCCGACATAGGTGTTTATGTCCAACTTGAACGGCTGGCAAACAACTTCATCTGCACCAGCTTTGGTGAACTCCTTTTCCAGATATTTCCCAGCCTTGTTAGAACCGCCCTTCGCATAGCCGCGACCTTGGTATTTTGCGGATGTCAATTCCTTGATAATCTGTTTGTAATAAGTCATATCCTGTGCGTGTACGGATGAAATTCCAACAAATGCACAGACCCACAATAAAATAATCAACCTTTTCATTTTATTTAATTTTGAAATAGAAAACAAAGATATAATTGAAAAAGAGATTTTGGACTTAATATTAAGTTAATATGCAAAATAACAGATGTTTTCCGCAAGTCGTTAATAGTAACTAATTTTTCCGAATTGCAAAAATTGCATAATGGAATTGGTTGTTGCAGAAAATAAAGCAACCACTACTTACATTATTTTATTTCAATATCTAAGTCGTCTGCAAGTACAATTTTTTTTGTCGCTTTGTCAATAACCTTGTTTTTCAAGTCTTGCGGAATATCAAGTGAGCGGAAATCTGTTCCTGCATCTCGATGAATGGGTATGATGGCGTAACGGGGATTAACTTTTTTGCAAACATCAGCTAAGGCTTCTCTTGACGCATGTCCTGATGTGTGGAGATATTCTATATGCCAGTCTTTCATGTGTACAAAGTCGAAAGTCTCTTGTTTGAATGCTTTATGGGTTTTCAATATATATCCTTTAAATTGAGAGTATATGAAGCAGGTTTTTGCTGGATCCATTAGTGGGTAAACTTCATTGATAATTTTCCCGAAATCATGATTATTTCTCACAAGTATAGTCACTCCATTTTGTGGTATGTTTTCAATAATTTCAACCTTATGCCGGTTGTAATATAATGCGCCTTTCAGTTGGTATCTTTTGTCGCTTTGTCCCAAAGTATTTGTTATTTTATCCAATTGCTTCCATTGGTAGCCATCGACTACGAAGTGTCTGCACGGATTTGTTTTCTTGTTCGCCCAGAAAAATGATGCAAGACGGTCTGCATCTGTAGAAGAACACATCACAAAAACATTATCGTAGGCTTTCATAATGGATGCGGCTTGCTCCTGCAGTTCATTTTCTGTTGTAAGTCTTTTGTCATCACGACTTAACATTGTCCCCTCTGTGATTAGCACATCTATATTTTTCCTTGTAATGTAGTAATTGACCATTGGCAAAAGGGCAATGCCTTTATATCCGTGGTCGCGGAAGTCTCCTGTATGCAAAACTTTCTTGTCATCACATTCAATTACAAACATATAAGCATCTGGAGCTGAATGGCTGACATAATAAGGAGTTACTTTTATGTCCTTGTTTCCTTTTTTGTCATAAATGAAAACAGGGGAATCAGCTTTATATGTTATGAAGTCCTTTATGGCATCGTATTCTGCCTTGGCTTTTTCTTTTTTTTCTCCTTTGGCGCGGAAAATAATACTGTCTTTAAGAATTAGCATCATTTCCTTTGAAACTTCGCCAATATATTGTGGGATTCCTTTATCGGCGATTTTCGATTCAAATCCCAAATGGTCGCCATGAGGATGTGTATAGAATACTGCGCTTGCCCCATTAACCAACTCGTCAAGATTTTCGGGTTTATCCAAAGGGTCAATTGATGGTTTGTCGCCATTGGGCAGATTGTGCCCGAGGTCAATAATAATTTTGGTGCCGCTTTTCGACTCTATTCCTGTGATGCAGCCACCTATTTTGTCAATTCCACGATGAATGGTGATAATCATAAGTTATAATTTCTTGGTTTCCAATAAAGAACCTGATATGCTATTTATTTTGGAAATATTTGGATCTGTGTCAATATAAATTGTGGCAGGATGTAATGTAACATTTATATCTGGGACAGATATCGGATTTAATTCGCCTTCTCCATTTGTGTCACTTTTCCCTATTTTATGGGGTGGCATCATTGTTATGACATCAATATCTATTGTTTTTTTTTCATCCAACACAACATCTTTTTCTTGATTTCTGAATATGTTATACCATTTATTTCCACATTTTTTGTCGCGTAAAAGATGTGCGATAAAAGTACTATATACTAATGCTTGCTGCATAACAATGTGTTGTGGTTCTTTTGAATTATTTTCATCTTTTAATTCAACGATAGCTAATCTCCATTGATTATCTTTATGCATTATTCTTGCCAAAATATCTATACCACCGCCAATAGCGGCTCCATCTGTTCGCATAGCATATTTGGGATAATCTGGAGTGTGTCTACTGGCACTAAGTGGCGTTCTCATTTGAAAAAAACCAATGTTGCCAAGTTTTACAGGTTGAATGTATGTTAATGCTTTTCCGTCCTTTGTTTGTTTCTTTGCTAAGTCATGCAATACTAATGGTTCAAGTTTGTGCTCATTACTATGCATATTGGCATCTTTACCATTGTATTTCACAAAAGAACTAATTATTTCTTGTGCTTCTTTTGATTCCCACTCATATGGCTTTCTTTTGGGGTTTGCTTTGGTTTTAAGGTTTAAATGTTCCAAATTGTTTTTTTCTTGTACGGGAGTGATTTTTATAAATGCTTTTGTTGGTGTATTGCTCTTGTTTAGTTGTATTTTTAAACTTCCAACACTCTGCCCATAAATACGTAAGTCGTATTCAACTGTTTTTTTCTGGACTAGATTAATGCATGAATAAATTCGCAATAGACCTATATTTTTAGGAAGTTTCTTCTTTATAAATTTTGAAGCGTTGCAATGTTGTTCTTCATTTTTATTGATACCATTAGCATACCGCTCATAAGCTTCTCGCCAATCAGTATTGTCCATTAATATTTTACTAGTCTTTTCTACAATTTCTAAATTTGTCATAACCTCTTTTTTATGTAACTACGATGCAAATTTAATCAAATCTTCTTCATTTTATCACACATATTCCCTCTTTTAAAATTTTATTGGGAGAAAATCGTAAAAAAATTCTCACCAGCCTGTAATAAATCCTTTACCTTTGTTGTCTAACATGATGAAACCGTTGCAACGAAAACGATAAATTAAAAGAATCATGAACAACGACAAAGAACATAAGTTTGAACTTTTGGTACGACAGCACAAGCGGACAATCTACACGGTGTGCTACATGTTCTCGACCAACAAGGACGAAATCGATGACCTGTTCCAGGAAATCCTAATCCGACTTTGGAACGGCTACGACCAATACGAAGGTCGCAGCAGCGCGGAGACCTGGATATACCGCGTGGCGCTCAACACAGCCATCAACCAGGACAAGAAGGAACGCCGCCGTCCCGAGACCGTCCCGCTGACTGTGAACATCGACCCCTACGAGGCCGACAATCCGCAGACACAGCAAATACGCGTCCTCTACGACCGCATCTCGCGCCTAAATCTCATCGACCGAAGCCTTATCCTGCTTTGGCTTGAAGGTATCAGCTACGACGAAATTGGAGCAATAATCGGCATCTCGCCCAACAATGTTGGCGTAAGACTGGCCCGTATCAAGGAAAAACTGGTAAAAATGTCGTAAAAAAATGAAAGGGAATCATCATGGAAAATCAAGAAAACAATAATCTGAACGAACTCGACCAGCTGAAAGCGCAGTACGAAGAACTGAAACATCGCTTCGACCAGCAGGAAATCGTCAACGAACGACTAATGAAGTCCACCATCCAGGACAATGCCAACTATTTCTCCAGATATAGGAAGACGGTCATGATAGCCTATCCTATCCTTGCGGTTCTGGGTTTTGTCTACTTTACATTCTTAGGTGAACTTCTGCCATTCGGTCTTGCATTTCTTCTGCTGATGGTATTCATGATTGTATTCGAGCTATGGCTTACAAGGAATGTGAAACGACAGGCTATGGAAAATGCCGACTTGCTGACTCTTTCAAAGAATATGCAGAAGCTGAAGTCGGGATATGCCGTCTATACGGTTTTTATAATGGCACTTGGCTTTATGTTTGTCCTTGTACATATTCTAAAAAACAATGGCTATCTGACAAGTGCAATTGCCGAATATAACATGGCGCCGAATTATAATGCAATCTGGTCGATTTGCTTTGTCGGACTGCTGCTTATTACATTTGCAGTCCTGGCTTATCGCAATTTTGTCAGCCATTGCAACGATGTAATTCGTCAAATCGGGTCCTACGACGGCAAACCGCAGTCAAAGAGCCCACGCACATTTCTGCTTTTCCTCGGCAGTATGATAGTTGTGTTTGGCATCGGGATTTTACTTGTCCACTTTGCTCTACGTCCTACTATATATGCCCGTGCAGAAAACGACTTCACGTCCGAAGGCAAACTGGAAATATGGGAAATTTATGCCGACACAATTGTTTCCACAAACGATGTTCCTGCTATGATGGAAAGCTGGCAAAATGGTGATTCTATTGTCGTTAAGAAAGAAGTGAACCAGTCAGATGAAGGTAATCAGCAAAGTTCGAGGCTCTTTGCCTTGAAAAAGTCAACGTCACAAGGTCCCGCCATCAGTTCCGCAGTTATGGGCGGCAAACCGATAATACAAAGAGTAGAAGTATCTGTTTCCTATCGTAATGCAGATAACTATGTGCCAATTATCGTTCACTTGACGCCTGACGCTAGTCGGCTTTGGTCACAGTTTACCAGAGAGATAGAAGGTCGTTATGCAGCACTAGTAATTGATGGTGTCGTGGTTCTGGAATGGTATATCCAGTGTGAAATTAATAATGGACAGTTCTTTATCATGCATAAATGGTCTTCGGATGACGAGCTTGAGCAATATTGTAAGAAATTGTCGCTACAGTAGGCTTTTTTAGAAGGTGAAATTGTAAACAAAAGGTATATATTTATTCAAGACGTAGCTTTCGAGTTGCGTCTTGAATGTTTTTGTGTTTGGATAAGGTATATGTTTTTAATACCTTACGAAATATTGTTGATTAAAAAGGCAAGTCGTAATCTTGTTCGGTGTCACAGGCAATATCTGCTAAATTGTAAAAATCAGCAATAGCAATATCTTTGATTTTGTTTCTATATTCTTCTTTTATATGATAATCGGATATTTCTATTCTGCGTTGTTTGCCCATTTCTGCAAATGATTTTTCTTGTTCTATTCCTAAATATCGCCGTCCAATAAGATTAGCTGCTATTCCTGTGGTTGAAGAACCGGCAAATGGGTCGAGAATCCAAGCGTTCATGGGTGTAGATGATAAAATTATGCGTGTAAGCAGTGCAAGTGGTTTTTGTGTCGGGTGTTTTCCACATGATTTTTCCCATTGGGCTATTGCTGGCAAACGCCATACATCGGTCATTTGTTTGTTACCGTTCAGTTGCTTCATTAACTCATAGTTGAAAACATGCGGAATCTTTTGAGATTTCCTTGCCCAAATGATAAATTCAGTTGAGTATGTGAAATAACGGCAAGAAATATTTGGCGGAGGATTAGTTTTTGCCCAAGTAATAACATTAAGAATCTTAAAACCAAGTTTCAACAATTGCTGTTGAACGCTAAAAATATTATGATGAGTACCCGAAATCCAGATAGTTGCATTCTCCTTCATGTGTTCACGTACAGCAGAAAGCCAACGAAGATTAAATGCATCCATATTTTCGATAGTTGTTGGCTTATCCCAGTTTCCCTTATCCACACACACCACTTTACCACTTTGGCAACTTATCCCCCCATTAGATAAAAAATATGGAGGATCAGCAAAAACCATATCAAAGCCAAACTTGAACTTTGATAAAATATCTACACAATCGCCTTGGATAAGTGTGAAGTCGTTGTTGGGGGATTTATAATAAGATGGAATCATGAATCAGAAACTGAATCTTTGAATTCTTTAAACAAGTCATTTTCACCACTTCCTCCAGAAGGGTATTTATATCTAGTGAATTCCCCATCTTTCAACTGTACTCTGTTTATTATTGAATAAAAATCATCTATTGATGGTATTTCATTGTTAATTCTCAAATAAACTATTTTAAAAAATTTCATAAGTGCTATAAAACCTGTTGTTTTATTTAAAATATTATTGTTTTCAACGTTATTCCATGAGTTTGGCCACTTCCTTTTTACTGCATTAAAATAATTAAGTATAACTTGAGCGAGTTTAACATCTGTTTCATCTTCTACAAACAAAGGTCTAAGACAAAACATTGTCTTTTCTTTATCTGTACAAGTAAGTTTTTGTTTATTACCCCAAAAATCTTTTCTCTTCAAAACATCTCTATCTTCTAATGGAGATTTTGAAATATGTTTTAAAAGTTCCTTGACAAACTGATATTGTGTAAGAGATTCACCTTCTCCTTTTTTTGCGGAACCAAGAATACTAATTTTATTATAGAAAGGACTTTTTTCGTTTTCACGCAAGGCTCTAGCAATATTATGACAAGTTCTTTGTGGGCTACGCGAGTTATAGAATTCTGCCAAATCTGCAGCAAGCGATTTATTAATTTTCTTTTGTTCTGTATTGATAGTGGAAAATATTATGGCTTGATCTTCGAGTTCCAAATCAATAAAAACAGTCACTATACAGTCAAAGTTGCTTCCTTCCTTTAAATGTTTTAGACCAGCAATACGATGTTGACCATCTAATACAGATGCAACACTTTCCTCGTCTTTTATATATAAAATATTATTTTCTTCATCATAGATGGCGTCTTTCGAAAGCAAATTGACTATAATGCTGTTAGGAAAAGTCGCATCTACAAAATTTACATATTTTCCTATTTCTATTTCTCTTTTGGGGTCTAGAACTCTTTGAACTCCTACATATCTCTCAACATTGCGACACTCAGATTCATCTCTTCTTACATCAGCATATGTTATTTTTTGCAGAAATGCAGAATCTAGTACGCAAACATACATATTTCCTATTGGTTGTTTTGCAGGAATGCATGGAATATCTTTATATCCGTCCATATTACTCTTCAAATTTTAGATTATCTTGAATTATATCCGAGGCTGTTTTATCTCGTTCTATGAATGATTCCTGACCGTTGTTTTTTAAACTCATAGCACGCCATGTATAAAATACACCAAATACAAAAGCAATTATAGAACACCAAAACAATGCGTCAACCCTTTTATTTTCTGTTTTTATAACAATAGCATATGAGATAGAAACCACTATTATACAAATAATAATAAAAGAAGTATTTTGATTTCTATACACTTTCATTGTCGTATACGCAGAACTTAACAATGCAATCGAATACAGCAAAAATTCTCCGTTAATGTACCACTTTTCTTCAATTATTTCTTTGAAACTCAGGTTATCATCAAATACTGGAAACAGAAGAAAGATTATCGTTGGAAGCGTTGTATAAAATATGACTTCGAGAACTCCAAGTATTTGTCGAAAAAGGGGAGAGGAAGATTTCTTCCAATTTTTAACCCAGTTTGTTAATTTTGAAATATTCATACGCATTCATTTAGTTATCATCAATTGTTCTTTGACATACTCCATTATAATATCCCAATGCGAATGCTGCATGAGGACTTTTATGTCGTTGTGCACCAGCTTGGCTTTCTTCAAGGTTCATTAGCACATTATCAATGCTTAATGTTTCATCAAGTTTATACCCTGCCTGATATCCTGCTTCATAGGCACATGCCGCACACTTGTGACGACCTACTCCACCTTGGTCAACAGGAAGTTTTGCCATAATACTTTGAATGTTAGAATGGTCTTTTTTACATGCCATAATAAAAAAATTAAAAAGTTATAAAATTAATAAAATCATTAATCGTTGTCAAATTATAGATTTTGGGAATTGAGGCAAACGCTTCTTCCAATTTGCTACGAGCACTATTCCAACCTATTCCGTCCGTTATCCAAACAAACTCAAAGCCAGTAACAGAGTTCACTTTTGGAGCAACATCTGTATATGAGCGTGCTACTTCGTTTAGTTTGGAACCACTGCCAGAATAAAAATTAACTTCAATAAGGTATGTTTTGCTTTCGGTTGTAATCGCGAAATCAAATACTTTTTGGTCGGCACCTAACACCGCAGAAATTGCAGGAAATTCTTTTGAAGATACTTGTTCTCTATAGCAGATTCCTGCGTTATCAAAGATTCGAGCAATAAGCGTTTCTGTAATTTCACCGCTTCTGTTCTTGCGCGCGTTTGTGTCTAAACCTGTTTCTACGCCATACACGTAATCTACAAGGTCTTTCACTTCCTTGTTTTTGAAGACATTATCAAGACCTGTACCTTCGATAAATTTCATTACACCATCAACGGAATTGAATAGAGAGTGAATCGAGTGCATAGAACCATCGTTATCGATATACTTTTTATCATCCTTTTTGCGAGTCGCTATAAGAATGTCCATAGCTTCAAATACTTTTTTATCTCTGTTCCAAAGAGCTTGTACTGCGCTGCGCAGATCCTCTTTTCCAATAAGATAGTTCAAAGTATTGAGACTAATTTCAATATCAGCTACATTTTTCGCAATTTTAGGGAAATCGCAATAGAAATCAAGAGTTGCATTCGTTTTTCGTAATTGAGAAATGAACAAATCAAACTGCGCTTTCGTGTGTGCTGCCATTTTATGCTTGTATTGTTTGTTTAGTTTCTTGATAATTATGAACCAGTATTTCAGTTAGTTTGCCTCGCTTTTTAGGGTTGGCATTTACGCTTCGAGATGCCCACACTCGTTCAATAATATATTGCGCATACAAGTCATCAAAGAACATGTCGCTGCAATCAGAATTGCTCAACAAAAACTTGTATCCAGCGACCTCCACTTGGTCGCAGAACTCCTTCAGACGTAGCTGAGCGAGGTCGTTGAAAGCTTCTTTCGAGTAATCATTAAAGCTGCTCGTGTTGTTTAACGGACGGTAAGGCGGATCGAAATAGAACAAGGTGTTGTCATTGGCATGTACGAATGTCCTCTGGTAGTCACCCGTGAGGATTTCGACATTTTGCAGCAGCTCACTGTCAGCATAAATAGTATTGGGGTCACAAATAGTAGGTGTTTCGTATTTGCCAAATGGCACGTTGAAAAGGCCTGCTTTGTTTACTCGGAATAATCCATTAAAGCAAGTACGATTGAGAAAAAAGAACAATGTTGTGTTGTAAATAGGATTCAGGGCTTTTGTATTAAACTCGGAACGCATAAGCAAATAGAATTGTTTGCGCAATTCGTCAGTCCTTAGTGTATAGTACTCTTTTTGGATTTCCTGAAGAGAGTCGATCAATTGTTTAGGATTGTTCTTTACCACCTTATAACAAGTAGTAAGGTCAGAGTTGATGTCGTTAATAAAAGCTGATTTGATGTTGGAGTGTGTCTGCAACATATAGAAGAGCATAGCTCCTCCGCCAACAAATGGCTCAATGTAAGTGACATTCTCCCAATTATCAAAGTCAGCTGGAAGCTTTGCTTCAAGTTGTTCAATGAGTTGGCTTTTTCCTCCAACCCATTTGATAAATGGTTTCGCTTTCATTGCATATTGTTTAAAACTATTATTTTTTCTTTTGGTGCGAAGATATAACAATTTTGATAAATTTTGATTTTTTCTTGAAAAGTTATTTGTGAATAATTGTAATTATATTTTAATTGTCTTATTCTCAATTCTTTAAAAAATAATTCAAAAATTTTTCAAAAAAGTTTTGGTTTATAATGTAAACTACTTTATCTTTGCGATGTCGTTTATAACGAAAAGTGCACTTAAAGTTTTTTAATTAAAAGGTAAAATTAACATTAAAATTTAAAACAATGGAAAAGACTAATGAAAACAAAGAGATGACGGCAAAGGAAAGCCTCTCTCTCATCAACGAGGTGTTAAACAACAGTCGCAAATCAATTCTTCGCAACAATGGAAAACATTTTATCCTTTGGGGTGTTTTGCTAACCATCGTATCGCTCGGAATTTATGAACTATGGCACATTACAGGTAATCCGATTTGGAATTTGCTGTGGTTTGCAATGCCAATAATTGGTATCCCACTGGTAAAACTTATCAGCCGTAAGGACGAAGCCATTCCGCAAAACATTATCAGCAAGCAGATTAGTAAGCTGTGGCTTGCCTACTGCATTTTTGTGACATCAATCTTTGTGATTTCTATCTTCACCGGACTGTTTGAACTATCGCTAGTAATTGTTTTGTTGCTTGGTTTTGCCGAGTGCATTTCGGGAATCATGCTGAAGAACTGGCCTATCATTATCAGCGGTTTTATACTTGGCGTAGGTGGCGCGTTTGCAGCAGCATTGATGCCTGCGGCAGCTGAACAGTTACTATTGTTCACCATAGGTGGTGTGATTCTTGTGGTTACTGGACTTATTATCAAATTTCAATACAGATAGACTATGTTCCCCAAATTAGACCCACTTCTCCACTCAGAACTGCGGTTGGCTGTGATGTCGATTCTTGCTGAAGTTGAAAGCGCCGAATTCAGCTATATCAAGAAGCAGACCGATTCTACTGCAGGAAACCTGAGCGTGCAAATCGACAAGCTTAGCGCTGCAGGATACATTACAGTGGAAAAAGGATACAAGGGCAAAATGCCCTGCACGACCTGCAAAATTACTCCCGAAGGCATAGAGGCGTTCAAAAACTATGTCACCGCTCTTAAAGAATATATTTCGTAGAACACTTGTATTTTTCTAATTTATCCAAGACACGGCTTTAGGGCTGTGTCTTTTTTTGTTCAAATTGGCTTAGCCCATTGAATTACAAATAATACATTCGATTGTACAGACGCAAAATTTTGCTTCTTATACAGAAACGGGCGTCAGCCCATAGAAACCTAGAAACGGCGAAGCCCTCAACGAAGTTAACCTTTAGCTCGGCGTAAGCCTAACGGGCATTAGCACATCAAACATTTTTTGTATTTTTGCTATCGTATTTTTCTTGAAAGACTATGAATAACTCGATGCTTGAACTTTTTTCCAAAAAAGGAGAACTCGTCCCCAAGGATGTAACACCTTGGCAATCATTTTCTGGCAAAGGAATGACCTTCTGGTTGGAGTCGTACGACTGGAACGGCAGTGCCTGCGTTTCACATCTCACTATGCGTGCTTTCTTCGGTATGATGAAGATGGATACTCTAATATGCACACCCTACGCCAAGGATATGCCGCTTCTCTCTTACGATCTTATCCGCGCACTATGGAAACACACTCTGCTGGTGGAGGCATACGACACATTGGTGGAGCCAGTTGACCTGTCGGCCATGCTGGCGGTAAAAGAAAACTATAATGACTTGAAGGACAAGCAGATGAAACCAGCATGGTACGATTCTCTTAAGCTTCCGCCAACTCTCAGTAAAGTTGGAGATAAGTCGAGATTATCGGCATTGGCAACAGAGATGATTTCATCATATCTGGACATCTTTGCTTCTGCTCGCGATGTTGACCGTTCCGCTAAAACTGCAAAAAACAGAACATACGTGGATGGTCTTATCAACGACGGACCAACCTTCAGGGTAGTCAGTAAGATGATTGGAGCAGAATCTGCCAAAATACTTTTTCATCGCTTTCTTTTCGGAACGGAGTAAGTAGAGGCGTCATACTTTTGTATATTGAACAGTATAAATAAAATATTATGTTAGTATCTGAAATCTCATTGTGGGGCGTGGCTCTGGTAGCGTGCTTTGTGATTGTAGCGATGATAGCACTTGCCTTTATCGACTTTAAGATGCTGCGTCGAATGTTGGTAATATTTGGTGCGACTGTTGCGCAGATGGCGGTTGTTGGAGTAGTCGTGTGGGTGGTATATCAAACTTATGCATGGTGGGCATATCTGCTCTGGTTCCTGCTAGTCCTGTTTTTGTCAATTTGCTGGTGTCTGTATCCGTTACAGACTATGTGGAAAAAGATGCTGGTGCCCATAAGTATTGGGATGCTGGTGGGTAGCATAGTGGTGGCTGGCAGTGCGATGCTATGTCTGCCAATCAGTGTATTTTTGACTGTCTATTCAGTTTTGATGGCTTGTTTGACTGCTTCGGTAATGCAGACAATGATGAACTACCAGCGTAGTATGCACAGTCCGGATGCTCACAATCAGAATATGCGTGAGAGCATATTGCCGCAGGTAAGGTCAATGGCACAACCACTGGTGATGGTCGTACCGATGTTGTTTGCCGGTATGTTGCTTGGAGGCGTTTCGGTATTAGACAGTCTGCTCGTAGTTGTGGTTCTTACAGCAGCTGCCTTTGTCGCCAATGTGTTGGCTGGCGTGGTAGCATTGCTGATGCTTTCGCACAAGGATAAGAATACTATGCCTACAAGATGACAATCTTGGACTTGAAGTTCTTTTGAGTGTCGGTATCATAATAATCCGCAATTCAGGTGTGGGCTTGCGGATTTTTTCATCCATTTTTTGGAATTATGCTTTTTCTTTGTAATTTTGCGTTTGTAATAATACGTCATATATGATGTATTATATGCAAAAATATAGAAATACACATAATATACTATGCATAATGCTTATACATTTGATCCTTATCCGTTGCAGATAACAATGCAACGATTGGCAGAGAATCTTCGGGCTCGTCGTCTGGAAAGGAAACTCTCCACAAAAAGTCTCTCGGTGATGAGTGGAGTGCCTGCTTCGTCCATACAGCGTTTCGAATTGAAATATTCCATCTCGCTTGAGTCGTATGTCAAGCTGGCAAAAGCATTAGGCTATTCGGAGGAACTGATGCAATTGCTCTCAGAACCAAAATACGACACCATGGAGGAACTGTTGGAAATTAACAAGAATAAGACCAGAAAACGTGGCGTATGATGAAAAATATTTTGAGTGTCGGTGTGATGTACCATGGTCGCAAGGTTGGTACATTGTCGATGGGCAACCGCTCGTGCTGCCAGTTCGAGTACGACCGTGCATGGCTAAATGATGGTTTTTCCATTTCTCCGTTGCACCTACCATTGAAAGCAGGTCTTTTCGCTGCCCAATGGCAACCATTCAATGGTAATTTTGGCATCTTCGAGGACAGTATTCCTGGTGGTTATGGGGAGTATTTGCTGCGCAAGGTTCTGCGAAGCGAAGGCATCGAATACAATGCTTTGACACCTGTTCAGCGGCTTAGTCTAGTCGGCAGTTCCGGTATGGGAGCATTATGCTATGTGCCAGAGACAGTTGTCGGTGGTAGCAAATCGCAACTTTCGCTTGACGAGATGCAGAAACTTGCTCTCGATGTGCTGTCGGAAAAGACAGACGAAGGGTCTGACTTGTTGCTGGCTGGCAGTGGTAATTCGGGAGGAGTTCGCCCGAAATGTTTGTATAGTGACAGCACTGGTCATTGGCTTGTCAAATTCCGACACACCTTCGACCCTATTGATATAGGTCAACAGGAATACCACTGCAACGAGCTGGCAAAACGCGCAGGCGTCGATGTGCCCGAATTCAGGCTTATGGAAGGCAAATATTTCGCCACGCGTAGGTTCGACATAGATGAACATGGTGAGCGACTGCATATAGCAACAGCAAGTGGACTGCTCAACGAGCCGCTTTCTCCACCTAAAATGGATTACCATAGCCTGTTGCAGCTTACTGGGTATCTCACTCAGTCGCCCGATGCCGTTGAGCAGCAGTTTCGGCGCATGGTTTTCAACCATTATGTCCGCAACTATGACGACCACGCTCGAAATTTCAGCTTCATCTGCCGTGATGGTCGCTGGGAGCTTGCACCTGCCTACGACCTTACCAATGACCAGACCATTGGCGAGCATGCCACTACTATCAACTTCAAAGGACTTCCCAGCGACGAGGACATGATTATAGTTGGCACGAATACCAAGATGTCACATGCCCGTTGCCAGCAGATTATAGATGAGGTAAAAACTGTTATCACGAAAAACTAGGAAGATAGTCTAAGTTCAACTTAGGTTCTTCCATATCTATTGCTGAATTTTAACTAACAAAAAAGCAACTGTATTGAGCAGTTGCTTTCGTAAGTAAGTAAATTTTAAGATTTTAATCCCCTTCGCCATTAAGCATTTCGAATACTTCTTTTGAGGAGAAACTTCCTGCACAAACGAGAATCGAGCTTTCCTCCTTTTCCTGTGTGGCTATTATTAGTTCATGCGGATTGCGTTTGTCGGTAAAGAAAAAAACAACATTGTCGCTACCATCGTGTGCGGTCATAAGTATTTCGTAGTTGCGATCATTGCTTAAAGCTTCTATGTCCCTGTCTATCTGACTCTTGCTCTTTGCGGTGCTCGAATTTATGATAAGCATTTTTTCTATGCCGCCAAGGTTGCTGAGTTCTGCATCCAAGACTGAGTTTGCTAGGTTAAACATTGCTTTGTTTATGCAAACGAAATCCACATCTTCCATTTTGGCGTACTTTTCGAAAATCTTGTTTTGTGCCATTGCTGCAAATGCGCAGGCAATAATTGCAATTGTTATTATTAATCGTTTCATATTCCTTGATTTTTAAAGTTTTGACTGATTTTTTATCTTGTTAATTTTTGAATTTGTCTTTTGAATGGCTTCTTGCGCAGGCTGCTTGCACATTTGTATAGAACGGGAAACTATGTTGTTTGCTCTCTCAATCTGCATTGCTGCTTCTTCTACGCTAGCGCAAGTGTCGCGGAATGGCGATTCATTAGATTCTTGATTTTGGAACTGCATTATGCAAACCCCGACTATTGCGATTACGGACACAGCAGCCGCTATCCGATACCAGATTGTTTTTGGAGGTTTTTCTAGTCGGAAAACATTGCTTTTAGGTTGTCGTGATGCTGGTTCTGGATTTTTCTCCGCTTCCGAATCAATGAGATTGCCGACAAAAGTATTTATTTCCGTCGCAATATCGTCTGGTATATTGGTGTCGGCGACTTCTGACATTGACAGAAACAGTTTACGGTCGGCTTCAAGTTCGGCAGGAACATCGTCGGAACGGAAAAAATCCATCAGTTTTTCTTCCTCTGCGGGTGTCGTTTTCCCTTCGTAGAAGCGGATGAGTAGTGATTCGATATTTGATTTCGTTTCCATAGTCATAATGATTTAAAATTGTCCCTTAATGTTTTTCTTGCCCTAGAAAGCAATGTGTATATATTCTCTCGGCTAAAATGCGTTATTTCTTCGATTTGCTGTATTTCGAGTCCGTCTATAGTGCGCAGACGAAGTACTTTTTGCTGGTCTTTCGGTAGCATACTTATCATTTTCATAACTTCGACCAATGTGCTGCTGGCATTGATTGAATCTTCTGTTTTGTTGTCTAAAAGTATGTCTGCCAAATCGTTGTTTTCTGTATGTTTGCCTTTCAGTTTGTCGAAGCAGTTGTTGCGCACCATTGTCAGCACTAGTGGCAGTGGTGATTTGTCGCGGTCGATGCTGTTTCGTCGCTGCCACAATTCGGCATAAACATCCTGTACGCAGTCTCTTGCCTCGTCGCTGTTTCGCAATATGTTGTATGCGAGGGCGTACATTTTGCTGCTGAATGGTAAGTATATGTTCGAAAACTCTTCGTGTGACATTTTCTAGTCGTTCTTAATCATCTTCCGTATGTGATACGATTGAAATCATAAAATCTTACAAAATTATATATTTTTTCCTTGTCTTTGCTAATGACAAAAAAATCAACTTGCTGTATTGCTTTGATTTACAACTATAAACAAAATAGTATCTCAGGCAAAATTTTATGTTCGGTCTTAATTTATTTTTTACCTTTGTAAGTCATTACAAACAAAACCATAATATATGATAGACCAAATAATCAACTACAATAAGACTTTCGTTGAACAGAAAGGTTATGAGAAATACTTGACTGATAAGTATCCCGACAAGAAACTTGCGGTGCTGTCGTGTATGGATACCCGATTGACGGAACTTCTGCCAGCTGCCCTCGGACTGAAAAATGGTGATGCAAAAATCATCAAGAATGCCGGAGGTTTGGTCATTTCGGCTTTCGATTCTGCTATGCGCAGTCTGATTGTCGCCATTTACGAGCTTGGTGTGAATGAGATTATGGTGGTGGCGCACTCGCATTGCGGTGCCTGTCACATGAGCTACGACCACTTTCACCACGAAATGATTGCCAGAGGTATCACCGATGAGACGCTTGACACAATCCGCAAGTGCGGCATCAACCTGGACCATTGGCTGGAGGGTTTTAAGGACACGCCCGAATCTGTCCGTAAGACAGTCGAGACCATCAAGACTCATCCGCTTGTTCCAAAGGACATTGTTGTGCGCGGTTTCATAATCGACTCGGAGACAGGTGCTTTAGAAGAAATAAAAATTTAAAAATATCATATTTTTGTAACCGGTATTCTCGACATACATGGCTCAGTGGAAGAAAAATAAAATCCAACGCGAAAACGGAGAATGGGTTGATGCTCAATTCCCTATGATTGTTTCGGCAAGCCGAAGCACCGACATTCCCGCCTTTTACTCCGACTGGTTTTTCAATCGTTTGAAAGTCGGATATTCGGCATGGACAAATCCGTTCAATGGCGTGAAAAGCTATGTGGCATACGGCGACACCCGATTCATTGTCTTCTGGTCGAAAAACCCAGAGCCACTGCTGAAACACCTTGATTATTTGCAGGAGCGTAACATTGGCTGTTACATTCAATACACTCTGAACGACTATGTTGCGGAAGGCTTGGAACGAGGTGTGCCGGCACTTGAAAAGCGGATTGAGACATTTCGGCAATTAGTCGAAAAATTAGGCAAGGGCAGGGTAGTTTGGCGTTTCGACCCGCTGATTCTTACAGATAAGATTTCGATTGACGATTTGCTTTGCAAGATTGAGAATATTGGCAACAAATTGGTTGGATATACCGAAAAGTTGGTTTTCAGTTTCGCAGACATTGCCTTGTACAAAAAAGTGAAAGCGAATTTGGATAAAAGCAAGGTCAAATATTACGAATGGACTAAAGAGCAGATGCTTGAGTTTGCTAGGCGGTTGGTGGAATTGAACAAATCAAACAATTGGAACTACGATTTGGCTACCTGTGGCGAAGCGGCTGACCTTGATGGCATATCGCACAACCATTGCGTAGATGACAATCTGATGATTCGTTTTGCATACAAGGACACTGCCCTGATGGATTTTTTGGGCGTGGAAATCAAGACCATCGAAAAAAGTTTGTTCGGTGCGATGCCTGTTCCGTCTAACGCCATTATGCTGAATTCCAACCTGTACGCTATAAAGCACAAGGACAACCGCGACAAAGGTCAGCGTACTGCTTGCGGATGTATGGTCAGCAAGGACATTGGCGAATACAACACCTGTCCGCACTTGTGCGAATATTGCTATGCAAATGCCAGCAAGGAAGTGGCGGTAAAGAATTATGAGCAAGCAAAATTAACAGGTTGGAAATCTGAAACGATAACGGGGAAATGATAATTAATTTATAAACATTATCTTTGTCGCCTAACTCACAAACATTTTCTCATGAAACGAACATTTTTCATTACCCTGATTATAGCCTTGTGCACCGAGCCGATACTCGCATGCACCAACCTCATTGTAGGCAAGAAAGCATCCGCCGATGGCAGCGTAATGTGTACTTACAACTGCGATGGATTCGGATTCTCTGGTTCGCTGTTCTACAGCCCTGCCGGAAGGCACGACAAGGACGAGCTAATCGCCATCCATGGCTGGGGACCACCGCACGAGGGACAATATGTGAAGCAGGTGGAATATACCTACAATGTGGTGGGACTGATGAACGAAAAGCAGGTCACCATAGTGGAAACCACTTTCGACGGACGCCTTGAGCTTGTCAACAAGGATGGACTGCTCGACTATTTCAGCCTTATGCGTCTTGCTTTGCAACGCTCATCAACAGCCCGCGAGGCTATCAGCTGTATGGCGCAACTCGTTGACGAGTACGGATATAACAGCAGCGGCGAGACTATTACCGTCTGCGATCCCAATGAAGCGTGGATTATGGAGATAATAGGCAAAGGTCCTAATCGCAAGGGCGCCGTGTGGGTGGCTTTGCGAATCCCCGATGACTGTATCTGCGCACATGCCAACCTAAGCCGTATCAGGCAGTTCCCACAGGAACAGAAAAAGTCGTACAAGAGCATAAGCAGCAAGAACTTGCAGAATATCAACCGTCCCGAAGTGGAATGTGTTTACGCCTACGATGTAATCTCGCTGGCGCGCGAACTTGGCTTTTTCAGTGGCAACGATGCAGACTTTTCGTTCCGCGATGCCTATTGTCCCATCGACTTTGAGAATGTGCGCTATGCCGATGCCCGCGTGTGGAGTTTCTTCCGCCACCACTACAGCAAGGCCGAAATGGACAAGTACCTGCCATACATTAACGGTGACTTTGATGTCTGCGACCATCTTCCGCTGTGGATAAAGCCCGATGCTCCGCTTTCGTTGCGCGACTTGCAAAACGACATGCGCGACCATTTTGAGGGCACTCCGCTCGATATGACCGCCGACATTACTGCTGGTCCGTGGGGAATGCCTATTCGTCCTCTGCCGATGCACTTCAAGGACAAGGACAGCGTCGCATATTTCCGCGAGCGTCCCATTGCTACACAGCAGTCGGGATTTACAATGACCTGCCAGATGCGCTCGTGGTTGCCCGACGATGTTGGCGGTGTAACTTGGTTCAACTGCGATGATGCCAATATGGTGGCATACGTGCCTCTGTACTGCTGTATTACGCAGGTGCCCGATGCTTTCCGTCAGGAGAACAATCCACGCAACGAATTTTCGTTCGAGTCGGCATTCTGGATGAACAACTGGGTGGCAAATATGGTGTATCCGCGCTACTCGATGATGATTGGCGACTTACGCAAGGCACAGAAGGAACTCGAGGACTACTATTTTGCCGACCAGGACAGCGTTTTGCTTGCCATCAAGAGCATGATGCCAGCCGACCGTCGCAGTTTCCTCAACAGCAAGAGCATAGAATATACCGACCGCATGATGAAGCGTTGGGATAAGCTTGCCAAGTATCTGATTGTGAAATACAACGACCAGATTATCCGTCGTACCGATGAGAATGGCGACTTCCTGCGCTGGGGCTACGACACACAAGGCTACGACCAGCAGTTCATCGATGCTATTGGCACTTCAACTGGCGATAGGTACAAGTTGGAGAAGGTGATTGAAAGACGGGAGAGATAGAAGTAACCTATGCAACACTTTTGGAGGAAAGTCCACCCGACATTCCTCCAAATCATATATTTTTAGACCACTTTTGGAGGAAAGTCGCCACGATATTTGTCCAAATCTCAAAATAATATATAAAAATTATCGTTTTTTTTAAGCATTAAAAAAAAATCCATATTTTTGCAATGAAATTGACATTTCAGTTGTCATAGAGACAAAAAAGAAATTAAATTTTAAGATTATGAAGAAGCTTTTTATTGCATTGTGTCTATTCTTGGTTAGTATTTTGGGATTTGGACAGAATCCTTTTGCTGTTAGTCTCAATGAAGCGAAAGATATTTTTTTGACTCATTTACGAATAAGTATGAATGATACATCTACATTAGGAACTCATTCAATGTATATAATTGATAGTATTTCGTTCCACGATCTAAATACATATTCTATAGAAGGACAAAGTTCGGATTTTCCAACAGTTCTCTGGTATTCTTGGAAAGATGCAACTGTTGCATATTGTTATATGATTTATTCTCCTATGATTAATGAAAATAATGACACAATAGGTTGGCAGAATACTGGTAGTTTTCATACTACATTTACAGTTCGTGGTATATTGATTGCTGCAGACAAGCGAATGAAACCAGTATATATTATGCCGAACATGGATTTTGTGTATGGCATGGGCAGTACACTAGATATTTATGATACTTATTATTCGCAGTATTATTCACAACATTTATGGTGGTGTAAAAGCGTTTATGACGCATACTATTATAAATTAAATTGTTTGCATAGAATCACACCTGATGTTGCATGGGAAAATATTCCTGCAGATAAGGCCGTTGATTGGACAGAAGTATGGGATGTTATTAAGGAGCCTGTCTATTTGGATACCTTATATATCGATACATTATATTTAGAGGTTCATGATACAACCTATATAACAGTTCATGATACAGTTTATCTTGATAGCCTCGGCAATGTTATAGGACAATGGGATCTTTTTAAAAATATAAAGGTTTATCCAAACCCAACAAGCGATTTTATAAATATAGAAGGTGCAGTAAATTCCATGGTTACAATATATAATGAATTAGGACAGGCCATACTTAATAGACGTATTGATAGTGAATTTGAAACGCTTAATATGAGTGGTTTTGTGCCTGGAATTTATTTTATAAAATTTGGAAATCAAATTGTAAAACTCATTAAAGAATAAATGTAGTTTGATCATTTTGAAATGGCAGTATCTGCCGTTTTTTAATACTCGTCCTTGAATAAATCGTCAAGAACAACTTGTGACTGTACCATATTGGAATACATATTTTGTTGTAAACCGTTGGTTGTTATGAATGTATTGTGCAATTTTTCTTTTGCCTTGGTATGGTGGGCAAAAATGGAATTGCGCTCTACAATATGTTTGTAATAGTCGGCTGTTATAACATACGGATGCTTTGAATGCTTTATCTCACAGATGTTTATTATGCTGTCGGCACGATGCAGAAGCAAGTCAATCTGCGCACCTTTCCATTCTGTTCCGTCCTTGTCAACTTTCGGCTTGCACATCCAGCTGTAGGCGTTTGTCATAATACCGCTTATCCCAAGTTTGCGCTTTATTTGTTGTATATGATGAAAACACACCTGCTCAAAAGCGTATCCAGCCCAACTGTCGTGGGTATGTGCATCAATATTTGTCCAGAAATTAGCATCTTGTCCGCTTCCGTTCATAACAAATCGCAGATAGAACAGTGTATATTGGTCTGATAACTGATACATTGCATCTTTGCTCTTCTTGCCGAAAGAATTGTATTTGCGAGCAAAATCGCAGTTGACAAGATTTTCGAGAGCATCGGAAAAATTGCCACCAGCGGCGCCATTGATTTCCTCCTTGATTTCCATCTGCGTCATTCCCATTAGTTTCCGCGACATACATTCAACTATACGAGTATATAACTCTGAATTTTTGTATAGTGAACGGAAAAGAAAATCGTACTCACGTCGCAATTCTCCCGTTTCGCTAAAGAAAAGATTGTCGATATTTTTTGACAAAGGCAAACTTCCATCAAGCATATCCAGATAATATGGTATGCCACCCATAATCATATATGCTTCAAGGATTTGCTCTCTATTCCAAACAATATTTCTGTTGATAAGGAACTGCTCTGTCTCGTATAATGAAAATGGAGCAAGATATATTGTTCTGTTCGAACGTCCGTAAAGACCGCCCTTGTCGCCGACAAATTTGTCGAGCATCCAAGTAGTAGCCGAACCGCAGACAATAAGTTTTAGCGGAGCGAAAGTAGAGCCCCACGAATTCCAGAAGTAGCTGAATGCCGAAATGAAATTTGCATTGGGCATATCCATCCAAGGAATTTCATCGATAAAAACCACAATTCGTTCCTTTTTTAATGCTGACAAGTACGACTGGAGAGCAGAAAATGCCTCGAACCACGACTTAAATATTGGCTGTGGTGTGTGGCTGTATTGCTGCAACGCGTTGCTGAACAAACTTAGTTGTACCTGTGTCGAAACATTGTAACTTCCCGTAAAGAAGAAGTCAAAATCGTTGTTGAAGAAACATTTTACAAGGTATGTCTTGCCGACACGCCGTCTTCCATATATAGAAATCAGTTGTGATTCTTGCTTGTTACACAATGTTTTAAGAAGGTTCTGCTCCTTTTCTCTACCGATAATTTTATACTTGTCCATAACAATAAATTATGCGGCAAAGATAAAACATAAAAATGAATCATGCAACACTTTTGGACGAAAGTCTATACGACATTTGTCCAAATCGTATATTTTTAAACAACTTTTGGATGAAAGTCTATCCGACATTTGTCCAAATCTTTAAGCAGATTTATTTGTGTCATCAATAAAATGAATGTCATTTCACAACATTTAGCTCTCATATCATTCCACTTTCATAACAAATCCTCCACCAGGGGCTAAATGAATATCAATTGTACCGTTTATGTTGTTGAGGCGGTCTACGCGGTAATCGCTGCCTTTGCGGTGTGCGTTTGCTCCGTCCTTGTAGATAAGGGTGTTGACACTACCGCTTATCAAGCATGATAGGTCGATTTTCAGGTCACGCTCAGTCCAGTTGGTAATGCCTCCCACATACCATGTTGAGCCTTTACGGCGGGCAGTTACAATATATTCGCCAACTTCGCCCTGCAGAACGCGAGTTTCGTCCCACACGGTAGGAATGGAGGCAAGGAATCGGGTATAGTCCGGCTCGCGCATATATTCTGTCGGAGCATCGCAGAGCATGGCAATCGGCTGGTCTAGCACTAGGTAGAGTGCCAACTGGTGGCAACGGGTGCCTTGACTCATCGGTTCTGTCCAAACAGGGGCATAGCAGTATTTTGCAGCATTACGCATTGCTCCGGGCGTATAGTCCATTGGTCCGCCTGCCTGACGGATAAAAGGTATCTGCACATCGTACTTTACCATGTCGAAATCGGTAGGCGACCATTTTAGGTTCTCAAGGCCATATACGCCTTCGAAGTTGAGTACATTTGGATATGTGCGGTTGATGCCTGCAGGGATGTGGGCGCCGTGGAAATCGAGCATCAGATGATATTTGGCGCAGAGTTCTGCCGACTGGTAGTAGAACTCGTTGACTGCCTGATGGTCGCTGTCCATAAAGTCAACCTTAAAGCCTTTGATACCCATTTCGCTGTAATGCTTGCAGACTTTTTCCATATCGCGCTTGAATGCATAATATCCAGCCCAAAGTATTAGTCCTACGCCACGTTCATCGGCATACTTCGCAAGCATTGGCAAGTCGATTTCTGGCACCACTTGCAAGAGGTCTGCCTTTAGGTTGACAGCCCAACCTTCATCGAGGATTACATATTCGATGCCGTATTGAGCAGCAAAGTCGATGTAATATTTGTAGGTGTCGTTGTTGATGCCTGCCTCAAAGTCAACTCCGCTGATGTTCCAGCAATTCCACCAGTCCCATGCCACCTTGCCGGGGCGTATCCAACTGATGTCGCTGAGACGGCAAGCAGGAGCAAGCAGATAGCTCATGTTGTTCATTGCCAGTTCGGTATCGGTATGTGCCAGCATGGCAATGCGCCAAGGCGTTTCGTTGCCCTTGGAGAGCTGAGCAATCCAATTTTTACGAGTCTTTACAATCTCTTGCAGATTATTGTGTCCGCCTTGTTCTAACTGGTCGGGACATGGGGCCTGGTCGCCACGCAGTTGACCGGCAATGCCTGTACCTTTTAGGTAAAGTCCCGGGAAATGTTCCTGATGGCTTTCGGTAAGGCAAACCTGTATTCCGTTAGCGGCATGCACCACCAACGGCAGAAATACCAAATGGCGCGGGTCGAGTTGCGACAAAGTATCGGTAATGTATGGATGTTCAAACGAATTGAAATATTGTCCTGTTGGATTTTTCTCATCGAAACCACGCACATACGGCACTGTGGCTTGCCAATCATCAGCAAAGTTGTACTCTACTAGTTCGTTCTTTACCGTGCAATCAATGTCGGTGCGGTAGCGGTAGGCGAAACCTTCATCATAGGCACGGAAATCAACCCATAGGCCGTCCTTGATTTGCAGAGTCAGTTCATTGTAATGGTTTCGCATCTCGGCTTGGCGATAGAATGGCGATGGCACCTTCTCGTCAACTGAGCGGCGTGTTACCTTTTTCACTGGCAGACGATCGGTTGTAGTTGCACCATATACACGATTGAGTGTCAGACGAGAACGCTTCAAAATCTGCACTCCGTCAAAAGCTATGTCGTAGGACAGTTCGTCGTCGCTTGATGCTACGATGTTGCTTACTAGTTTGCCATTGGGCGAGGTAAGGATATAACTTTGCTCTCGTGCTACAGCCATCGTACCAGCGAGTAGCATAACGAGCATTATAAAAATCTTAAGGTTGTTATTCATGCGTTTATCGGTATTATTTCAATAGTTTTCTTATTTGATTTTCTGAAGCATCTGGAAGCAGATTCTGCAGATAGTCCATCATCCTTTTGTACGATTCATCAGGCGAGCGTAGGCATTGGCAGGCAGGTTTGCCATATAGTAGTTCTGGCGTTGTCAGTAGCGACCAGCCCCAGCCGTATTCGTGACCATGCTTGTCGGTAGGATACACAAAGTCCTCAGTAACAATGCGGCAAGCCATCTGCAGGCGGGTGACATAGCTATCGAAACGACTGCGCATCTTTGGTCCATCGAAACCGCATGCCGAACGCAGTTCGCGTGTAATCATACTGCCACGGCTGCTCAGAATTGCCAATATTGTTTCTTCTATCGAACCTTCATCTGGGGCGGGATGCGTACTTCTGCGGTAGTTGCAGAAATCCGGCCACCACTCTGTGCTTATGAATCCTGCTTTCCCTGCGAAAAACTTACCATACACGCAGTCGCCTTCCCTTACAATGTCGCCTTTCCATTTCCACAAAGGCCAGTCCCAGCCGCCATCGGGCAGTTGTACATAGCGGCAGTCGGGGTCAACCAGCGCATTTGCCGAAAAACCATATATTCCGCTTTCTAGCAAAGGCAGAAAGCCAATCCGCTGAATGGCGTCCATCATTTCGGCGCAGTCGTGTATGTTATAGCGTAACATATCGCAAAGATAAGACAAAGTTCGAAAATTGTGGATTAAAAATTTGAACATCAACCAACTTGAAACTTAGAACGGCGAAGACCTCAACAAAGTTAAACGGGCATCGCCCATAGAAACTTAGAAACGGCGAAGCCATCTGTTATTTTTTTCCTATTTTTGCGTCAATTATACTAATATCAACCGAAAAACAATGCATATTTCATATCCAATAAGGTGGTTTGCAAAGCAATTTTTATTGTTGATTGCTTTGGCGTTCTGCTTGTCGGCATACGGTCAGAAAAAGGCGAAGCCAATGCCCATCGAGCAGCGAATTTCCAATGTGTTGCACAACCCTAACTATGTGGCAGTTGTGGCTCATCGTGGCGACTGGCGTAACTGGCCCGAAAATTCCCTTTCCGCTATCGAATCGGCCATAAATATGGGCGTAGATATGGTTGAAATAGATGTCAAACTGACTCGCGACAGCATTTTGGTGCTCTGCCACGACTGGACGCTTGACCGCACAAGCACTGGCAGTGGAGCCATAGCCGATTATACCTACGAACAATTACAAGCATTCGACCTTAAGCGAGGTCACGGCATCGCTATTCCTGGAATGAAAATCCCGACACTGCGTCAGGCATTGGAAATATGCAAGGATCGTGTGCTAGTGAATGTTGACCAAGGCTTCGACTACTACGACCAAGTACTTGCAATTACGGAAGAACTTGGGATGACTAATCAGGTGATTATCAAAAGTGGATGGTCTAGTGATAAGGTTGCTGTAGTGATGAAAGAGCATAAAACAAATATGATTTATATGCCTGTGGTTGGCATTTCTGCAGGAACAGATATAGCAGCCTTCAATAAGTATTTTGCTTTGAAACCACCAGCCTTTGAACTATGTTTTGGCTCATTGGATGAAAAAGTGAAATCTCTTGCCGGCAAAGTAACCGCATCGCGAGCAAAAGTTTGGGTGAACACCCTGTGGGGTTCGCTTTGCGGCAATTACGACGATGACCGCGCATTTACTAGTCCCAATCCAGATGCGGTGTATGGTCCAATCCTCAACATGGGCGCAAACATTATCCAAACCGACCGACCGGAGTTCCTCATAAAGTACCTTGAGAAGAAAGGGAGAAGGTAGTTGTAAGTGTTAAAACCAAAGATCCTCTGAAACTTTACAATTATGCAAATCACTAATCTCCTGGAATACACCACCCGTGCCGAATTGCGCCAGTGGTTCATCGACAACCACAAGGTAGCCAAAGAATGTTGGGTTACGACAAATCGCACCAAGATTTCACGTACCGACTGCATTCCATACATTGATGTGGTTGAAGAGGCTCTTTGCTTTGGTTGGATCGACAGTACGCTTAAGCGTCTGCCCGATGGCAGATGTGCGCAACGCCTTTCGCCGCGTCGCAAAAATAGCCACTGGACGGAGTTAAACAAACAACGTTGTCGCGACCTCATTGCCCGCGGACTTATGACCGACAGCGGTCTGCAAGCGATGCCCAAATAGCAACGAAAAAATAGGTAAATTTTTTACCCTCTGTGTCATTCCGTAAGACAAAGCGAACCGACTAAGGGACGTGTCGTGTGAGCCTGTCTGTACGGAATCTCCAACTGAAACCGTTTCAACAGGAGATTCCGCACAGTTGAACAATATTACGCTCCCTTTCCGTATCGCGTTATTGTTCTAACTTGCGGAATGACGAATAAGAGGGTTAAACTATATCTATTATAGTCAACATGTATATAGTTACCAAAAAATATTACCTTTGCATCAAACATTTTTCAAGGCAAAACATTAAACAATATTCAATATGAAAAATTTAAAGCTTATGCTAGTCATTGCAACTGCCGCTGTAACAGCAATTTCATGCGGTACAAAGAATGAAAACAAAGAAGAATCAACCGAAAAGGAAGCTCCCAAGGTTTTGGTTCTCTACTATTCGCAAACATCTAACACAAAGGCCGTAGCAACCGAAATTGCTACAAAACTCAATGCCGACATCGAGGAGATTGTCGCTGTAAATCCTTACGATGGCGATTTTCAGGCAACAATCGACCGTTGCATTGTGGAACGCGAACAGGGTACTGTTACGGAAATCAAACCGCTTGCAGCTGATATTGCCAACTACGATGTAATTTTCATCGGTTATCCTGTTTGGTTTGGCACATACGCTCCGCCAGTTGCAACTTTCCTTGCAAATACCGATTTGAGCGGCAAGAAGATTGTTCCGTTCTGCACATTCGGTAGTGGAGGCTTGGAGTCGAGTGTTAAGGATTTGGCAGAGAAACAGCCAAAGGCAGAAATCCTCAATGGTTATGGCGTGCGTGCAGCTCGCATGGACGCCATGCCGAAGGAAATCGACAACTTCTTGAAAGCAAGTGGATTCCTCGAAGGCGAATATGTTAAGCTGGACGAATTCCCAGAACAGCACAATGTAAACGATGAGGAAACTGCAATCTTCAATGCTGCTGTCGATGGTTATCCTATGCTTCACGCAGAAGCAAAGACTGTTGCATCGCGCAATCTTCCCAATGGCGTTGAATATTTGTTTACTGCCGTTGACCTTCCACGCGAGGACAATCCCGAAATGCCAACTCGTGAAATCAAAGTTTATGTGACAGTTGAAAATGGTGCAGCACCAGTATTCACAAATGTTGTCAGATAAAGCATTGACAGACGGTTTGCTATGAGGAAGTATTGGATAGACAATCTTCGCTGGGTAACTGTACTGCTGGTGCTGTTGTACCATGTTATCTATTTCTACAACAACAAAGGCGTATTTGGTGGAGTGGGTGGCTTTGGCGATAGTCCTCAATATCAGGATCTGCTGATGTACATTCTTTACCCTTGGTTTATGCCGATGCTGTTCATATTGGCAGGTATCAGTGCCCGTTATTCATTAGAGAAGCATTCTGCAAAAGTGTGGATAAAGTCGCGTACGCGCAAATTGCTGGTGCCTAGCACCATAGGTCTATTTATATTTCATTGGATGACGGGGTTCTTCAACACACATGTGGGTGGTACAGATGTGTTGGCTAATGTCCCACAGCCAATTAAGTTCTTTGTTTGGTCCGTTAGTGGTACAGGACCACTTTGGTTTGTCCAAGTCCTATGGCTTATATGCTTGATACTATTGCTTATAAGGTTGTTCGATTCGAAAGACAAATTTTGGAACTTGTGTGGAAAGTCCAACATTATCGTCATTATTATGCTCGGTGTACTTTTCTGGGCAGGTCAGCAGACACTGATAAGCAATCCTCGTCCCGAGTCAGCAGATGGTCTTTACAATCTTTACAAGCCGTTTTTCTATCTGATTATGCTTCTGCTGGGCTACTTTGTATTTTCGCACGATGAGGTACAGGAACGGCTTGGCAAGGCTTGGATTCCGCTAATGATATGTGCGGTGATTTCGGGAACGGTATTGACAGTTCTTACATTTGGAGAAAACAATACCACACCCGAATACCTTGGCAGTCCGCTAAATTGCTTGTACGGATGGTTAATGACAATTGCGATGATGGGTTGGTTCAAATCGTGCTTCGACAGGACTAATCGTTTTGCTTCCTACATGACACGCTCGAGTTACGGCATTTATGTGCTCCATTACCTAGTTATTGCAAGCTTTGGCTACATGCTGAAAATGTACACTACACTACCACCAGTAGCAATATATCTTATAATGATTGTGGTTGTCTTTACTTTGCCTCCGCTGATGTACGAAATTTTGCATCGCATCCCGTTTATTCGCTGGTGCGTACTTGGCGAAAAGAAGGTCAAGGACAAAAGCAAATCGAACTAATACAAAAAATGCCCACCATAAACGATGGGCATTTTTGTTGATTTTACTGTTATGCTTTGCGTCGCTTGACGAAATAGCATATAGTGGAGCTTGCAAGCAATATTCCCGATACGGCAAGAAGTATTTCGGAGAATGGCCAGTGGCTTATCAGAAAATGTATGCTTAGAAGTAAAAATATTACAAATAAGGCACCCAAGGCCGCAAGAATCTTTGGCGTTCCATTATGAGCAAGCATACTCGCAATGACAATTACCAAAACGACCGACATCAATGTTCCAGCAATAACAATCAGGCTGCCAAATGGAATATGGAATATCTTGAATATAAGCCCAATCAGGTATATGCAAAGAGTTATTATTCCAAATGCTAGAACCTTGCGGTTAAGTATAAGCGGTTGCTTTTCTATCTGATTGATTATCATGTTTGTCTGGCTTAATTTACGCATCTTATATACGATATACACGACAATCAGTAGGAATACTGGCAAACCGATAAATAATGCACGCTGTTTTATGCTGCGGCAATATTCCTCATTTGCAAAATAAGGGTCCATGTTCATAATAAGCAAGATTACCCAGAGGACAAGCAGAATGGATACCGCCAGATAGAAGAATATATAGTTGCGCTGCATTCGCCTTGTTTCCTTTGCAAAGGTAAGTATGTCGTTGTCTGTCTTTACTTTGTTTATAAAGTTGCCATAAAGATTAAGTTCTACGATCAACGATGCTATCAATATCAGCGCAAGACTGACACTTATCCATGGTGACAACTGCATTACAAATTGTAATACGTATATGCTTATAGCAGTTCCAATTAGGTAACTTGCTGCGATAAAAATCCTTTTCCGTCTGAAACGCGCAGTTTGTTTATCTATTTCCTCTTCGAAAGGCTTGTCGTTTACAATATCACGCTTCGAAAATTTTTCCTGCATTTTATCGTATTGCATTTTGGTTTCCTCCAATGGATTTTTTGCTCCCGTGTTTTCTGTTCTTGTTTCCATACCTCTATTATTTATTATTAGCCATTTTTATAAGTTTTTCCTTTATGCGAACCAAACGGACACCGACATTCTGCGACGAAATGCCAATTATGCTGGCAATCTCGTCGTACGACAAGTCTTCGAGCCACAGCATCACCAATGCTCTGTCGGCCATATCAAGGCGAAGAATCCGCTCGTGAAGTTCCGAAATGCGAGCGTCCGATGTGTTTGCTTCATCGTATGGATTTATGTCCATGGTGAGCGGCAAAGTCTGGGGACATCTGCCTTTTAGCGCTTTTTCGTTCAGTGCCGTATTGAGTGCAATCTTGTACACCCAGGTATTCATGTTGCTTCGTTCTTCAAAGCCTTCCATTCCGTTCCAGATTCGTATCAGAATCTCCTGGAAAAGATCCTCGACATCCTCCTTCTGACTGGTAAAGAGATAGCATACCGTGTATATTGTACGCTTGTGTTCTCGCACCAGGTTGATAAATTTTGATTCTTTATTCTCCATTATTTCTGCGTTTTGCTTCCATATTAGACAGAGAATTGCCCTTTTTATTACATCAAAACAGATAATTTTTTACAAAAATGCGTAAAACATGGAATTGAACTAATAATTAATTTGTTTTCAGGTAGTTGCAATATAAAAAAGCGGAAATCCAAAGGCTGAATTTCCGCTACATATTTACTAATTGATACAATTACCAACCTAAAACATAGCTGAACAACAGCGGAGCTACGATGGTTGCGTCCGATTCGATGATGAAACGAGGAGTGTCCTTCGAGAGTTTGCCCCAGGTAATCTTTTCGTTCGGAACTGCGCCCGAGTACGAGCCGTATGATGTTGTACAGTCGCTAATTTGGCAGAAGTAGGCCCACAATGGAGTACCGTGCCATTCGAGGTCCTGCTCCATCATAGGAACTACGCAAATCGGGAAGTCTCCTGCTGTACCACCACCAATCTGGAAGAAGCCAACGCCCTTGCCGCCGCTGTTCTTCTTGTACCATTCGGTGAGGAAAATCATTGTTTCGATACCGTTCTTAATCATCGAGATCGACGGGTCGAATTCGCCACGGATGCAGTGAGCGGTGTAGATGTTTGCTGTTGTGCAGTCTTCCCATGCCGGAACGATGATAGGAATATTCTTTTCGCAAGCTGCGAGAACCCAGCTGTCCTTCGGATCGATTTCGTAGTACTGTTCGAGAACGCCGCTGCGGAGAAGTCTGTAAATAACTTCCCATGCGAAAAGACGTTCGCCCTTAGCCTTCATGTCCTTCCAAATGTCTACAAGGTGGTGTTCGAGACGACGGAAAGCTTCCTCTTCGGGGATGCAGGTGTCGGTAACACGGTTGTAGTGGTTGTTGAGGAGTTCGTGTTCCTGTTCCGGAGTAAGGTCGCGGTAGTTGGGAACGCGGTAGTAGTGGTTGTGAGCCACGAGGTTCATGATGTCCTCTTCGAGGTTGTTTGCCGAGCAGCATACGATGCTGATTTTGTCCTGACGGATCATTTCGGCGAGCGAAAGTCCGATTTCGGCGGTACTCATTGCACCAGCCATAGCAAGCATCATTTTGCCACCTGCCTTAATATGTTCGTCGTATGCCTTTGCAGCGTCAACGATAACTGCCGAGTTGAAATGACGGTAGTGATGTGTGATGAATTGTGAAATAGGTCCTTTTTCCATTTCTTTTGTGTTTTTAAAGTTCGAATATGTAAGTTAAAATCTTGAAATACAATTTTGCTGCAAGGAAATCCGACGACTTGTCGGCAGGGTTCGGTGCAAGTTCAACGATGTCGAAACCGACTATTTTTTTCTGCTTTGCCAATTTCTTGAGCAGTTTGAGCGTCGGATACCAGGTCATTCCGCCAGGTTCGGGTGTGCCTGTGGATGGCAGTACCGACGGGTCGAAATAATCAAGGTCGATGGAGAGGTAAACATTGTCGGTAAGTTTGTCGATTACTTCCTGCTGCCAGTCATCGGTGCGTTCTGCAATATCTTCGGCACGGAAAACATTTTTGCGCTTCGAGTATTGCTTTTCTGAAATGTCCATACTGCGGATTCCAACCTGAATAAGATTGGTATGCTTTGATGCCCAGTGCATTGCACAGGCGTGGCTGAACGGAGAGCCTTCGTATTCGCTGCGAAGGTCGGAATGCGCGTCGAGGTGCAGCACACTCAGGTTGTCGAAATGCTCAACAGTTGACATTATTGCACCAATCGAAACCGAGTGTTCTCCGCCAATCATTGTGAACAGCTTGCCATCGTTGTAGAACTTGTCGGCTTTTGCCTTCACCTGTTCGACCATCTTCTCGGGATCTTTGTCGCAGTCCATGATGTCGTCGAGCCACACGCCGCGCTTATAGACTTCGGTATCCGATTCGAGGTCGTAGATTTCCATGTTTTCCGATGCTTCGAGGAAGGCTTCGGGACCTTGGTCGGCACCTTTCACCCAAGTGGATGTCTCGTCGTAAGGCACTGGCAGAACGACAACCTTAGCATTGTCGTAGCCGCTGTATTCTTCTGGAATTCCTGCGTAAGTTCTATCCATTGCAAGTTTCAATTATTTCCGCAAAAGTATGCTTTATTATTGAAATGTGGAAGAAAAATTTATCGCAGCAGATATTTTGAGATTTCTTCGGCTAATAATTTCGGTTTTTCAAGGTGAATTCTATGTGTGCAACCGGGAATTTCAACTATTTCGCTGTTTGGAAATATGTATTTTGCTGCCTTGTAGTCTGACGAAGGCAAAAATTCGGAATCTAATGCCCTGATGAACAAAGTAGGGACTTCTATTTTCTTGTCAATGAAATCATCCACATTGAAACCGCCAGTCAATTTGTCGAAATTGTTGAATACGGCATCAATGTCCAGATACCACGAAAATGCTTTGCCATCGTATTTTATGTTTCCGATAATTGCACGTTTGGTGTCTTCGTCGAAAGTGGAAATTCCGTTGGCAAATTCGGCAAGCGAGTGGAAATCGTGGAGAGGAAGATTTTTTATCGCCAATATCTGATTCAACAAGTTGGTTATAATGGGATTGTGTTCTACAAGCGAGTTCATCCGGCAAGGAGAAATGTCAACGACAACCAGTTTTTCAATCATCTTCGGATATTTCAGTGCAAATTGCATAGCGGTTTTTCCTCCCAAGGAATGTCCTACAAAGATAAATTTTTCAATTCCGTTTTCGTCGGCATACTGCTTAATATCGTCTGCCATCTCGTTGAACGACATTGTCGGATAGCGTTTTGCATCGCGGTGGTTGCGGAGGGGAAGGTTGTGGACAGAGAATATTGACGAAAGTTGGTCGGCGATGGGGTTCCAGGAGAGGGTGCAGTCGAAGAGGCCGTGGAGAATAAAAATGGGCTGATGGGCTGACAGGCTGACAGTCGAACAGGCTGACAGTCGCCCAGTTTGTCTGTTGTCCTGGTATTCTCCTGCTTGCTGGTTACCCTTTGAGGTATGATATGAATTTTTGGATTGCATGAATTTGATTCTCAATCAATTCTCGTAATTTGTCGGCTTCTTCTGTATTACAGATTCCCAAATCTTCACATAAATAAAGCATACTTTTAACCTCTGCGCAACTGCCTTTTGCAATTACGAGATAACGAATAAATATTTTGTCTGAACCACTTTCTTTTCCTTCCGCAATATTATTCATTATTGATACAGCTGCCCTTTGAATCTGGTCTCTAAAACCAAAATCTTTGTGATTCTCCATCATTCTATATATTTGGTTCACAATGACCCTGGAATTAGTCCATATTTTTAGGTCTTCAAAGTTGCTCATATTTATTATGGTTTAAAACAACAAGGAATAGGCTCTCGGACAATTGGCTGTTAGCCTGCAAGCCTGTTAGCCTTTTCTTCTTTTAGTCCAATTAAACATTAATACGCCGCCGTGAACTGCTCCAAGAACCTGATATCGTTCTCGAAGAACAACCTCAAGTCCTTGACGCCGAAGCGCAACATGGCGATACGCTCGATGCCCATGCCGAATGCGAAGCCTGAATAAACCTTCGGGTCGATGCCAGCGGCCTTGAAGACGTTGGGGTGAACCATACCGCAGCCGAGAATCTCTAGCCAACCGCTGCCCTTGCATACATTGCAGCCTTTGCCACCGCAAAGCGAACAGCTTACATCCACCTCTGCCGACGGCTCGGTGAACGGGAAATATGACGGACGCATACGGATTTGCGACTTCTCGCCGAAGAATTCCTTTGCAAAGTAGTCGAGCGTCTGCTTGAGGTCGGCGAATGAAACATTTTTGTCAACGTAGAGACCTTCAATCTGGTGGAACTGGCAGTGAGCACGTGCCGAAATAGCCTCGTTACGGAAAACTCGTCCAGGTGAAAGGCTACGGATTGGCGGAGTCATTGTTTCCATTTCGCGCGACTGTCCCGACGATGTGTGGGTGCGGAGCAATACGTTCATATCCGACGAGATGAAAAAAGTATCCTGCATGTCGCGTGCCGGATGGTCGGGCGGGAAGTTCATCTTCTCGAAACAGTGAGCATCGTCCTCGATTTCCTGGCTTTCGTTTACGCTGAAACCGATTTTTGTGAAGATGTTCACGATTTCGTTCCTTACTATCGACAGCGGATGGCGTGCACCGAGATTCATCGGGTCGCCGGGACGGCTGAGGTCAAGTTCCACCTTGCCGTCGTTGCTTACCTGCAACGATGCTTTCAGTTCTTCCAACTTGGCAAGAGCCGTCTGCTTAAGCTCGTTTATGCGCTGGCCGACTTCCTTTTTCTGTTCGGCTGGGACATTCCTGAAATCGTCGAACAATGCGGGTATCAAGCCCTTCTTCGACAAGTATTTTAATCTGAAATCTTCAACTTCGCTTAATGCCTTGGGTGCGAAATTTGCAACCTCTTCGCTTATTTTTCTAATACGGTCTAACATCGATGTAAAATTTTTGCAAAAATAATCTATTCAAACCAATTTTACTTATTCTTTTTTTTCCACATGCTTTTGTCTCGAAAATCACTTATATTATACTCAGTACATGCTTCTCGAAAATTTTCATATTTTATTGGATACCTTACACTAGTTTCTCCATTAGATTCCTCACCTGTATAATGGCAATATTTCTCTGGCGTATCAGGATCTCCAGTTTTACACCATTCTTCCCATGCTTCGTCACACATAGGTTTATCTATGTTGAAAGGTATTTCAACACCAGTTCTTATGCAAAATCCTTTGTCGTAATTACTTTTATAATAATTAAAATCTATTTTGGACCCATCACAATTAATCTGCAAGACATCTTTCAAAATACACATATAAGCATCATAGTCTGATTTTGCTGAATAAGCAACCCCCATTTCAAAATTATTTGACAATGAATAATCAACTAAATTCATTGATGTAACAAGTGCACATTTTTCATTTATATAGCACTTTGCATGTAAATTTCTGGAACTTTTGACTTGGACATTATTTTCAATTAACCATTGATAATCTTCTTCTTTTATGTTTACAAGTTTGTCGCTATTCGTTTTATAAACTAAAATAACCTTGACCTTTCTTGATAGTAATTTCTCTAAATATCCTTTTATTCTCCCTGAAATTCGAACAAACGGACTTACTATAATAAGCCAATTCCTTGTTCCTTGAATCAAATCTTCCAACAAGAAAGATAATTCTTTATCAGAGCAATAACCAGAATCAAATTCCATGTCCTAAATTTTTGCACAAAAATAAAACTTATAGCGGAATAATTTCAAATAAATTTTAAGAGCCTAACTTTGCACAAATATGCAGTATGCAAATTATTTTTGTTTCATTTCAATGTCAAAAATAAAATATCACTATTTTTGCAGATGATTAATTGAATTTGTTATGGATGGGGTTTCTATAAATATCAATCTGCCCGATTATGGACATTTCTCACCTGAAGAACTAACGCGAAAGGTGAAGTGCTTTGCTATGGAACTAGTTGGACAAAGCGAGAAAAAACAAACAACAAGTCCATGTTGCTACAGCGAAGCTGAAGTAGAAAAGCTTCTCAACGAGCGAATGAAATGCATCGATGACGGTACTGCCGAATTTGTATCGCACGAAGAAGTTAAGGCTCGCATCAAAGCTATGATGGCATGAAAGAGATTCAATGGCTTAAAGAAGCTGAAAACGAATTAGCTTCAATTATTGGATATGTCATTGACAAACATGGTCAGAATGTTGCATTGCAAGTATATGACAATATTATTTCACAAATTGATTTGCTATCAGATTTTCCTGAATTAGGAACTACCGAAACAACACATAAATACAATGGTAAAATTTTGCGTGTACTTCACTCAAAACATGTTAGGATTTTCTATTATATTCAAGAGACGAAAATTATTATAGTATTGCTGTGGAACAACCGAATGGATGATAGGGCAATAAATAAAATCCTTGCAGAAAGATAATGATAAAACTTGCATTATACGGGAATATATTCCGATAAAATGTCATTCTATGGGAATATAAGTGCAATATTTTTGCATTTTATTGGAATTTATAAAAAAGATATATTATCTTTGCGGCAATAAAAATGCAGATATGGTAGAAGAAAAAATCATACTTCAAGTGCTTGCAGAACAGAAAGATGAAGTTGAAAAATACAAGCATCAGCAATGGATTTCTCGCAAGGAAGAACAACTGTTCGAGTTCGAAAGCAATCTTGCACAGGTTGTCATAGGTGTACGACGAAGCGGAAAATCCACTCTTTGCCACAAGGTTCTGAAAGAGCGAAAAATAAAATACGCTTACGTCAACCTCGACGACGACCGTATGGCAAGCATGCAGGCCGAAGACCTGAATACTCTGCTGTCGTGCATTTACCAGACCTACGGAACCGATGTGAAGTACATTTTCTTTGATGAAATCCAGAATGTCGATGGATGGCATCTGCTTGTAAACCGTCTGCTTCGCAACGATGTGCGCGTATTCGTCACTGGCAGCAACGCGAAGCTGTTGAGCGGAGAACTTTCCACATACCTGACCGGACGCTACAACGAAATACATCTGTATCCATTCTCTTTTTCGGAATATTGCACATATAACAAGATTGATAAGACTGGCATTACAACTAAGGCGGAATCGGAACGCAAACAGGCATTGGCGGATTACCTGAACGAAGGCGGTTTTCCAGAAATACAGTCGTTGCGCAACAAGCGCGGCTATGTGCAGAGCCTGCTTGATGCAGTGTTGAACAAGGACATACAACAGCGCTTCAACATCCGTAATGTAGATGCACTCAGGAAAATAGCATATATGCTCATAAGCAATGCGTGCCAAACTGTAAACTACGAAGAGATGTCAACCGTACTGGACATGTCGGGCAAAACAATAAAAAAGTATGTTGACTATTTGCAGCAGGCATTCATCGTGCAGTTGCTTCCTAAATTTTCATACAAAAGCAGGGACAGGATTGTGGGAGAAAAGTCGTATGTAGTTGATACTGGAATAGAAAACAACATAAATTACTCGATGGCTGGAGAAAACATCGGCTGGCGGTTGGAAAATGTAGTGTATATCGAACTTATGCGCCGTTGTTCCAAGTATTTCCAGGATATTTATTACTATAAGCCATCGTCCCGTGCAAAGGAAGTCGATTTTGTCGTGTGTTCTCAAAACAAACCCGTTGAGTTGATACAAGTTGCCTTCGATATTGAAAAGAAAAAAGCTTTCGACAGAGAAACATCTGCACTTTTGAAAGCATCGGAAGACTTGCATTGCAATAACCTTAATTTAATAGCTTTTTCACCTTCCAGAAAAATCGAAATCGACGGCAAGGAAATACATATTTATTCAGCTATTGACTGGTTGTTGCAGTAATTCGGTCGCTTTTATACTATCTTTTGTGATAATTTATTTTAAATAAGTATATTACAGTTTGTATAGTTCTTGTTTTTATTGCATTTTACTGGAATATATTCCGATAAAATGTCATTCTACGGGAATATAAGTACAATATTATGAAGTGATTTTTGCTTCGATTTCACAAAATGTGTTTCACAAAATGTGTAATATACTTATATTGCTTCAAGCCAACGAGAAAAGAAAACATCATCAACTGAATATTCTATACCATCAAGGCTAACTTCGGCATTTAGCAATTCCTTTTCGCACAAAGATTCAACTAGTCGTTTTGAAACTGATGCTCCACCAATTTTATAGCGCTTCAAAAAATCGGCGGCTGTAACTTGTCTTACACAGCCTTCCTTGGCAACTGCAATTAAAAAATCCCATTGCTTGTCGGTGAGCATTTTACGGTATTGCAAATATACTGGCTCACGCTGCTTCAGCACTTGTCCGCAAGCCTTTTTTACTTCAGGTAAATCAATGTTTTTCTGTCCGTTCGCATAAATAGTATGGCAGAGAAATTGTGTATAGTAAGTATGTCTTTGCGTCCATTCAAGAATGAAATTAACGGCATCATCAGTAATTTTTCGTTTATGTGCTGAAAATTGCTTGCAAATGAAGTCAGAATAGCTTGTGTCGGAAATTTTGTCTATTGAAACGAAAGATGTGCTTGAATAGAATGGTTTTCTTGCATTAGTAAAAATGTCAGTCATCAAATGTTTCCTGCTACCGCTGAAAATGAAAGTTACGTTGTTGCATCGTTGCATATAGGTACGCAGCATCGCTTCCATATTTTGTTCAGGATATTCTCGTATTTGCTGGAATTCGTCTATCGCAAAGACAATATGAACATTTTGAGAAGTCAATAATTCAAACAGACTGCGCAATGTGTATTCCTTCTCCGATTCATTGTGATAAGCTATTTGAAATTGCGGTTCACCAGTGATTGAATCGTATGTTACCTGTGGTCGCAACGACTTGATAAAACTCATCAAGCGTTCTCCTATTTTTGTCTTTGTAGGAAATGCTTTTACAGCGGCTTCTGCAAACAATTTAATGAAATCATCAAGATTACGCGATATAAAAATGTCCAGATATACCGTAAATATTTCGGGGTGCACTGAATTAAGCTCATCAAAAAGGCGAAAAACAAGGCCTGTCTTTCCCATGCGCCGGCGAGAAACTAATGTCATGTCGGTTTTATTTATGCAATTCTGTAGCATTAACTGCAATTCTTCTTCGCGGTCGCAAAAAAACTCTTTCGATTCGTATGACTTTATTACAAAAGGATTTACCATAAAATTCCGAATTATTTACGGTGCAAAAGTAATAATAATTTTAGGTTTCACAAAATGTGTTTCACAAAATGTGTAATGGTGGCGCAAAAAAAAGTTGCAGCCCGAAGACTGCAACTTGTAAAATAATGCTGAATTTTACTTTTGTGGTGCTTTGAAGACGAAAGGCATTGTAAAATTCACTCGTACAAATTGTCCTTTTACCTTTCCAGGTGTCCATTTCGGCATTGACTTCACAACGCGAACCGCCTCGTCATCGCAACTCTTATCAAAGCCTCTCGCAACCTTCACATCGGTAATTGAACCGTCTTTCTCGATGACAAATGATACATAGGTCTTTCCGCTGATGCCTTTTTTCTTGGCTGTTTCGGGATACACGACATTTTCTTGGAGAAATTTAACCATGGCTTCGTTGCCACCAGGAAATTCGGGCATCACTTCGAGTGCATCGGTATTGTAGATACTGTCTTTGCTTTGTGAAATCTTAATCCTGATGTCCTCCAAATTCTTTACTTCAGCCTTTGGCTGTTCTTCATTTTGTTCCTTAGCTGTCGCATTTGTATTGGCTACCAACATTACTGCCAACACAGGTAGCGTGACCAAAAGTCTCCACCAGAGACCTTTTGTCTTTTCATTCTTTGTAATCATCTTAATACGTTTTTTAGTTAATATTAAACTGAAATTATTACTCATTCTGCTAAAATCGACAGCCGTGCACTGCTGCAAAATCAGCATCATGTAGTCCCTTTTGTCGGCACCAGAATCCACCACGTCGCGGTCGGCCTGATACTCGTGTATGCATTGTAAATCTCTCTTGAACAGATATATAAACGGATTGAACCATTGCACTACCATCATTATCTCCATAAAAAGTATATCCCATGAATGGCAGTGGCTGATATGGCTAATTTCGTGCGAAACTATTTCGTGTGAAACAGACTTGTCGGGGAAAAATGCATAATTCAGGAAAGAGAACGAACCATGGTCTTTGCCTGTATATACGGCAGTGTAGCCATTGCACTTTTCCTTATGTGACCTAATAATCATGAAAAATATTTTCCCCAACTTGAAAATCAACAGTATCAAGGATATGCCAACGCCAATTAAATATATTATCAGACCAATCTCCCACGGAGTGAAAGCCGGCTCTACTGGTGGCAAAGCATTTTCGTCAACTGGCGCCTCGGCGACTTCGTTTGCAGTTACAACAATATCATTAAGAAATATTCCGCCAAACAAATCGTGCTTGAGGCTTGAAATCTGCGGCGAGCCATAACCTATAAGCACTCCAAGCAATGGCAATGACAGTGCAAAAATTATTGATATTAGAATATACGACCTGTTGAATTTTAGTCTGTTGCTATTGGTGAACAACAAACGGTAAACTATCCAGAGCAACATAATTGCAACAGCAATCGGTAATATTCGGCTTAATATGAGTTCTTGTGCATTCATGGCTTAATGTTTTTCGTTTTCAATAGCTTCATCTATCATTTTTTTGAGCGACTCCAACTCCTCGATGCTGAAATTCTCCTTTTTTGCAAAGGACGATACCAAATCGAGATATGAGTTGTTGAAATAGCGTTCTACAATACTTCCAAGATAACGCTTGGAATATTCGTCCTTGCTTATTAATGCGCGGTAGCGGTTGGCACGGCAGAAGGTTTCGTGAGTTACAAAACCTTTGTTCTCCAATATTTTTATTACGGTAAGCACTGTATTGTAAGCCGGTTTTGGTTCGGGGAACGCTGCAATTATCTCGTTGGCGAATCCCTGCCCGATGCTCCAGATTACCTGCATCACCTGTTCTTCTCCTTTGGTCAACTCTTTCATCGTAATAGAAATTTATTTGTTACTACTTTTTAGTCTGTTTCGACACTGCAAATATAAATAAAAATTTAAACATGCAACTATTTTTTTAGTTATATTGTTAAAAAAATAGCAACAACATGGATATTGTATTGAATGTCAATTGTTTATAAGATGAAAAAATTTTATTTTAAAAGGAATTTTTGTCCTCAAATCATCAACCGACGCAACGCATTGCGCCGCTACAAATCATCAAATTATCAAATTCGGGAACGTTAAAACAGAAAAAAACGGAATCAGATTACTTGCTACGCTGCGTGCTCTAAAGGGTCTGAAACTAGTTCAGGATGACATTCCGTTTTTTTGAATTTTTGAATCATATTGTACAATCGTGCTATGGCGCGATTGTATCTGTACAGACGCAACGCATTGCGTCCCTACAATCATCAAATCGTTGAACTTTAAACTTTGAACCAAGAAACATTCAAACGGCGTCAGCCATAGAAACCAGAAACCTTGAAACGGTCTTTATCCCTAGTAAGTCAGTATTTCGTTTCCTGTTTCAGTAATCAGAATTTGATGTTCCCATTGTGCCGATGGTTTTAAATCCTTGGTGACAACGGTCCAGTCGTTATCTTCGATGAAGATTTCCTTCTTGCCCATATTTATCATCGGTTCGATGGTGAAGGTCATGCCCGGGATGATAAGTTCCTCTGTGCCATGCTTTCCATAGTGCAAAACCTCCGGAGGCTCGTGGAATTTCACACCGCAACCGTGACCGCAAAGTTCGCGCACGACAGAATACCCGTTCTTTTCTGCATGTTCCTGAATTGCGGCGCCGACATCGCCCATACGAGCCCATGGTTGGGCTGTTGCGATTCCTATTTCGAGGCATTCCTTTGTGACCTTTACAAGTCGCTTGCATTCCTCGCTAACTTCACCAATCATGAACATTCGCGATGCATCGGAAAAATAGCGGTTGTAAATTGTTGAAACATCTACATTTACAATGTCGCCGTTGCGGAGGAATTCGTCTTTGTTCGGGATTCCGTGGCATACGATTTCGTTGCGCGAAACGCAGCAGCTCTTGGGATAACCTTCGTAGTGGAGTGGGGCAGGGATTGCGCCGTGTGATTTCGTAAAGTCGTAAACCATGTCATCGATGTCCTGCGTTGTGATGCCTTCGCGGATGTTTTCCGACAGGTAGTCGAGCAGGGCGGTATTTATCTTTGCGCTTTCGCGTATGCCAGCAATCTGTTCCTCGCTACGAATAATTTTCAGTGGCGGAATCTTGTAACCTTTCGCTCTGTATTCTTTTATCTTCTGTCTTAGTTCAATGGGCAGAAGCGGTGCGTATTCCTTTTTCGACATTGCTTGAAAAATTTTTGCAAAGGTACAATTTTATTTGCGATTCTGGATTTGCGATTTTAGTTTTTATCGTGCATACAGAAGCTTCACAGGCATTGTGTGTCTGTTGATTGTTTGACTGGTCTTCCTCATGACCAAAAAACCTATTTTTTTTCTTTTTTTATTATAAGTATTTGTGTAATTTTGCACCTTTGTGTAAAATGGTATAATGTTGCGCTTAATGCATTGAATTTTAGTGTTTTTAGCTTGTACGTAAAGCGCAGGATTTTTGATTGTAAAAGAAAAAATAACATAGATTCTTTATGAAGAACTTTGTAAGATTACTTGTTTTAGCGTTAGGGCTGGTTGTCGGAATCGGTGACGTGGCCTATTCTCAGGATTATTGTTCGATTAAATTTGATTCGCCAAGCGACAGCGCGGCGTATATGCGACTTCAGGAGTTACGACGAATGCGCATTGCCGAAATGACTACGGCGGAACTGGATGAGTACTCAGACCTGAAATATTCGGGTCTTGATGCAAAATACACTGTTCCCAATATGTTCAAGGCTGGAAGTTCTTCGCTTTGTAGTAATGCTATTTCTTTCTGTACTGACAATGACGCGTATACTTATCCTGCAGCTACCACTAGCACTGGTGCAACCGAATTCGGCGATAATGGCGGTAATGTTGGCTGTCTATATACAACTCCTTCTCCTGCTTGGTTCGTAATGCGAATCGACAATCCCGGAAACCTTCTTATTTACATGGAGCATAGCAATGGTCAGGATATAGACTTTATCTGTTGGGGCCCATTCACGGCAAGTACAAAAGAGGAGTTGCTTGACAGATATTGTGGTAATATAAGCCTGCTTAATACCGACGACAACGATAATGGTAACCACCGTCCAGACAACGGCAACCACTCTGGCGATATGGGCGGTTATCCTACAGGAAATATGGTTGACTGTAGTTACGACCCAGCTGCTACCGAATGGTGCTATATTCCTAACGCTCAATCTGGCAAGTGGTATATCTTCTTGATTACAAACTACTCGCAGGCAGAGGGTAACATAACTTTCGAGGCTCAGCACCCAAGCTGGATGACTGGTTCGGTGGCAACAACCGACTGTAATATCATAGCAAACCTAACATCAAATAGTCCTGTGTGTGAAGGTTCTACGCTGAGACTCAATTGTAGCACAGTAAATAATGCAGTAAGCTACCAGTGGTATTATCTCGGTGCAACTCGCAACGAAACCATTGGAACAGGTACTTTACTCGGAACAGGAACAACATTAAGCAGATCAAATGCAACTACCGCTATGACTGGCTGGTACGCAATGGATATTTCTACGGCTTCGCGAACAAACAGGTTCCTTACATACGCCATTGTAACTCCAAAGCCAACGGGAACCATAACAGCCTCGCCATCGAATACGGTATGTGCAGGAACGCAGGTAACTCTTAGCGTTTCGGCAACTAATACAACTGGCTACCAATGGGCATCGGGTACAGGTTCGTCAACTACCATAACCCCTGGTGCATCATCTACCCAGTATGTAACATTGACAAATACTACTACAGTAAACGATCCTAATTTAGGTCATAGTGTTACAAATACATGCTATTCTTATGCCAATGTCCGTATTACGGTAAATCCATCCCCATCGGTAAGTATTTCGCCGGTTGAGGCGCGTATATGTACAGGAAATTCTGTTGACCTTGTTTCCGAGGTGCAGAACTGTGACGATTGTACTTTTGCATGGAGTACAGGAGCAAATGTTGATGATATTGGTGTAAGCCCAACTACAACTACTACTTATACTGTTACAGTAACGAATTCGTATGGTTGTACAGCCGTTTCCAATCCATCTGTGGTAAATGTGGTATCGACTGAAAATATCGGTGAATGTAATGTGTTGTATGTCAGTGTTGCTGGTGGAGGTAGTGGTCTTACTGCATACGAACCTACCGACTTGCATACTGCTCTAAACCTTGCAGAATGTTCTGGTGCAACAATTCGTATGGAGGAGGGTACATATATTACCGACTATCCTATTGAACTTGTTAGTAATGTTACTCTTGAAGGTGGTTATTTCAACGACTATACGCAGAAGAAGTCAGATGCAGGTGCTACCACGATAAGAAGGACTAACACTTATACGCTAGGAACTGTTAATGCACCTCGTCTTGTCGCACTAGAGGCCAACAGCATTAGTAATTTTGCCTTGCAAGACATAACAGTTACAACAGATGATGCTCAAGTTTTGCCGGAAGGTTCGCAAGCCTCTGTAATGTATAGTTGTAGCGGATGGAATTTTTCTGCAACAACAAATAATGGTTATTCATCAATATATTCTTCTGGAACAAATCCCGGTTCATTTGGAGATGATACTCGTTTTTCAATATCAATGCCGTTCGATTTTACTTTGTGTGGAACTACTTATTATGCAGGAACCAGTCTGTATATATCGGCAAATGGCTATGTTGCTTTTGGTTCCGATGCAAGTGCGATATCTTCAGCTCCTTATGCAAGTTCAATTATGCCATTGCTGCACGATTTGTATCCACGCAATGGTTATGGAACTAATATAAAATATTTGACATCTGGAACTTCACCAAATCGAGTATTGACAGTGGAGTGGTATCAAGTTGCGCAGTACAATTCTTCGTGCCGAACGACATCAAACAACGAAACTTTCCAGTTGAAGATGTATGAGGGATCAAATAAGGTTGAATTTATTTACCAGTATGTTTATCCATGTGAATCAGCTTCTTATACACCGCGTGTGGGTATAAAGGATTATCAGGCAGGTAGTACCATCTTTGTAAATGCTAATACAAGTTGGACATCTCCAACGACACAGGAAGCGGAGGTCGGTAATACATTCAATTCTTCGCACAAGCCTGCATATGGATTGAAATATACATTTACACCTGACCTTACGCCTTCATCAGAAGTTGTGGTAATGAAATCTAATTTTGGTACTTCAACATACGCAATACACATGAGCGAATGCTCTGGATATAATATTACAAGATGCCAGTTGAAGCCTGGTAAGGCTACGGCAGGCAAAAATGGTACTAATGGAGCAGCTGGTGGAAATGGTGGCAATGGAACTGTTGGTTCTAAGGGAGATTATGGAAGGGGTGGAGACACTAGGTCTGGTGGCGCTGGAGGCTCTGGCGGTTCTGGTGGTACTAGTGTGGTATCTGGTGGAGCTGGTGGAGCTGGTGGAGCTGGTGGAGCTGGTGGTGCTTCTAATTCTAACTATGGTGCAACTGCTGGTAGTAACGGTGGCAGTGTAAGTGGCGTTAGCGGTGGTTCTGGTGGCGGTACAAATACAGGATGGCATCTGGCCGGTGGTTCTGGTGGCGCTGGAACAAATGGCGCATCTGGAACAAATGGCGCAGCAGGACAATATACATATAGCAATTACTTTATTCCAGGTAAAGGTACTGATGGTACAGATGGAAAAGGTGGAACTGGTGGCGGAGGCGGCGGAGGCGGCCAAGGCGATTATGATTCTGCTGGCTTGCGCTATGCTGACGCTGGAGGTAATGGTGGTACAGGCGGTAGTGGTGGCGGTGGCGCAGGTCAACGTGGAACTGCTGGTTATGGAAGTGGCTCTTCTTTTTGTTTGTATGTGTATAATCAGTCTGGTAGCAATAATACGATTGTTGATTCATATTTAAAATGTGGTACTGTTAGTACAGGCGGTACCGGTGGTACAGGCGGTACTGGTGGTACTGGTGGTGTAAATAATAGCATCCAACCCCAATATACATATTCAAATAGTGGTTTGTCAACAGCAACAGCGACTGGTGGTGCTGGTGGTTCTGGCGGAAAAGGAGGCAATGGCGGAAAAGGAGGCAATGGCGGAAAAGGTTCTGATGGTGTAGCATACAAACTAGCTGTTGTTGGATCAGGTGGATTAAATACATCACAATCAGTAACATCAGGTTCTTCAAGTTACAACTACAACCTTTCTGGTCAAACTCCAATAATAGCAGGTACGGCAGATTATCCTATAGCAAGCTGTTCGAATGTGGAAATGCAGATGGCAAATGGTACATACACAACATTTGGTACAGGAGCAACTCCTGGAAGCGGTAGCAGTTCTACTGTATTCGAGTACAGCAATACTGGTTATAAGACCCCGCAGACTGGAACGGGTGAAACACAAAGATATTCGTCATTTATAAACATAATACAGGCGGCACCTGATGTGTCGAATGTACAAGTTGCTGGCGAAGATACGCTTTGCTGTGCAGGAGTTTACGAGTATTGCCTCGAAAACCTACCGAACAATACGCCAGTGATGGTCAACTGGTCGCTTACAACATCTGTGGACGATGTGGCATCAATTGCTTCGTTAACAAACCTAACCTGTCTGTCGATTGATGTTGAAAATACAACAAGTGCAATTCAGTACGCTTATCTGCGAGCCGAAATATCTACCGGATGCTGCGGTATCATAAAGATAGTGCGCGATACGGTGGTACTTATGCCGATTCCGCCCGAAATTGATCAGCTTTCCGACCACGAAATATGTGAAGGAGAGGACTATACTATGAGCATTTCGGTTGATGAGAGCCTGCTATGTCATCCTATATACCAGTGGGTACGCGATGGCGAACTTATAACTGGTGCAAACTCAAATACATATACTATTTCAAATGCTACAGCAAGTATGGCTGGCGATTACTCGGTGTATGTGGCAACCGACTGCGGTATGGAAGGCGATGTGGCACACATAACTGTAAATCCTATGCCTAATCTTACGGTTACTTCAACGCCAGTATGCGCAAACGAAGCAACACACTTTACAATAACATCAGACATAAACACAACTATTACCTATAATATAAATACTATTAATAGCGGAGCATCGCAGACTTTGACTTTGACTGGTGGCGTTTCCCAGAATGTTGACTACACGATTGAGCACAACTCGATACTTACGATTGAAACGGTTCAGGTCGGTTCTTGCCAATGGGATCTCAATGAGGCTTATACTCTTGAAGTCTATGACGACGACCAGACGGTATTTGCAGGTGCTGATTTTACAGTTTGCGGTAGGGAAGCAACACTTCGCGGTAATAGTACTATCGGCTCGGAATGGAATGGTCAGTGGACAATCCCGAATGCTACCGATGCTGCAAACACGACAATTGCAGACAATACCTTATATAATAGTGGTGTAACCTACAATGGTTCCGAAATGCCACATTCTGTAACTTTCAGATGGACAATTACAAGTACGCATTGTCCTGGCAGAACTTTCTACGATGAGGTAACTGGAACTTTCTCGTCATTGACATTGACACCGACACCAACAAATGTTGTATGTAATGGAGCAAACAACGGTAGTATCACTATTACCACCACAAACGGCGCAACGCCTTACTCCTACACTTGGAGCGATGATGACAATCGTACAGGCAATACGGCAAACAATCTTGCTCCTGGTACATATACCGTTACGGTAAGTGATGCCAACGAATGTTCGGCAACGGCTAGTGTTGAGATAACAGAACCAGATGCTCTCGTAGCATACATTGATGCTCCTGATAATACATGTCCGGGTTCTACTGTTACTCTTACTGGCGGATTGACAACAGCAGGTACAGCCAATTACACCTACACTTGGAGTACTACATCGGATGTGTCATTTACCTCAAATCCGGTTACAGTAAGCGCAACCTCAGTTACAAGCACGGCAACAATACCAACAGCTTGCAGCGGAACTTACCAGATAAACTTGCATGTGGAAGATGGTCACGGTTGTACTGCCGATGCTACACCTATTAATATAACGGCATCAGTTGGAAATAACATAACTATTTCTGGCGGTACAAATACGAAGACCGTGGAATGTGTGGACGGCCTAGCAGATCCACATACACTGACACCAAGTGTTATGCCTACTGTTACAGATGCATGTGGACGAGACATATCTTCTTCTGCTACATTGACGACATCGCCGAATTTAAGCAGCATTACTTGTGAAGGTTCAGCTGCATACGTATATACATATACCGATTGTGCAGGTCATACAAAGACTTGGACTTTCACATATACTATTCAGCGTAGCACCGCACCATCAGAGGTTGGTGGACCTGTTGCAACTACAGGAACGGCAGAATGCATTGCCGATGTTGCTGCGCCTACGACTCTGCCGGTTGTCCAGGATGTCTGCGGAAATACACTTACTGCACCGACACCAACGATTACCGACAATCCAGATCCGATAACTTGTGGTGGCACAAGAACATACACCTATAAATATAAGGACTGTGCAAACAAGGAGTTTGTCTGGACATACACCTACACTATAGCACATACCACTGCACCTTCAGAGGTCGGTGGACCAGTTGCAACTACAGGAACGGCAGAATGCCTTGCCGATGTTGCCGCACCTACTACATTGCCTGTGGTCAAGGATGTCTGCGGCAATACACTAACCGCACCGACACCTGTTGTAACAGACAA
>JBGUHW010000196.1:0-22839 GCA_045112395.1 Bacteroidales bacterium
TCGCTACGGTCGGCCGTGGCCAGGTTGGTCTCGATGTCGCTGATTTCGGTATCGGCGGTGGCAATGTTAGTCTCGTAGCGGTTCTGCTTACTAACAGAAGATTCCAGATACTTAACATCAACACTTTGAGTTTTTTCAGAACCTTGTTTTCCTGCGACTAAGTTTTGAGACACATTTTCCCCCGAATCAGTCTTTCCAATTTGACCTGAATTTGCAATCGCATTGCTCTTTTGTGCCTCTATTTCCTCGTGTAGTGAAATGATAGATTCTGTAAGTGCATCCTTGTCGGAAGATTCCATTTTTGCACCAGGAGCAACAATCTGCATAAGTTCCGAGTTAGCCGACTTTATCTTTTTATTTGCTTCGGACATAAGCGACATCTTTTCGACATCATCGGAAACAGTCTCGGCCTTCTGTCTGTCCTCCATCGCAGAATAATATATAGCATCGGCATGTTGCCGTCTCACTTCGTTTCTACCAGCGTCGTTATATTTTTCGCTAAGAACTTCATAAACCCTACTTTCTGTTTCATATTCCTGATTCAGGATTGCAATCCTCTTGTCTACAGCAGCATCAATAATATTTTCAGCATCATTAAGATTACTACCAGATGTAGCATCAACACGCTTTGCCTCATCGATTTTCTTTGCAGCAGAACTAACATCCTTCCTTACATCAGCCTCCGCTGTCTTATCCTTTCCAGAAGTCCTTATTCGTGAAATCTCGTTGCTCAAATCTGCAATATCCTTCTTTGCAGTCTGCTGCGACAATATAATATCGCGCATCTCATCAACATTATCAACTATTTGATTGTCAATATCAGACTTTATCTTTGACAACAACTTGACTTTTGACTCATCCTGCTCTACCAAACCATCCGAAATCATATTTTCCAATTTTTCGGATTTCCCTATCAACATCTGCGTGGATGAAACCATATCCGTCCACTCTTCTGTATCAACTTTAGTCTGCTTAATGTTATTGTAATCGGCTATAGCCTTAGATACGGAGACATTTTTTTCGTATACGAGAGCAGTCTCAATTTCCTTTTCTATCTTATCTATTTTTGACTGCGTACTATTAATTTGACTGATTAAACTTTTTTTCTCATCATCACTTTTTGCAATATCAAAACTATATTCGAGTTTTTCTTTTTCCGTATATAACGAGTCTGTTTTTGCCATCGATTCTATTAGTTTCGATGTAGGTTCAGTCACATATTTCTTCATAGAAGCGACTTCATCGGTTACGATTCTTCCACCGCTCCTTGTTCCCGGGACTGACTCATCAGCAAAAAGTTCAGAATAAAAATTATCTTCCTCCTCAATCATATCACTATATTCCTGCTCCGCCCGATGTTCTTCGCTATTAATATAGTTTTTGAGAGTTAAAATTTCACTTGAAGCGATATCCCCAGACAAGTCATTTTCATCAAAGTCTTCCATTGAAAGATAGTCGTCAATACTTTCGAGCATACTTATCGTCTCGTCCAATTTTTCAACCATCATGTTAAGACGACGTACTTCTAGCAATGTAACTTTCATGCTGTTAGCCACATTTGCCTTAGATTTTTCCAGATTATTCAGTTCGTCTTTATAACGACTCAGAAGCGATTCGTCAGTAGTATTTTCAATTTCCTGGATCTTTTCATCCAACTGCCTGTTTATTTCAAGCAATGATTTCTTGCCCTTAAGCATAGCGCTATTCGACTTATTTAGCGCACTCTGGGCCTGCTTCCTCTCAATCTTCTTTTCTGCAATAAGGGACTCCAATGGAGATTTCGCATTAACCTTTTCTACAGAAACATTTATGCTCTGCAACTTGAAAAGGTACTGACCGCTACCTCTCTCCAACTTATCCAGAAATTCCATTTCCTTGGCGCAATAATCAAGAGTAGACTTTGCGGTAGAATGCACTGTACCAAATTTTTGAGACAAATCATAGAAAACGACAACAGAATTTGCCATTCTAGAAATTTCTGACGAAGATGCTCCAGGGCCTCCTTTCTCCCGCAAAGCCCTTATTTTTTCTGATGTTTTCCTTGAATAAGCATTCAATTTTCGGGCATACTCTTTATATTTTGAGATAGCATCAATTTTGTCGTTCAACATTTTTTGGGTAGAGACATATAGGTTTGTTGTATCTGCCTCCTTCTGGACATCTTGTTCATCAACTTCTTCTTTTATCTCTTCCTTATTTTCATCCTGCTTTTCCTTCAAAATTCTAGCATAGTCGGCTTCGGCATTCGGAGATACTGGCATCTCAGCTTTTTCTGCTAGATCCTCCTCGGTTTCAATCTTTATCTGCTCGTACTCATCCTCAATAATGTACCTGCATACCATGACCTGCCCGTCCTTCGATGACCTATCGGAAGCAAAGAAAGCCGAACCTCCATTAGACTCTATGGCATACATGAAATCATCATACGGAGTATTTATCGGAAAGCCAAGATTCTGCGGGTCAAGCCATACGCCTAATTCCGAATTATACTCCGACTTGAAAATATCGTAACCGCCAATGCTATTGTGCCCCTTTGAAGCAAAATACAGAGTTCCATCGGATGCGAGGAACGGGAAAGCTTCATCGTATTCAGAGTTAACATTACCCGGCAACAGCACAAGAGAAGACCACCCTTCTTCTGTCTTACGCGAATAGTAAATGTCGAGACCTGTCTTCATATCGTTTCCATACGAACTCACGAAAGCAATTGAATCAAGCACATACACCAAATCCACATCCTTATTGAACCTATCGTTCTTCATTCTGAAAAAATCGGGTTTTACAACGATATTTCCATCTAGAATCTTCCGTCCATACGAAAACTGGAAATTACTTCGCTTAACTCTGCTGTTTGACATAACTTTCAGTACATAAGAATACTGACCAATGTCGCGAGCCTTGACTGCCTGCGCCATCAACGCATTTACCTCAGCAATCTTGGGAGACTTGCCCTTTGTCGTACTTGTAAGGAAGTTCCTATAATGGTCATAATAGGTTATTGCCTTAGTGAACAAATACTTACGATGATATGCAAGTCCAATGTAATAGTCCGCTTCGCTTAGTTCATTGTCTCGAGCCAATAAAAGATACTTTATTGCCTTGTCGTATTCGGTACGCAAAAGCACCATGGTTGCTCCGCAATAGTAACTGAACACAGGATCCGACGGATACCAGCTATGCAACTGCGAAAATCCCATGTTGGCATTAACATAGTCACCATCTTCAAAATAACCGATGCTAGCATTGAACAATGACATTTCTGTCCTTGTATATTTCTTGGAATCCACAAGTTTAGCATACTGAGCCGACAAATTTCCGACACAGATCAACAGCAAAAATGCCAATGCGACAAATATTTTCCTTAACTCTTTCAACAAGTTACACTTCAGCGCATAATGGCGCATAATACAATGCAAAACTATTGAAAATAATTTAATTATCAACAAGTTTTCAACAATTATATTTTGGGCATTTGATTATTGATAATGGATAATGGATAATTTGGGACAATGTGGCTGCCACACCAAATTATCAAATCGTTGAACCTTCAGCTCAGCGTAGCTAATTTTTAAATCAGCGAAGCTAATCTTTGTATTTTTGAATCATTGAATCTTAAATCATTGTATTATCTTTGCACCCGATGAACAAACTTTCTGTCATAGTACCCTGCTACAACGAGGAAGCCGTATTGGAGAAAAGCCCGGCTATCATCCGCGACAAGATAAAATCGCTCGCCGATTCTGGAAAAATCTCCACCGACAGTTTCATTCTCCTCATCGACGACGGCAGCACCGACCACACCTGGGACATCATATCGCAACTTTGCCGCACCGACAAAACCTTCTGCGGAATGAAACTCTCGTGCAACAATGGTCACCAGAATGCATTGCTTGCCGGTTTGCAGTTCGTAGCCGACAAATGCGATGCATGCATTAGCATCGATGCCGACCTGCAGGACGACATCAACGCCATCGACAGCATGGTAGACAAGTTTAACGAAGGCTACGAAATAATATACGGTGTACGTGACTCTCGCAAAACCGACAACTTCCTAAAACGTTGGTCAGCAAGTTTCTTCTACTGGTTCATGTCGATGCTCGGCACAAAGACCATTCCCAACCATGCCGATTTCCGTCTGATGTCGAAAAAATCAATCTGCGCCCTGCTTAACTACAAGGAGAAAAACATTTTCCTACGTGGCATTATCCCTTCGATGGGGTTCAAGAACTGCACCATTCAGTACGATAGGCAGAAACGCATTGCAGGAAAATCGAAATTCTCGCTTGGCAAAATGACAAATCTTGCGCTTTTCGGCATAACATCATTTAGTACCAGACCATTGCGACTTATTTTCCTTGTCGGTGTATTGAGTTTCTTCATAAGCATTGCCTCATTCATTTATGTATTGTGGTCGTATCTTGGCGGCGAAAGCGTCAAGGGCTGGACTTCGCTTATTGCATCTGTCTGGCTTCTCGGCTCCATAATAATTATGTCGATTGGAATCATCGGCGAATACATTGGCCGCATCTACAGCGAAGTGAAAAACCGTCCGCCATACAACGTGGAAATGGTGATATATGAGGAGGAAGATTGATGGTAGTTTGATGTGGGCGAAAAGTCTAGAAGGCTAACAGTCTAGCTGGCTAATAGCCAAAGACATAATAACGTTCAACACGTTATGGCTTTAAGCCTTCGAGCCTGCAAGTCCAAACCATAAAACGGCGTAGCCACTCAAACTCAGAAACGGCGAAGCCTTAGAAACTTTCAAGCTTTCCTATTTCACCCTCCCCGATTTTACCTCAATCTTCAGACGCTTGCCCATAAACCTACGATTCTTGAACACCCTGATGACCTTTTCCTGAACATCTGAATCAACTTCGAAGAAAGTATGTCCGGTAAGAATCTCTATCTTGCCGATTTCGGCACCAGCTAGCAAATCGCTCGAATTGATGACATCCATAAGTTTCATCTTGGTAAGACCGTCCTTCTCACCTACCGTTATGAAAAACTTGGTAAACCTTGTCTTGCGGCTGCGCTTGTCGAACTTATCGTCTCCCGACCTGCGCGAACCACCTTTCTTTTCGTCTTGCTTGCGACCTTTGCCCTTCTTGTCCTTGTCGTAGATATTTATATCGGCAGCTCCTTTATAATAATTAAGGAAGCGGTTGAACTCGGTGGAGACAAACCTCTTAATTAGTTCCTCGCGATCGAGCGACTGCAACCTGAGCATAATGGCTGGAAGAAAATCTTTTATCTGATTGTCGATTGTCTCTATCGCCATTACCTTGTCAATCATCGACATAAGTTGAATCATGCAGATTTCCTTGCCATCGGGAATCTTCTTGCGCACAATTTCCTTCTTGAGCAACTTTTCGATTTCACGGATTTTGTGTTCCTCGCGCGTATGGACAATTGTAATGCACATTCCTCGTTTGCCTGCACGACCTGTACGACCACTGCGGTGTATATAGGTTTCGCGCTCGTCTGGAAGGTTGTAGTTTATGATATGCGTAAGGTCGTTGACATCAATTCCGCGGGCGGCAACATCGGTTGCCACCAACACCTGCAAGTGCTTCGAACGGAACTTCGCCATCACCATATCGCGCTGAGCCTGCGACAAGTCACCGTGCAGAGAATCAGCATTGTAACCGTCCTGAATAAGTTTGTCGGCAACCTCCTGAGTTTCCTTGCGCGTACGGCAGAAAACAATTCCATAGATGTTGGGATTTATGTCAACTATGCGCTTCAGAGCAAGATAGCGGTTCTTGGCACTGACTAGATAATAGACATGGTCGACATTTTCGGCACCGGAATTTTTCTTTCCTACCGAAATTTCCAAAGGTTGCATCATGTAATCCTCGGCTATGCGGCGAATGTCGTCGGGCATGGTTGCAGAAAACAGAAGCGTCTGCTTGAAGTCGGGCGTTGACGACAGGATATTGTCCAAATCCTCCTTGAAGCCCATATCAAGCATTTCATCGGCTTCGTCGAGAACAAGAGTTTTTATCTTGCTAATTTTCAAGGCTTTGCGCTCAATCAAATCCATCACGCGGCCTGGCGTTCCCACAACGATGTGCGCACCAGCCTTGAGAGACTTTATCTGTGGCTCAATGGAAGCACCGCCATACACGGCAACAATCTTCACTTCGGGCATAAATTCGGCAAATGAAAGCATATCCTTGGCAATCTGCACCGACAATTCGCGCGTCGGTGAAAGAATTATTGCCTGCGTGAAATTTGCTTCAGCATCTATCTTGTCAATTATCGGCAAACCGAATGCAGCGGTTTTTCCCGTACCAGTCTGCGCCAAACCGATAATATCCTTCTCGGATGACAGCAATTGCGGAATAACTTTTTCCTGTATTGGTGTTGGAGTCTCGAAACCGCGCTTTTTCACTGCGGCTACCAACTTGGCATTAAGCCCAAAATCTTCAAACGATGACATAAAAATAATTTTGCACAAAAATACAACTTTATTTACGATTTACGATTTTAGATTTACGATTGGGGATGACAAGATGCAAAGGGATTGCTTGCGCGAGCTAAAGGTTGACGATTTTGGCATTGAATCATTTTCTTTTATTCATATACTATCTGCCATGACGCAATCAAAATTATAATTCGCGAGCGCAACACATTGCACGTTCAAAAAAATTCAATCTAAAATCGTAAATCGTACTTCGTAAATATTATTTATCTTTGCCGAACTTTAAAAGCAGAACATTAATAAAAATTTTAAACACAAGATTGAAATGAAAAAGGTTTTAGTAGCAACCGACAAACCGTTTGCAAAAGAAGCAGTTGACGGCATCCAGGCAAAAGCAAAAGCTGCTGGATACGAGGTAATTTTACTTGAAAAGTACGGAACCAAAGACAAACTTTTGGCTGCTGTAGCAGATGTTGCCGCAATGATCATCAGAAGCGATGTTGCAGACAAGGAAGTTATCGAAGCAGGCAAGAACCTCAAGATTATCGTAAGAGCAGGTGCTGGTTTCGACAACATCGACCTCAATGCAGCAACAGCTTGCAATGTAGTTGCAATGAACACTCCTGGTCAGAACTCGAACGCAGTTGCTGAACTTGCTATCGGCCTTATGATTATGGCAGCAAGAAACAACTACAACGGAAAGTCAGGCTCGGAAATCCACGGAAAGAAACTCGGAATCTACGGCTACGGAAACGTTGGTCGCCTCCTCGGAAAGTACGCTATGGGATTCGGCATGGAAGTAGTTGCATACGACCCGTTCCTCACAAAGGAACAGATTGAATCGACTGGCGCAAAGCAGTGCACCAACCTCGACGACCTGTTTGGCACATGCCACTACATTTCGCTCCACTGCCCGGCTAACGATGAAACAAAGAAGTCGATCAACATGAGCAAAATCGGTAAGATGCCTAAGGGTGCAACCCTCATCAACACCGCCCGCAAGGAAGTCATCGACGAAGACGACCTCAAGAAGGTTCTCGCAGAAAGACCAGACTTCAAGTACATGGCAGACGTTGCTCCAGAATGCGCAGCAGAATTGAAAGAAAACTATGCAGACCGCGTATTCTTTACACCGAAGAAACTTGGTGCTCAGACCGAAGAAGCAAACGTTAATGCAGGTATCGCAGCCATCAACCAGATTGTTGACTACTTCGAAAACGGAAACGAAAGATTCAGACTTAACAAGTAATAATTTGAATCGCAAACTAAAAAGCCACTTTCGAGTGGCTTTTTTTATTACATTTGCACATCATCATTACAGTTCTCAATGAAACTGATAGACTACGAAAAAATAAACGCAAAAGGCTACCTGATAGCTGCCGTGTTCATAATTGCATTAGGCATCGGAATACAATTCAAATACTTGAACGAGTTTCCTGCTTTCATACACGCGTGGGCACAAGACGACAGATATGCTCTTGCAATCGGTTTCCTCGACAACGGCTTCGACCTTTTCCATCCCGAAACTATGATTTACAACAAACAATTTCCCGGGGATTGGCAAGTTGCATACGACACAACAATCACAGCCGTTGATTTCCCTATACACGAATACATTGTCGCATTACTAATGAAACTTTTGGGTACGACATCGCCATGGGTTTTCAGGTTATGGACAATGATATGCAGTTTCATTGGACTATTTTTCTTGTACAAGCTTTCATATCTCATCACAGAAGACTTCCAGAAATCACTGCTTGTCACCTCAATAGCAATGACTGCTCCTGTTTATGCCTACTATTTCAACGGATTTCTGCCAGGGATACCTGCTTTTGCCATAGGTATTATCGGAATGTGGGCATACATAAAATATGTAAAGCATGGCAAAAAGAAATTTTTCCATCTGGGCATACTGCTAATGGCATTAGCAACGCTGATACGAACAACATTCGCCATTGAACTTATCGCTGTACTTGGATTCGAACTACTCAGGATTTTCCGCAGGGAAAGCAGATTTGCCGACAAACTGCCTAGTGTAATAATATCGGTTGCAATTATTATTGCATACATGATATGGAACTCACACCTCAGAAGCGAACATGGCTCGCTTTTTCTCAATAAACTTTTGCCACCCGATAATATAGAAAATGCAAAGGAACTACTCAGCCTTGCAAAAGAACACTGGGAATACCAATACTTCCAGAAATTACATTACCGCATATTCGAAGTACTGGCAGGCTTGGCATTAATTGCAGCAATAGTCAAGCTAATAATGAAATTCAAGGGGAAAACAGAACTAAAAAACAATAAAAAACAACTGACAATCTGGCTTATACCTATAATTTATATTTTTGGATGCGTATTATTCACCATTGCCATGATGGACCAGCTACCTAACCATGATTACTATTTCGTTGATACCTTTTTCCTGCCAATACTGATACTTTACGCACTGATGCTCGGAACATTACCTCAAATAAAAAATTACATTGTCGGTGGGATAAGCCTTGCTGCACTATGCGTACTATGCTTTTTCATGGTCAAAAATGTCAATGAAACGCAGGAAAACAGACGCTGGATAGAAGACGGTGCATATAAAACCTACTTGAATTTTGTCGGGTCGGATGAATTTCTTGATTCTCTAAACGTCCCACGCAATACAAAAATTCTTGCACTTTATGCCTACCCGCAAAATGGTCCGTTCATACAAATGAAACGCAAAGGCTACACTGTCATGTGGCACAGTGAGAAAGTAGTAAGACAAGCTCTTACTTGGGATTTCGACTACGTTGTCATAGAAAATCAGGTTTTCAGAGAAGAGTTTGAAGAACACAAGGATGTACTTGACCGCCTAAACAGGATAGCTGATAACGGACGAATTTCTGTATGCACGTTATCCGAGACAACTATATGCAACTCGCCAGAGGATTTTTTCGGAAATAACTCATACTAACGATTATTTATTGAGTCACAACAATTTGCAACAGCAACCTTCATGTCATCAATATAAGTAGGCTCACTACCATTATTCCAAACATATACCTTCAATAGCCCTGTCGGATAGTCTTCGCGACTAATTCTGCACTTTATATCGGAACGCCACCAATAAGACAGATCATTTTTCCCAAATCCACAATAATCATAAAAACTATTTTCGGTGCCATCTATTGAAACAACCATCTGCGATGCATTGGTATTCAAGAACCTGCACGAAGCCTTTATGTATAAATCACACGAATCGGCAACCATGTTCCACAACGAATCCATTTGAATCTCGTATGTGCTTGAAAATCCCTGCGGGTCAATCATATTAGAGTATCTTCCGTCGTAAGCATATACATCGGTAACATTCGAAGATGTTGATTCAAAATCATCTACATACAACATAGTAACAACATCCCTATGAGTTTGCACACACTCGCCCAATGATATATCAAAAGTTTCAAACTGCAACGAAATTTCATCCTTCACACAACTATTATTCGAAACTCTGAATCGTATCTTCGATACCCTTCCAGCAAGTTCCCCATCGACAAAACGAGTAACCAGTGGATTAACCCAAAGACCATCAACCGCCGTAGATGGCACATACCTATAAGAATACATTTCACCATCATCGGTCATGTAATCTACAAAATACATTTCGTCCTTGAAGAAAGTTTTCTTCATAAAGCCAGCAAAGGTAACACCAGTTTCGACCTTCACTCGCTGAATGTTATTTCCACAATCAGGGACTGAAATCCACTCATTTAGCTTTGCAATGCTCTTCTCCCCTCCAATTACACGAATAGTCCTTGGACTTTCGTTTCTGCCGAAAAGCACATAATTTTCACCGTAATGCTTAGGTTCATAGTTCTGCAAAATGTTGAACACGACATTAGGCTCGTCATTAAGCGGATAACGCCCATCAATAGTATAGCCATCTTTTCCGAAATGCCAAAGTACATAGTCCACAGCGTTTTCGCTAGAAAAATTCTCAGCAGCTACATCCGACAGCCATTTAGATGTCGATGCTCCCAGTTCTACAGTTTTTCGCGGATGCCAGTTCAACTTGTTGACTTTAGCATAGATATGTTCCCATGGATAAAAATCAATTGTTGAATTCCCAATCATAGATACAACCTCATCAGGAAGTTTATCGCAGACAAGCGCATCATCGGTAAGGCGGTTCATCCGTTCCTTAAAATCATTGTAACCAAAAGTTACATCAGTAAAATTGTTTATGCCACAATATTCTATTTTTCTGCCTTTGTAATCGGGAATCTCCTTCATGTTGCTATACAGCATCATAACAGACAACAAGGCGCAAACAACGGCAATGCCCCTGCGCATTGTCCTTGACATCAGTATTATGCACCACAATACTACAACAAAGGTAATTATTGCTTGATAATGTGTAATATCCTCGCGAACAAAAGCATGTTTCCAACTTGCGAAAAGCGGAATCAACGACAAGAAAAACAATATCTTGGAATCCCTGTCTTTAGTAAATAGCAAGAAGGCAATCATTACGAATAGAAAAACGCCTAAAACTATCCAATTGTTGTCGGGATGCAACGAAAGAGCACCGCCATAACCAGTTACGAGGTGCATCTCGCCCCAAACATAATCTATTAGCCTCGAAAAATCATGCAAAACTGCCATTCCGACCAAAATTGCAACTGCCAGTACAACCGATGCTCCTGCAAATATACGCTTGAAACTTCGGTTCTTGTAGAAATCCATAAGCCAAGCAACAAACAGCACCGACAAAGCCGAAACGCCAATGGATGTTTTTACAAAAAGCCCGACAAATGCCAATATTGTTGCCAATATGAACGGAGAAAACCTACCAGTCCGCACATATTTGAAACAAAGCATAATGCACAGGAATACAACCATCAAGTCGAATCCAGCGAAAAACGAAGCCACTGCTATCAATGCCCCCGCTGCATAAAAATTGCGAGAATGATACTCTGCAAGCCTAAAACTATCGGCAATAAACCAGAATTTAAGTATGGAATATACAATTAAGAACCAAATGAAGTTAAAGCCTTCAATCGCTGGCAATTTCAGCAAAGCCAATGGTCCGATGGGATAAATGAGCTGCGAGAGCATTGAATAGTCGTTTGCAAACAGCCAGTTCAATCCCCACACATACGAGGCATCAAGTCCTGGTGCCAGATCAGGCTCAATTGCAGGAAATGTAAAAATGTAGATAAAAACAGCAAGAACAATCTTGCCTATTAGCGGATAGCGCACTCCTTGCGAATCCTCTCCATGCCGATTCCTGATATTGAACCTTCTCATATTATTTAGGTTTGGTATCTAATTAAAAAAAGGAGCTATCAAATGATAGCTCCTATGCTGTTTTGCATGAATTACATTGTTCTGCCCGGATAAACTTCCAAAGCATGCTTCAGAACTTCTATTGCATTCTTGAGGTCTTCGATCTTGAGTACGTATGCAACGCGAACTTCGTTCTTGCCAAGCCCAGGAGTATTGTAGAAACCAGTTGCAGGAGCAACCATTACGGTCTGTCCGTTGTACTGGAATTCTTCGAGCATCCATTTTGCGAACTTGTCGGAATCATCAATAGGAAGCTTAACTACCGTGTAGAAAGCGCCCTTTGGATTCGGGCAATATACGCCTGGGATTTCGTTCAAACCCTTAACCATAAAGTTACGACGAGCAATGTATTCTTCGTAAACTTCGTGGAAGTATTGGTCGGGAGTATCAATTGCAGCCTCGGCAGCAACCTGACCGAATGACGGCGGACAAAGACGAGCCTGTGCAAACTTTGTTGCAGTAGCAATAACTTCCTTGTTCTTTGTTACCATGCAGCCAACGCGTACACCGCACATGCTATAACGCTTCGACACCGAATCCATCATGATTACATTCTGCTCGATTCCAGGAATGTGCATTGTAGAGAAGTGCTTGTGACCATCGTAGCAGAATTCACGGTAAACCTCATCAGCATAGAGGTAAAGGTCGTGCTTTTTTACGATTTCTGCCAACTGCAAGAGTTCTTCCTTTGAATAAAGGTAACCAGTCGGGTTATTAGGATTGCAGATTACAATACCCTTTGTCTTAGGTGTGATAACCTTCTCGAATTCATCGATTGACGGAAGTGCGAAATCGTTCTTTATGCTTGATGTGATAGGCTTAATAACAACGCCAGCCTGCATTGCAAAACCATTGTAGTTTGCGTAGAATGGTTCCGGAACAATAACCTCATCACCGAGGTTGAGAGTTGTCATAAAAGCAAAAACAATTGCTTCTGAACCACCAGTTGTAATAAGCATATCGTTTTCAGTAACGTCGATGCCAATCTTCTGGTAGAAAGCAGCCAATTTCTTTCTGTAAGAAATATTACCTGCGGTATGGCTGTATGCTATAACCTTGTCGGTCATGTTCTTTACTGCCTCCAAAGCTACTTCTGGAGTCTTAATATCTGGCTGACCGATGTTGAGATGATAAACCTTTACACCTCTTGCCTTTGCTGCGTCTGCGTAAGGAACGAGCTTACGAATTGGCGACGACGGCATGTTTTTTCCTTTTTCTGATATCTGTGGCATATCTTTTTAATTTATAATTTATTGTATTAAAACTTTTTACTTCTTGCTTTGCTTTACTTCTTCTGGCTTTGCTTCCTTAACTTGCGGATTAGCAGACTTTTTTGTATTATCAATCTCGTTGACCTTTTTGTCAGCCGGAGTAACCTTTACATCGTTTGCATTGGGAGCAACTATTGTACCCCTGATTTCCAACTGAATAGGATTTTCGTTACCTTCGATAAAAACCTTTATGGTCTTTGTGAACTTACCAATCCTATTGCTGTCGTATTTTACCTTTATCGAACCTTTTTTCTTCTTTGCTATCGGTTCCTTGGGCCAGTCGGCTGCAGTACAACCACACGATGTCTTTACATTCGTGAGAGTAACGGGCTTCTTGGTCACATTCTTAAATGTGAAAACACAACTTGCATCGCCACCTTTTTCTATTGCACCGAAATCGTGTACCAGCTTATCAAACAAAATGTCCGAACGCTTTTCAACATTTTCGGACTGGTTATTTTCCTTATTTACCTTCTTTGGAGCATTCTCCTGCGAAAATGCCATACCCGCAATCAACATGATTGCAACAATAAAAAGTATCCTTTTCATGACTATAATTTTTTACAAAGGTAGAGTAAATTTTGATTCAATGATTCAAAAATTCAAAAATTCAATTCTGATAATTCGATAATTTGATGATTCGATGATTCGATTGGATTGCTTCTGAACTCATAGACGAACCGGCTTACAGGCTAACGGTCTCACAGTCTAGCAGTCTGTTAGCCTTTTTGCCTGCTAGCCTTTGAGTCTTCATTACCTCAGTCTTACCTTGGAACCTTCGACAGGCTGAACGCCTTGCTCCCAACCGTTCTTCTTGTACAGCTTGTTTATCTTGACGGCATATTTCTGTGAAATGTCGCGCATGGTTTCGCCACGCTCAACCACGTGAACAGTATATTTCTTCTCGGCCTTGTTGCGCTTTGGCTTCAGGTATATAACCTCGCCAGCCTGAATTGTATATTTCTTAGGCAAGTCGTTGTACTTGGACAATTCCCAAGGAGCCATTCCCAATTTGCGCGACAAAACCTGAATGTCCATTGCGTACTTCAATACTATGTAATCCGTATTGTTGTTCGTTCCCAATGAATATTCCGACATGCTAAGTTCAAAGCCATTCGATGTATAATACCTTGTAGGTTTCTTGTCAACAGAAGTTCCCTCTTCGTTTTCGGCAACTGCTACAATATTCGAAGTAACCGATACCGGCACAAATGTTCCCGAATCGTACCGCGCCAAGTTATACTTTTCAATGATTTCTATAAGACGAGTAGCGTATGTGGGACTTGTAGCATAACCCGCTTTTTTCAGCCCTGTTGCCCAACCCTTGTAATCCTTCACATCAAGCTTGAACAGCGATGCATAGCGCTGATTGTTGCGCAGAAAGTCGGAATGGTCGCGAAACGACTCCGAAGCATTATGATACATACGGAAACATTCGTTCTTGGCATCATCGTCAACATACATTTTACCGCCAGTCCAGTCGGAATGGCACTTTATGCCAAAATGGTTGTTACCTTTTATCGAAAGCTGAGATGTTCCACTGCCAGATTCCAATATGCCCTGTGCCAAGGTGATACTAGCCGGCACTCCTGTCCTGCCCATCTCCTCGACAGCAATCTGACAATACTTATTTATGTACTCCTCCTGCACCGACTGCGAAAAACACATCGGCACAAACATAAACATTATCACTATTATCAGCAGACTTCTCATCTCGCAGTTTTTAGGATTGTAAAAGTAAATATGCAATATGTACCACAATTCGCCATCGCAAACAAAATATCAACAATTCAAAGTTGAAACCCAAAGAAGCCCAACACTCTACCTCAACAAATTAAAATCTTTTTGTATATTTGCATTATGAAATTGTCGCTCAACATATCGCTTTTCATAATCTGCCTGCTTGCGTTCTCATCGTGCAACAGCAACAAGAGCATGACTACACGCGACATAGCGAATACAGAAGTAATAACGCCATGTTCCGAACAAGGAGAATCCGACAAGGCTTTTTTCCGTGCTTTCGCAAGTGCGACATCAAGCAGCATAAGCCTTTCACGCGACAAAGCCATCAACCAAGCAAGAACACAATTGTCCCAAAAGATTATTGACCATACAAAATCGGCAGGAGCCAAATATTCATCAAAATACAAAAATACTGACACTAAAACCTTTGAAACAATAGCCAACGATGCCGTTGAAACGCTTCTAAAAGACCTGTCGCCTACTTGTGAAAAATACAGCGAGACAAATGGCAGATACACCACGTACATAGCAGTTGAATTTGAAAGAAGCAAAGCATTAGACAAGATAAACTCACTGCTAACCAGTCGTATACAAGGATTCAACACAGAAGCTTTCACCCTTTTTTTCAACGAATAGGATTTCGCAACAAAATTTTGCTCATTTCAAGGCAAAAAACTATTTTTGTATTGTCTAATTTAAAACGGCACTATCATGATTGTACTGACACTTGATGCTGGCGGAAGCAAATTCGCATTTTCAACGATAAAGGACGGAAAGTTCATTGGTGAAACAAATAAAATCCCATCCAACAGCCACAATTTGGACTTATGCCTAAAAGGCATGATTGATGGTTTCAAGCAACAGCAAGAACTTGCAGACGGACCTATCGATGCCATAAGTTTTGCTTTCCCGGGTCCTGCCGACTACCGTCAGGGCATTATCGGCGACACCGAAAACCTGAAAGGTTTCCGCGGTGGTGTTCCGCTGAAGGCTATGCTAGAGGAAATTTTCAAGGTGCCAGTTTTCATCAACAACGATGGCGACCTGTATGCCTACGGAGAATCGCTTGCTGGTTCGTTGCCTCTTATAAACGCCGAACTTCAAAAAGCGGGCAACCCGAAAAAATATAGGAATGTCGTCGGTCTTACAATAGGTTCGGGCTTCGGCGGCGGCTTCGTACACGACAAGATGCTTATAGGTGGCGACAATGTTACTGCATGTGAAATATGGAAAATGTCCAACCGTCTTGACTCCTCCCGCAGTTGCGAAGAACTTATTGCAATACGCTCGCTACGAAGATTTTACGCCGAATATGCCAATATTCCATTCGACGAAACGCCAATGCCTCGCGAAATATACTACATTGGGAAAGGTGTCGAAAAAGGAGACATGATGGCTGCAAAAAAGGCTTATTTCCACATGGGTGAATGTCTGGGCGACGCCATAGCAAACATGCTTACAATTTTCGACGGAATTGTTGTAATAGGCGGTGGCCTTTCGAAAGCCAAGGATCTTATTATCCCTGGCGTCGCAAAAGAACTAAAGCACAACTACGCCACAATATCGCGCATCACCCAGAATGTATACTGCCTTAACGACAAAAACCAACTATCGGAATTCGTAAAATCGGAAAGCAAGACGATAAAAGTTCCATTTTCTGACAAGACAGTCGAATACTCATCCACACCAAAATGCGGTTACCTGTTTTCTTCATTCGACACTAGCATGATGATTAATATAGGTGCATACCACTACGCAAAGGAAATGCTGAAAAAATAGTTTCTGTGGCTTCGCCGTTTAGGCTGACGCTGTTTCTAAAAAAAAGGAATGTCATGCTGAACTGGTTTTCAGCATCTGATTCCTTTTTTGTTTCTATGTTTCATGGGCTAGCGTCAGTTTCTAATAGAATCGCGCCATGGCACGATTGTACAGATTGATGGGCTACGCCAATTTCTTAAGTTAAAGTTGCTTGGGTTCCAATGGCTTGACAATATTGCACCGTTTTTTACTTAAGCCCTGCGTAGTACTCTGCCACTTTCTGGCAATACGACTTAGTTTTGCGTTTGCACTCTTCCGAGACATTTTCAGGATAAAAAGTATCTGAATCGCCAGCATACCATACGCTTTCATCTGCATTAACAAACGAAAAGCCTCGACCAAATGTAGAAAAAGCTGTCGGGTAATGCTTGCCAAAAATATTCTCGCTAAACGGAAATTCGTCATGTTCAACGCCTATAGCAGAAAGCAATGTCGCCGAAATATCAGCCTGGTCGCATGGCAAATCACAAACAAACGACTCATTGACCGCGCCGCCCAACCATTGCATAACAATGTGGCTCTTGTCCAAACTCTGCCAGTTCTGCGAACGGAACAACCGTCCATGATCCGACACCAATATCACAAGCGTCTTGTCCCATACTGGCGACTGCTGCATGTTCTCCAGAAAAACATTCAGGCATGAATCGGTATAATAATAGGCGTTCATGCTCCGCGAAAGTTCATCATCGGTACCATACGGCGACACTGGAGCATCGAATGGCTCATGGCTGTTAAGAGTGAAAAGTACGGAAACCGAACCTGCACCCACATTCTGGACATGGGAGAAAAATTCATCAAACATACACTCGTCATCGTAACCCCAAGATGCTTTTCGGCAATCAAGATGCAGGTTGTTTTGCGAAACAACATCAACCCCATTCTGACGGAAATACGAGTTCATATTAGCAAAATTTGCATCTCCACCGTAATAGAACGAAAAATCATTGTAACCATTGTCGGCAAGCTTGCGCAAAAGCGATGGCATCTGCTGTGACTTTTCAGGGAACTTAATCACCGAATAGTCAGGTAACGATGGCGTTCCGCTGAAAACTGACGCTATTCCGCGAACACTTCTATCGCCCGATGCATAACAGTTGCTGAAGAAAATTCCCTTGTCACGCCACGAAACCAACTTTGGAGTAACACTTTCAGATGGATTGTCGTAGCACATTGCCGTCCATGTGAAACTTTCGAGAAGCACAAAGACAATCTGTTCTGGCTTTTCTCGCAAAATCTTCCTTCCATGAAATGGATTGGCAGTCGTATCCGATGGAATATCAAAAGTTTCATCGTAATACATGAATCTTTCAAAATCGGCATCGCTAGCAAAGAAATAACTTCCGAAATTCCAATAAACATTTATTGCCGAATGGTTTGCAAACGAATTGTCGCAAAAATATACCGTCCCAACATTTATTGGCGCCGTACCTACTCCTCCTCGTGCTAGAATTACCAAAAGACCTGCAACAGCAATGAACAACAATGAATATAACTTTTCGGAGATCAAACTTTCGTACAATTTTCGCGTAAATAGCTTGTACAAAAAGAAAAGTGCAACTGTAATCAATATCGCCACAACCAACAAAATCACAATCCTCAATATTGGCGTTGATGCAAAAACTAGTTCTGGATTGCTAAAATATTGCAGCACCGATGCATCTATCCTAAATTGCCACGAGCGATAAACCTCGGCATCGCCAACCGCAATCAGAGATGTCGCGCACAACATCAAGCCTGTAAGTACGCCCATGAACAGATTGAATGGTTTCTGCGACTTTACAAACTAAAAAAGAATTAAAAACGGCACTAGAAATATACCTATATAAGCAACAGTCGACAAATCCATGCGCAATCCGTGCAACATAGCCCCGAAAAATTCGGAGGCCGAGCACGAAAAACCGTTTGCAAGGTTGAATAGCATGAAGAAAACGCGCATCAGTTCAAAGGCAACAAGCCAAAACAATAGATACACAATAAATAATATGCCTCGCTTAAGGTTTTTCATCGGGGACAAAACTATTCGTTTTTTTGCAAACAAAAAAATGCAAAATACCACATCGTTAATAATCAACCAGTTAAGCAAGCAACTTTTTCTTATCGTCCTAACCATTTAAGCCTCAACACAATAAAAAATTGCCATTAGCGTTCATTTAACATAAAAGTGTTGATAAAAACCAGTTTTATAAAGGTTTTGTAACGGATTAGAAGATACTTTTGCAACCGATAAAGAATAAATAAACGCAAGGAATATGTTGCTATTGGATGACACGATTAACGCAGTTGCGGCAAGCGAAACCGCAGCAGAAGTTGTTGAAAAGGGCGCTGCTAGCCAGTCGTACTGGGACTTGGCAATACAGGGCGGATGGATAATGATTGTTCTCGCAGTTTTGTCGGTGCTTGCAATTTACATATTTATCGACAAGTATCTGGCTGTAAAGAAGGCTGGCAAGAATCAGGACGGATTCATGCAGAACATCAAGAATTACATCAAGGAAGGAAAGATTGATAATGCGATTGACAGCTGCCGCAATAACGACAGCCCGATTTCGAGAATGATAGAAAAAGGTCTGCAACGCATTGGTCGTCCTCTCAACGATGTCAACACTGCAATCGAAAATGTCGGCAAACAGGAAGTCGCAAAGCTCGAAAAGGGGCTTGCTCTTCTCGCAACAATAGCCGGAGGTGCTCCAATGATCGGTTTCTTCGGAACAGTAACCGGTATGGTTCAGTCGTTCTCATCAATGGCTGCCGCTGGAAACGCACTCGAAATTAAAGACCTTGCTGGAGGTATCGAAACTGCACTTGTAACAACAGTCGGCGGTCTGTTCGTTGGTATCATCGCCTACTTCGCATACAACATCTTGGTTGCAAAGGTCAACAACTTGGTAAACGACCTCGAATCCAAGACAACAGAATTTATGGATGTATTGAACGAACCCGCATAAACTGACAAACCATGAGCCTTAGGTCGAGAAATAAGATTAGTTCGGAATTCAGCATGTCGTCAATGACCGACATTGTGTTCCTGTTGCTCATCTTCTTCATGGTAACATCAACTATGATTGCACCGAACGCACTGAAATTGTTGCTTCCATCTAGCAACAACCAGACACAGGCAAGCCCGTTGGCATCGGTCTCAATCAAGGACAACCAGAACGGCACTTACACCTACGCTATCGGCACAACCATAATGCCATTCGAGAATCTGGAAACAGCACTTGTAAAGGAAATGGCAGAAAAGAGTGACGAGGCATACGTTTCGTTGCATGTCGACAAGTCGGTGCCCATGGAAGAAGTGGTTAAGATAATGAACATCGCAAAGAAACACGAATACAAACTTATATTGGCAACGCAACCCGGAGAATAATGAATTATTTCATACAGCATAAGGAAGCTTTTATCGGTTCTGCAATATTTGTTATTGCGGTACTGCTTTTCCTTTTGCTCTGCGGGCTGAAGATGCCGGACCCCCCACTAGTGGAGGAATGCATACTATTAGACTTTTCAACTCCTACAGAGGAGTCAACATTACTTGATACCAGAGGTGGCGGCGGAAATCCCAACGCAGGAGCATCGACCGCTAATGCAACTACAAGCAATCAAAATACCTCTACACAAAACTCAAATTCAAACTCAAACTCAAATCCCAGCGTCGAATCTCAGGCCTTCGAGGATGCTGCGCCCCTCCCATCAGGTAATGATAGCAAAGGTGAAACAAAAGAAAACGTAGAACCGACACCGACTTCAAAAACAGAAGGTCGCGTCAACTTTGGCGGACTAGCAGGTGGAAACGGTTCGGGCAATAGCGGAAGCGGCTCGGGCAGCGGCAACCCTGGTTGGGGCGGTGGAAGCGGCTCGGGTGGCGGAAGCGGAAATGGTCCCGGCGGTATCGGCGGAAGCATAGGCAACCGCAAGGTTACCAAAGTTTTGCCCGAAAACAAGGACAATATGACTGGAACAGTAAAACTCAAGATAACTGTCAACGAAAAAGGAATCGTAGAAACCGCAGAACCAGCTAGCGGAACAACATGTAGCGAATGCGTACCTTTCGCTATAAAGGCCGTCAAACAATGGAAATACGAAGCCAAGCCAGGAAGCGGCACCCAGACAGGAATTGTCACAGTTGAATTTAAACTGAAGTAATCCAATGAAAACAACAAGATTTGAAATTATTATCGCACTGATAATAAGTGTTTTGTTGTGCAATTCGTGCAAACGCGAAAATGGATTCACTATAGATGGGCAAATTTCAAACTGCAACAACTGCAACATTGTACTGGAAAAGCTTTCGCCCATGAAAATCGATACTGTTGCGAGCGTAAATTCAGGATTCAACGGAAAATTTACCATTAACTACAACGATAGCATCCGACATTTGTACAGACTCCGAATAAACAACGCAACACCAATACATATTTGCGCGGCCAATGGCGAAAAAATATCATTTTCGGCAGACTACAACAATATAACCGACTATTCAATATCTGGCACAACAGATTGCGAAGAATTGAAGCAACTGAATGTCAGAATGATAGAAAGCACGCAAAAGGTCGAGGAACTGCGAAGTACGGTAAGCCAGCAATTCGGAATAGACAAGGTCAGCCTCGAAAAAAGCAACCTCATTGCCGACAGCTTATACCAAAGCGACAAGCAGTTCATTACCGACTTCATAAAGAAAAACCACGAGTCGCCGATAATATATTTCGCTTTGCACCAATATGTTTCTACCACACCTATAATGCAACTTCCAGCCGACTACGAAACCTTTAAGTATGTACTTGAGGAAATGAAGGAGCACAATCCAGACCTCGAGGAAACACGCTACCTTGAGTCGGAAGTAAAGCGGTTTGAGTTGCAGCAGGAACAACAGAACCGGCAATATGTAAACCTTTCTGAAGGTTCCAATGCACCTGACTTTTCCATGCCTAACCAAAATGGTGACATAATAAGACTAACCGAATTCAAAGGCAAAGAAATTACCTTGTGCTTCTGGGCATCGTGGGACAAGAAATCCATAAAGGATGTGCAAAACTACCTTGCCCAAAACAACGGCAGGTCAATAATCCTCATATCCCTCGACACCAACCGCGAACAATGGCTTCAAGCAATAAAGTTCCACAAATTAGGCAACGCAACAAACCTTTGCGACTTCAAATCATGGGAAAGCATAACCGCCAAATTATACGGAATAAAGACTATTCCAACATTTGTGGAAATATCGGGGGAGCAAAAAATTGAAACGATTCGATGATTCGAAAATTTGAAGATTCAATAATTTGATGATTCGAAAATTTGAATTACGTGGAAAAAAAATCCATATACAATCGCGTCATGGCGTGATTCCTCTTGTACAGACGCAATTCATTGCGTCTCAGAAACGCCGCATGCATTCAAAAAATCGTAATTCGTAAATCGTAATTTTCATTATCTTTGGCACACGGATTGCCCATATATGGTGCGCAATTAAAAATTAAGAATTAAGTGCCATTTTGACATATTTTTTATGAACAAATTTGACGACTATAGATTGATGTCCGACATGGAAGAAGGCGAAAGCATTATTCCTATTTTTACGGATGTAATAAAGAAAACTGATGATTTAAAGGACTTTCCTGAATTTCTACCGATACTTCCGCTTAGGAACTCGGTGTTATTTCCAGGAGTCGTACTGCCAATAAACATTGGCAGAGAAAAATCCTTCAAACTAATACGCAACATACAGAAAACCACAAGGATTTTCGGTGCATTGTCGCAAATTGACGCCGAGGTGGAAGATCCCCAATACTCCGACCTACACAAAATCGGTACGGTAGCCGAAATTTTGAAGGTTATAGAAATGCCCGACAATACAATTTCGGTTATAATACAGGGAAAATCAAGGTTTGAAGTGCTGGAATACACAAGCGATGACCCGTATTTCACTGCAAGGGTGCGCTATTTGAAGGAATCTCCAGATGTACGCAACGACAACGATATGGATGCCATAATATCCTCTATAAAAGACATTTCCATAAAGATTGTCCGCATGTCACAAAATTCTCCTGGGGAACTGGCATTTGCTCTGAAAAACATCGACAATGCAACTTTCCTAGTAAATTACATTGCAACAAACTGCAATTGTACCAACGATGAAAAACAGTCGCTCCTTGAAACAAACGAACTGAAACAAAGAGCAATAAGTCTTCTTCGCCTGCTCAACGAGCAAAAGCAGTTCCTTGACTTGAAAAACGAAATTCAAGGCAAGGTAAAGAA
>JBGUHW010000197.1:0-8516 GCA_045112395.1 Bacteroidales bacterium
ATACCTATGGACCGTAAGAATCTATAAAACAAGAAGTTTGGCTACCGAAGAATGCAAAAAGGGACATGTACTTATTAACAATTCGGAGGTAAAACCATCGCGACTTGTTAAAATCAACGAGCAAATAGATGTTAAATGTCCGCCGATTGTCCGGAGTTTTATAGTAACAGGTATTTCCCAGAACCGAGTGTCGGCTGCGATAGCAAAAACATTAGTCGAGGAAATAACCCCGCAGTCGGAATTCGATAGGCTGAAAATGCTAAGCAACACATTCGAAAAGAGAGATCCGGGGACTGGTCGCCCAACAAAAAAAGAACGCAGACTCATTGAAAAATTTAGGGAATTATGATAATAGCAGAACTGAAAAAGAAAGAAAATATTGTCGAGTACATCCTGTATATCAGGCAATTGATGGACATAATGAGAGCGAACAATCTGGAAATACAGAAGATTGACGAACTGCTTGTGTCAAAGTTTGAAGTAAGCGAAAAAGAAAAATTGAAAATACACAACTGGTATCACGACCTTATCGTAAAGATGAGAAACGAGAATGTTGAACATAGCGGTGATATCCAGGAAATCAAGGATTTGATTGCTGTGCTTAACAAAATTCACCAGACGCTTCTAAATGACGAAAACGAGTACCGCCATCACGAACTTTACAACTGGGCAAAGCCGAACATTGAGGAATATAAGAAGCTGTCGAGAAGCAACTCCGACAACGAAATCGAAATCTGCATTGATGCGATGTACGCTCTTTTGCTACTAAAACTACAGGGGAAAAGCATTTCGGAAGAAACAGCACAGGCAATGCAGACATTCGGCGCGCTGCTTGCAAACCTAGCGGATGTTTACAAAAAATTGACAATGAATAATTAATTGATAATTTGCAGCGACGCGCCATGGCACATCGCTACTGATAATTGTCCATTATCCATTGTCAATTGTCAATTGTCAATTGTTAATTGTCAATTATCAATTTCACGATGTTTTCCACATGGTGCGTATGCGGAAACATATCCACGGGCTGTATGGCGGTAACCTTGTACATGTCTGACAATAATGAAATGTCGCGCGCCTGAGTAGCAGGATTACAACTGACATACACAATCTTACGTGGGGCAACCTTCTTTATGACATTTATCACATTCTCGTGGACACCAGCCCTTGGTGGGTCAAGAATTACAATGTCGGGACGACCATTTTCGGCAATAAACTTCTCTGTAAGCACATCTTTCATGTCGCCCACAAAGAACGATGTATTTGTTATCCCGTTGGTCTCAGAATTTATGCGGGCATCAACTATAGCCTCTGGCACCGACTCTATTCCTACGACCTTACGGCAATGACGAGCAACAAAGTTAGCAATAGTACCGGTACCTGTATATAAGTCATACACAACATCATCGCTACCGACTTCTGCATATTCAACAGCCTTGCGATACAACTTCAATGTCTGCTCAGTATTTGTCTGAAAAAACGATTTTGCATTTATCTTGAACTTTAGTCCATCTAGTTCCTCGTAAATGAAATCGCGACCTTTCCAACAAACGACATCCAGATCGTATATTGTGTCGTTAAATTTTTCATTTACAACATATTGCAACGATGTCAAATCTGGAAATTTCTCATTTATATGATTCATGACATCCTCTATCAGATGCATTTCGTGTTTTGCAAACACAACAACAACCATAGTTTCACCAACCGTTGAAGTCCTTACCATAAGGTTTCGCATCATGCCTTCGTGCGAACGGCAATTGTAGTAATCGTAGCCATCCCTGCGCGTAAAGTTGCGAAGTTCATTTCTCACTTCATTCGATGGTTCGCGTTGCAACCAGCACTTGTCGATGTCAATTACCCTATCGAACATTCCTTGCACATGAAAACCAAGTCCCTCGGCATCACGGCTTTCCTTATCTACATTTGCATCCGAAGAATCGAACCAACGGCGGTCGCAGAATGTATATTCCAGCTTATTGCGATAGTGGGTTGTATTGTCTGCACCTAGTATATTATTAATAGGTACGCCAGCAACACCTCCAATTCGAGCCAATTGGTCACTCACTTGCTTTTGCTTGTAATAAAGTTGTTTATCGTAAGGAAGCATCTGCCACTTGCATCCGCCACACTTTCCAAAATACCTACAAAACGGTTCAACCCTGTCGGGCGATGGCTCCACAATCTCCAGAAGTTTCGATTCGGAATAGTTCTTGCGCTTGCGCGTAAGCATCACATTCACCACATCGCCTGGGATAACACCTGCTACGAAAATCACATAATTATCGTGGCGACCGATTGCCACACCTTCGGCAGCAATGTCCGTTATAAGCAGGTTCTCTACTATCTGTGCTTTTTTCTTCGACACCTAATATATATTAACCGTTGTTTGAAATCTTTTGAAGCTGATTAAAATTCAGCACCTTTATCTTGCGACCATCAAGAGCAATAACACCTTCCTCGGCAAACGACGAAAGCGTACGAATTGCATTGCTTGTGGTCATGTTGCTGAGGTTTGCAATATTGTCGCGCGAAAACTGAGCGTTCAGAGTAACGCCATCATCGCAAAATCCGTATGTATCGATAAGCAAAATAAGAGCCTCTGCCAATCTACCGCGAATATGCTTCTGCGTTAGGTTCACTGTACGGGTATTCGACACGCCTAGTTCGGTAGCCAATGACTTCAGTATGGCGAAAGTGAGCGTCGGGTCGTTTTTCATGACATAGAACAATGCCGACTTCTCCACCGTACATGCTATAGACGGTTCCATTGCCACTGCCGAAGCATGATAGTTTTCGCCTGCAAACAATGAACGGTAGCCGATAAAACCACAGGGACGCGACAGACGTACAATTTGTTCGCGACCACCAGCACCTTCCTTGAATATTTTCACCTTGCCATCAGAAAGGCTTATCAGCCCACCGGGTTTTGCACCCTCCTCAAAGACCATTTCGCCCTTCTTGTACGACTTGCAAGTAGTATGATCAATCAAGAAATCCTTCGCTTCCTTCGATATGCAATTGAAAATCGATTCCGGCGAATAAAACAATTTTTCCTTTGCAAACTGCTCTATATCCATGACTGTAATTTTTTCGCAAAGATAATAATTTAATTAACAATGAATAATGGACAATTAATAATGGATAATTTATAATGGACAATGAACAATTGTGGAGTCGCTGCACGCCACGACACAACAAGAAACTGGCGTCAGCCCATGAAACCAGAAACGTTAAACATGAAACCAGAAACGTTAAACGGCGTCAGCACATGAAACGGCGAAGCCATAGAACGGCGAAGCCCTCAACGAACTTAAACCGCGTTAGGCTTGCAGGCTAACAGGCTAGCAGTCTCACAGCCGTATTGTCATAGCCCACGTTGAACTTTGAACGTTAAACGTTGAACCAGAAACGTGAAACCAGAAACTGGCGTAGCCATATAAACGGGCGCAACAAAAGGGGCTAAAAGTCTAACAGGCAGACAGGCTAACAGCCAAAACGAAATAACGTACGTTAGGGCTTCAAGCCTGTGAGCCTTCGAGCCGGCAAGCCCCAAACCCATAAATAATCAAATCTTTAAATCCCTGAATCCTTGTATCTTCGACTATCTGAAGCCTTTTTTCTCAAAAAAAATTTTGCCACATGAAAAATTTCATCTAAATTCGCATTGTTAATTTTAAAAATTTTAAACGATGAAAAAACTTTATTTATTATTAGCAGCCAGCTTACTCATAGGTGGTACAGCTATGGCTCAATTTGCAACTAAGGCTCAAAATGATGCCAATATTTGCAAAGGCGAAGCAATAAAGGCTTTAAAACACAAACCAAATCTACAGAAGGACGAAGAAACTCCTCTTTGGTCCTACGATTTCGAAGAAGAAGGAGCAACTCTTACAGAAGGAAATGACGAAACTAATGGTAAGACTCACTGGAATATCATTTCTTTAAGCTCTTTCCCATCAAATTTAGTTACCTCTACAGGTGCATATTTCCAGCCATTCATCTACAGAGGCGACACCCTTAACGACACTCCAGGCCACTGGGCAATGCTTAATTTATTGGGTACCCACGCTCAATTCGGTGGTACAGGACAAGTAAACGAAGCTGCTTGGATGGAATTCCACATGGACTTGAGTACAGCAGAACACCCAAAGATTCGTTTCAACCAAATCTATAGACCATTAAACCGCGTAAAAGCATACGTTTTAGTATCTGTTGACAATGGAGCAACATGGACAGAACATCCTGTAAACGAATTGGTTGCAAGCAACGAATATGGTCCAAGAGTAAAGGATGTCCTTATATTTGAAGCTGCTCACCAGTCGAATGTAGCTATACGTTTCAAGATGACAGGCGATGCTACAGCATTGTACGGATATGGATGGCAAATCGATGATATCAGAATCATTGAAACTCCTGCATATGACCTTACACTTCAAGATGCAAGAATCAGCATGTTCGGATATATTGACTACAGAGACGCAGCATACCTTGCTCAGGTATGGCCGGATGCATCCGTTTCAACAGCTGCTCAACAGCAGGGAATGACCAACGATGAATTCCGTCGCCAAAGAGCATACCAAATCAACGACCCATACGCACAGTCACCACGCCAGCAGTGGTTCACAGCTAACGGCGTTGCAGCCTTCAACGTTGAAGTTATCAACAACGGTTACGAAACTGTTACTCCAAAGGCTAATGTAAAAATAACAGACCCTGATGGTGAAGTTATCTTCGACCAAACCGTTCCTGCATACAAATCACTTGTAGTGCTTGACGGAGATACTATCGACTTCGGAACAATTGATGAAGAAAACCTTGAAAACTCAACAATATTCTTCTTCAACACCGATGACATCAACACAATAAAACTTGGTCGCTACGATGTTATGTTCAATTTGTTCACCGATGGTCACGAAGATGCCGACACAACAGACAACTGGGAAAAGCAATACTTCTACATAACCGACAACAACTTTGCAATGACTTATGATTCACCGAAAACTTATTCCAGATTCGATGGTTATTTAGATTCTAATTCAGGTGATGAATACGGAACCGAATTCACCTACTACTATAATCCGGACGATGTAATGACAACTGATGTATTCATTGACAGCACAACATCAGTAGGAACTGCAATCCAAGTAAAATTATATGAATATAATAGCGAAACAGAAAGCTGGGTTAACAGAAGATCATCAGACGTATTGGCTATTACAGCTGCACACTTAGATACATGGGTTACACTTGATTTCACCGATGAATATGGTATTCCAACAATCAATGATGAAAACAGATACTCAACCGCACTCGTTGCTGTAAAAGGAACATGGTCAGAAGGCCAGTCGGTACATCTTGGCTCTGACAATGTTCTTACTTGCTACGGTCACAATTCTTTGGGCTGCCAGAGAAGCAGTGATAATCCTGACACATGGTACTATGGTAACGACCAATTGGCTATCAGATTCCACTCAATAGTTGAAAATGCAGTAGAAACATTCACAATGAACGACATCGAAATGTACCCGAACCCAACTAGTGGCATTGTAAACTTCAACAACGTTGAAAACGCAACTATCGAGGTATACAACATGATGGGACAGGTTGTTGCTCGCGTAAACAGCACAAACGAAAACACCACTATCGACCTTTCTAATGTTGCTAATGGCAACTATGTTGTAAGAATCGTTAAGGGCGGTGCTATCGCAACTTCAAAGCTTAACATTGTAAAGTAATTTACAAATCATAACAAAATGAAGGGCGGAAAATTTCCGCCCTTTTTTTTTACCCACTTGTACAAAAAAATCATTACAGAATAAAAAAAATCAGATATTGCTATACAGCATATAAAAATATGCATTATATTTGCAATCTAAATATATTGTACTTTATTAACAATTAAATTATTATCTTATGAGAAAACTTTACCTACTTAGTGTATTGTGCTTGCTTATATGTGGCACAACAATGGCGCAATTTGCACAGAAATCACTTGTTCGCCAGAAATTAGCAGGTGACAACAAATCGCAAATCGTAAAGCAAAAACAAAACAACCAAAAGGACAACGCCGTATGGTCATGCGACTTCGAAGAAGGCAGCCCTGTACCTACTTTGACAAAAACTGATGATTCTCAAGTAATTTGGAACATTATCACCGAAAGCGATTACCCAGATGAAATGTACACAAGCAGCGGCGGATGCTACTTCCTCCCGATGAACTACACAGGACATCCAGGCAACAACGACCCACACCAGCAGATTAGCGAAACCCCAGAACACTGGGCTTTTGTTGACGCAGGTTCAGACCGTTATAACACGGCTCCGCAGATCAACACAAGCTTGACATTCTCAAACATCGACTTGTCGGCATGTGCAAAGCCTAAAGTAACATTCTTGCAATCGTGGAAGGAACTTAACAGCACAAAAGAATCCATCTCTGTTGAAACATCAATAGACGGTGGATCTAGCTGGACAACCCACATAATAAATGATGAAGACATAGACTCATATACCTATGTTAACGGTTACAAGGAAGTATTGATTCCGGAAGCAGGTGGCGCCAACAATGTTGCTATTCGCTTCACCTACACCAGCGAATCTGGAACTTGGAACTACGGTTGGCAGATTGACGACATAAAGATTGTCAGCATCCCGGCAAACAACCTTACTATCCAGAATGCAAGAATAAGCATGTTCGGTTATGTTGACTACACAGATGCAGCATATCTTGCAGAAGTATGGCCTAACATTACAGCTGATGACGGCTTAACTGTTGAAGAAACCCGTACAAAGAGAGCATACCAGATTAACGACCCATACGCTGTAACTCCAATAGACCAGTGGGCTAGCGCAAATGGCATCGCTGCTTTCAATGTTGAAGTTATTAACAATGGTTACGAAACCGTTACTCCAAAGGCAAAAGTAAAGATTACATCCCCCTCAAATACTGTAGTTTTTGAAAAGACTCTTGCTGGAAAAGCATTGGCAATGTCGGCAAAAGACACCATCGACTTCGATGCTCTTGATGCAGAAACAATGGACGAGACCGCTTACTTCTTCTTTAACGAAGACCCAGAACTTGGTCGCTACAATGTTGAATTCACTATTTTTGTAGATGGAGTAACTGATGAAGCTGCTGATGACAACACAACAACACAGTACTTCTACATTTCGGACAAGAACTATTCAACAGCTTATGAAGAACCGACAGCAAGGACAAAAGTAAATTCGTATGTTTCATCGGCCAGTGGCGATGAATATGGTACAGAATTTACCTACTACTTTGAACCTGACGACGTAATGTCTGTTGATGTATATATTGCCAACGGAACAAGCATTGGTGCAACTGCTATTCAGGCAAGACTATACGAATACAATAGTGACGAAAAAGTATGGGTAAACAGGAGATCCTCAGAAACTAAGTCTATTACTGAGAACATGTTAAACACATGGACTAACCTTGTATTCGATGACCCATACGAAGTTAGAATTGCAGAAGAAGACAGATCAACCACAGTGCTCATTGCAATAAAATACATCTTTGACGATGGCGATGCAATTTACATTGGTTCGAATAATGTATTCCCGAACTATGGACACAATTCAGTAGGAAGAGCTGCTGGCGAAGAAGATTGGTATTATGGTTACTCACAAATGGCAATCAACTTCCACCCTGGTGAAATGACATTCCCTGGCAACGCAGAAGGTGCTGTTGAAACATTATCAATGGTTGATGTTGAAATGTACCCGAATCCTTCAAATGGCATCGTTAACTTCAACAATGCAGAAAATGCTACAATCGAAGTTTACAACATGATGGGACAGGTTGTTGCTAGCATCGAAAATTCAAACGAAAACGCTTCCATCGATCTTTCAGGTGTTGCTAACGGCAACTACATTGTAAGAATCGTTAAGAACGGAAACGTTGCAACTTCAAAACTGAACATTGTTAAGTAATCGTTTAGAACATAAAATTGATAAGGGCGGATAATTCCGCCCTTTTTTGTTCCCCCGAAAAAGTGGCAAAAACCACATAATATTCCCCCGAAAAAGTGGCATAAATCATAAAATATTCCCCCGAAAAAGTGGAATATTTTTTTGTATGTTATTTTATATTAAGGAATTGCAACAAACAGAAACGTGAATTTCAGTTTTTTTTTGCGAACAAGAAATAAAAAAATATTGTCATATAAAGTTTATTATTATATTTGCAATTGTTAAGTATAACGAAATAATATTAATTTCAGTTATGGCTGATGGTTAATACGAGGGATAAAGTTTAAAATAATGTGTAATACACAACCTATGCGTATGCCACAAAAATATAATTGATTGAATAATATGACTTACAAAGAATATCTCGAACACAAACAAATTATAATAACCCAATTAATAAAACAAATTGGTGAAGATAAAAAACTTCAAATCGGTTATATATTTCGTGATAAGGAAACCGATCGCCAATATAGATTTGATTTGGTAGAATTAAATAAAGAGGGTAATATTATAAATAT
>JBGUHW010000198.1:0-13339 GCA_045112395.1 Bacteroidales bacterium
TTGCGTTTGCACCATTTGACGATGATGAAGAATTTCCGTTTTCGTTTCCTTGTCGGTTGTTACTATTGCTACCGTCGTTGCCGGAATTGCCTTTTCCGTTGCCATTGCTTGCAAGGTCGTTGTCTTTGATTTTCTTGGTGTTGTATCCTGTTGCAGGATCGAATGTGTCCGATTTCCAGTCGGAACTCCAGGCGAGGTCGTTGGTGCAGCCACATTCAAATTCCGATTCAATTTCAAATACCGCCACATTGTCGATGAGATAGTAGGCGTAGAAAAACGCCGAGTCGGAATATTCGTTCTGGTTTGTGACATATTGGGTTGTGCTGTTGTCCCAAAAGTTTCCGATAGTAAGGTATTGTTCTCCACCTCGTGCGCGGTAGTATCCGCAGAATTCCGTCCATTCGTCCATGTTGTCCATTATATGTCCTGGACGATTTGTGATTTGAGGTCTTTGAAGAATTCTGTCGGCATTTTTAGCCTTTATCTGGTCAACTGTCAGCGTGATTCCAAGTGCATCAACCGAGTACATTGATTTTTTTGCGTTTACATAGTAAAATTTTACGCAGTACAGTGTGTTTTTTTTCAGTGGTTCTGTGAGTTTTGTTTGTAAGTATTCGCGCGAAACGCCTTTATAAACTGTCAGCGAATCATCGAATTTCTCACGAAGGATAATGCCAGCGTATGCACCGCCATCGTACGGGTACATGTATCCTGCAAAGTTTTCGGGAACGCCGGCACGCATTGCGCTGCAAGTGTGCATGAGGTCGGGTGTGCCGTAGTTGGGATTTATCCAATCGGGAAATGGATATTTCACGGCATAACCGCAATAGTCCTCGGGGCACGACCATGCGTTCTCGAAACTGTGGTTCTTCACAAGGTTCTGCGAAAATGCCCTATTATAAATAAATGGCACACTGCAACATAGCAATATGACAATGAGGATTTTTCGCATTTTATTTTTGCTTGCTTGGATAAATGGTGTTGATGTCGATGAGCGTCTTGTAGTTTTTCAGGTGTCTTGAGCGTTGCGATTCGTTTATGTCGCTGATGTTCAGTAGTATTCCTGTTTCCTCCACTGCGCCAAATTCAGGATTGTCGGCTGTGCCGAAAGTCTTCATGGTGTTCGAAAGTTTCATGTAGGCGTTTACTAAAGGAGGAATTTTGGAATTGTTATTTTTCAATAGTGTTTTCAGTTCCTTGTAGTCGTTCAAAAAATTGTCGCCCGAAAATAATCTCTTGTTTTCTTCATAATCGAAGGCAATTGGCAATTTTGGTGTTACAAGGTTTTCGTTGTCGGGGAAATACAAATGCAGGAATGATAAAAGCTGGTTCCGTGCATTTATGTTGTAGTTCTTGTACATTGTGAATTTTCCGAACCAGTATTTGATGTGCTTGTATTCGGATGTCAAGGCTACCACGCCGTCCCATAGGTTGTCGAGTGCGAAAAATCCGCGGCGGAAGTTTTTCAGGTACTGGTAGCTTGGCTGTATGAACGAGCGACCAAGTTCGATGGTGTAGGGGAGATACTCGGTTACAAATTTTTCGGAGTAGTCGAAAATATGTCCGGTTGCGAGTTTCGCATTAGGATTGTCGGTTGTGTATTCGCCAAGAATGAACCTGTATCCTCCGATAATCTGCTTGTGGTGAGGATCCCAGACAATCATCTGGCAGTATGGGGCATCGGTGGAAATGTCGAACTCATCGATGTCTACATCCTTGCCTGTGCCGCCGCCTGCTGAGCGGAATGTTATTTCACGCAGACGACCAAGTTCCCGCATCAGGTTTGGGCACTGGTCGTGTGTGAAAACATATATTTCGTTTGCGCCATAATTCGTCCGTCTCAGCAGTTTGTCTTTTGTCAATTCGCTGAGTAGCAAATCTTTGCTTACGGGCTGAATTATATCTGGCATAGGTTTAGAATATTACACCGATTTTTAAGCTTATATCGTTGAATTTGATGCGAGGATTGAATCTTTCTTCTGGTTTAGTTTCTCCTTTCCACGAGTCAATTTTGTCGAAATCGAAGAATGTGCCCAAATATCCAATTTCGAATAGCAGCTTTGTGTTGCCTGCAAGTGTCCATTCTGTACCGCCACCTACGAACCATCCGATATTAAACAGGTTGGTCGACTTGGTTATAATGAACACTTCCTTGGTTTCCGGGGTAATTTTTGATTTTATCCTGATCATCGGGTCGATTCCAAGTTTTAGGAAATATGTGAAATATCCGATTTCGTTTGTGCAGCCTTTTATTCCGATAGGAATATCTATATATGTTGTCGAGTATTTGTAGCTATGTGGTAATGAGTCGTTAGATGTCGGAATTAATTTTCCATCTATGTCTTTCAGGTCAACTAATCCATACTTGAACTCTGTGGTGCCTCCCAGATTGGTAAGGCCTGCTGTAATATTGAGGGAGAAGTTTTGTGAGAAATTCAAGTCCATTGTAGCTCCGAACCCGTAAGTGAGTTTTGCCTTGTTGTTCGATAGGAACGATTTGCTGTCGGACATAAGCCATGAAACGCCACCTTTAAGGTACAGACCGCCAGCAACTTTGTTTTTTTTCTTTGGTTGTGTGGGATTTAAATTTATATCTTGCGCAGGTAATAATGCTACTGTAAGCAATATTATAGCAATGATACTAATTATTTTTTTCATGTTTTTTAAATATTAATGTTAAACAAATGATTAAAACGCAAAAATATACATTTTATTGTCATCGTCCAATCTTTTTTTCGCTGTTAGCAATTCTCTTTTTAATTTTGCGTTTGTAATTTTACGAATTATGCGAAGGTTGTTTTTATATATTATCGTTGTGGGTGTTTGCGCTATGACATCGTGCAATTCCAATCCGCTTGATGTTGATGTGTCTGACATTGAGGCTAATGTGCAGGTAGAGCGGTTCGATCAGGAATTTTATGCTTGTTCCGATGATGTTTCGTTTTCCACTGTCGGGAAGCTCGCCGAAAAGTATCCGCTATTCTTCGACCTATACAATTTGCGGGTTATTTCGTGCGGATCGTACAGCGACCAGTCGTATTACGAATGTTTGCGCGTGTTTTTCTCCGATTATTCAGTAGTTGAGGCTTACAATGCTGTAAACAAGGAGTTTGCAAATTGTGACGATGTGCAGAGCACTTTGAACGATGGCTTCCGTCATCTTTTGTACTATTATCCCGACGAGAAATTGCCGCGTGTTGTGACTTTTGTTGCAGGGTTCAACCAATCTATTGTGCTTATGGACGGATATGTGGGCATTGGTTTGGAGAAGTATCTTGGAACGGAGTGCAAGTTATACGATATGCTTCAGATTCCGGATTTTGCCAAGCGCGAAATGCAACGCAAAAGGATTCCTATTGATGTCATGTCGGAATGCTTCCGTGATAGGCATCCGTACGAGCCTGCTACTGAAAATCTTGCAAATGCAATGATTTACAACGGAATGCTTCTGTATTTCCTTGAGGCGATGTTTCCCGATATGCCCGAAGCCGATAGGCTTATGTACACCGAAGAGGAGTTGATTTATTGTCATCATTTTGAGCGCGATATGTGGACAAGCCTGATTGAGAACGGTTATTTGTTCACCACGGATTTGTTTACAATTCGGAAGTTTACGGAGAATGCACCATTTACAGCGCCCTTTGGACAAGAATGCCCTGCTCGGGTAGTCAACTGGATTGGTTTGCAGATTGTTAAGGCGTATGTTGAGAACAATAAGGTGTCGCTAACGGAATTGCTGGAAGAAACCGATTACCAGAAAATCTTGAATTTGTCGGAATATAACCCTAGGTAATTTACGATTTTGGATTTACGATTTACGATTAGCTTCGCTGAGCTGAAGGTTGGCTTCGCCGAGCTAAAGGTTGGCTGACAAGATGCAAAGGGATTTACGATTTACGAAGTACGATTTTAGATTGAACTGACAAGATGCAAAATGATTTTAGATTTATTTTATTGGGCAAAAAGGCTAGAAGAAAAGGCTAAAAGGCTAGATGTTTGTACAGACGCAAAATTTTGCGTCTCAACAGAAACGGCGTAGCCATAGAAACATTGAACATTGAACCAGAACGGCGAAGCCCTCAACGAAGTTAAACGTTAAACATAGAAACTTGAAACTTTTGACAAAAAAACATTTATCGTATGAAAAAGACATTATTAATATTATTCGTTCTTGTTGCAATTGCTATGATGTGCGGTTGTGGTAAGGAAAGAGTTTATACAGTAACATTTGATGCCAACGGAGGAAATGGTGTTATGAAATCGCAGACATTTGTGAAGGATGTTTCCCAGACATTGGTATCCAATAAGTTTACAAGGAAAGGATATGCATTTTCGGAGTGGAACACTATTCCTGATGGTACAGGTGTGGTGTATTCCGATGCTCAAGAAATATCTCTGAATGACGACATTACATTGTATGCACAGTGGAAGGCTGTGTCGGGAAGTAAAAATGGTCACGATTATATGGATTTGGGACTTCCGAGTGGTACATTGTGGGCAACATGCAATATTGGTGCTAATACGCCAGAAATTTATGGGGATTCTTTTGCTTGGGGCGAAGTTTCGGCAAAGAACAGCTACTCGTGGAGCAACTATAGATATTGCAATGGCAATTTCAACGCGCTCACAAAGTATTGTACTTCAGCAAGTTTTGGCGACAATGGATTTGTGGATAACCGTAAAGTTTTGGAGCCTTCCGATGATGCTGCCACTGCAAATTGGGGACAAGATTGGCGTATGCCAACTGTTGACGAAATGCGTGAACTTAGGGACAATTGTGTAATGCTCTGGACTGTGCAGAAAGGTACAAAGGGATTTTTGTTTACTGGACCGAATGGCAATAGTATTTTTCTGCCTGCTGCTGGCTATTATTTTGATAGCGATCACGAAGATGTAGGTGTAGGAGGTTACTATTGGACAAGCTCCTTAGGTCCAGGAATGTCGGGATATGCATGGCTATTCCATTTTTATGCCGATGGCTACGATATGAACAATTATGGTCGTGGACAGGGGCGTTCGGTAAGGGCTGTTTGCAAATGATAAATCCACGGTAATACATTGTAAAATCGTGCCATGGCGCGATTCAACAAGAACATCGAATCTTCAAATTTTCAAATCATCAAATTATTGAATCTTTGAATTTTATTATTTCGTTTCCAATATCTTGAATTCCACCCTGCGGTTTGCGCTGCGACCTTCCTCTGTGTCGTTGGTGGCAATAGGTTTCTCGTAGGCGTAGCCTTTGTAGGTCAGACGATTTTCGGCAATGCCCTTTCCGATGAGGTAATCAACTACTGTTTTTGCACGCGATTCCGACAGGTCGGTGTTGTACTTTAGGCTGCCTTGGTTGTCGGTGTGACCAGAAATTTCAATTTTTAGGTTGGGTTGCTTTTTAAGAATTTCGGTAACGCGGTCGAGTTCGGCATAGGATTCGGGCTGCAGCGACGATTTGTTGTAGTCGAAGAAAATGTTTTTGAGGATTATGGTTGTGCCGACCTGGATTTTTTTCAGTTGCACGTTGATTACAAGTTCCTGGAAGTCGGCGGTGTCGGCAAGGTTGAAGTTTTCGCTGTGGAAAAGATAACCGTCCTTGCTTACGCTAAGTCCGTAGTTTTTTCCCGATGGCAAGTTAATTATGTATGCTCCCGACGCACTGTTCGACTTGAATGTTGATATAACTTCGTTTTTGCTGTTGTCGGTTATTTCTATATTGGCTTCGAGAGGTGAGCCGTTGTCTGCATCGGTGATTGTTCCTTTGACGAGGGTTACGAGAACTTTCGGTGCATTTTGCTTGGTGTCTTTAGTTGGAAATTTCAGTTCGTAGATGTCGTGCAAGCCGTAGCCATCAGGGCGAACAGATGTGTAATAGGCGTTTTTCCCGCTTGCAGTTATCGAGAAGAATACATCGTCGAGTGGAGTGTTGATTGGATAGCCGAGATTTTCCGGCTCCGACCAGTTTCCGCTGTTGTCCTTTACCGACTTGAAAATGTCGTAGCCTCCCATGGTGTTGTGCCCATTTGAACTAAAATACAATGTTCTGCCATCTGGATGAATGAAAACATCGCACTCATCGTACTCGGAATTTATGGGCTTGCCTATATTAATTGGTTTCGACCAGTTTCCACTTCTGTCACGTGTGGAGTAGAATATGTCGCGTCCACCAATTGATTTGCTGTTTCTGCCCGAAATGAAGAATAGCGTCCTATTGTCGGACGAGAGGCAGGCGCGTGACTCGTGCGATTCAAGGTTGATGTTCTCCGAAATGTTTTTGGGTTTTTGCCACTTGCTTCCTTTTAGTGTAGAAACATAAATGTCGCCACCATTGTCATCAATATATACGTACATTGTCTGTCCATCTGGCGAAAGACCAACAATCGCATCGTGCATTTTGGTGTTGAGCGGAGAACCGATATTATGAGCTTTTGTCCAGCCAGCTGAAGAGTGCGAACTTTCGTATATGTCCTCGTAGTACATTCCATCGTCAGCAATCTGGTTCCCTGTAGTGCCTTTTCTGCGCGAAGTAAAATATAGCTTTGATCCGTCGGAAGTTACTAGAGGACCATATTCGCGGTATTCGGTATTGATGTTTTCACCGAGGTTAATGATTTCCACATCTACGGTATCCTTCATGATTTCGATTCCGTTGTTGCATTGTTGTATAAGTCGGCGAATCTCGGCTTGTTCATTCTTGTCTTTCAGTGTTTTCAGATAGTCGGAGTAGCATTTTTTTGCATCTTCAAATTTGTAGTTCCAGTGGTAGCCACATCCGAGGTAGAAAAGTATTCGCTTGTCGATGGTTTTGTTTAACTTGTATGCCTTTTCAAAATATTCGAGGCACTGCGACTTCTGTATTGAGTTGAAATGACAGTAGCCAATCTTGTAGTTAAGGTCGGAATTGTTGGGATTGAAATTCTGTGCAGGCATGTAGTATTTTAGTGCGTTGGCGAAGTCTCCTGCATAGAAAAATTCATCTCCAGTCCTAATGTTTGATTTTGCTGTGTTTACTTCGTTTGCTCGGCCGGGAAAGTTTGAGGTTGTGAATTTTGTGTCAACCTGTGCCGACGCGAAGCAGAAAAGCATTAGGAGCAATATAGTAGAAACTATGTTTTTCATCTTTTGTATTTTTTGTAGCTACAAAGCTAATTGATTATTCCGATTCCGCAAAGACATACTTTGAAGTAGTGGCAGCATTCATTTTTTCATTCTGCAAATAATAATATGATGTTTTGAATACAGATTGTCCGGCTCTTCTGTAGCAGAAAGCAAACAAAATCGTTTGTTTGGGATTGAATATTGACAAGTTAATATTTTGAAAATCAATGACCATTTGAATAAAAATAAAAAAAAGAAAAAAATATTTGGAAGTAATAGGAAATTTGTCTTACCTTTGCATCGCTTTTAGCGAGAATAGCTCAGTTGGTAGAGCACGACCTTGCCAAGGTCGGGGTCGCGAGTTCGAGTCTCGTTTCTCGCTCTTTTTTTTTACGCTCTTTTGAAGTTTAAAAGAACAAGTGCCCTGGTGGCGGAATAGGTAGACGCGCTGGACTTAAAATCCAGTGATCATTGCGATCGTGCCGGTTCGACCCCGGCCCGGGGTACCTATTAAATTAAGAGGATAAAAGAATTGTTTTCATATTGTTTTCCGGATGAGCGATTGTTCATTCGGTTTTTTTATGCCTTTTTCTCACTGAAAAATCATGCTCGATGGGCTTAAATTCCGAAATTATATGTAGGTTTGCACAAAATTATTGACATGGAAAGTCTATTGACTGAAATAAAGGCGGCAAATCAGGAATTGTTCGGACAAATTGTCGAATACCGTCGCCATATACATCAGAATCCAGAATTGTCGTTTCAGGAGTTTGAAACAGCGAAATACATTCGAAATATATTGCATGACAATGGCATAGCAACCGATGACAGTTTTGGCGACAACGCCGTCATCGCTGTGTTTGGTGATGGTGGAGAAACAGTTGCCCTGCGTGCCGACATCGATGCTCTTCCCATTCACGAGGAGGTCGATTTGCCATTCAGGTCGCGTAACGAAGGTGTCATGCATGCCTGTGGACACGATGCCCATGCTGCTTCGTTGCTTGGCACGGCATTGATATTAAAGAGATTCGAGAAGCATATCCGCAATCGCATTGTGCTGATTTTCCAGCCTGGCGAGGAACTTTGTCCTGGTGGAGCCAACATATTGGTACAAAAAGGTTTGCTTGAGAAATATGACATCAAGCGTATAGTCGGTATGCATGTTTCAGCGGAATTGCCAACTGGAAAATTCCTTTTCGGAAGTGGTTACCTTATGGCTGCGACAAACGAATTATACATTAAGTTTCATGGAGTTGGCGGACATGCAGCCATTCCGCAGAAGCGTAGCGATACGGTGCTGGCACTCGCCGATTTCCTTGTCGAAGTTCGCAAAATGCAGGAATCGCTTACCGATGACATGCCGTTTGTGGTGGCTTTCGGGAAAATCGTTGGCGATGGCGCGTTGAATGTCGTTCCGACCGAGACATCTGCCGATGGTACTATGCGAACATTTAATCCAGTGCTGCACAGGACTATAGAAGAAAACTTGAAGCGCATTTCGGAGGAATCGGCTGCTAAGTACAAGTGTACGGCTGAACTTGAAATCCGAAAGGGTTATCCAGCAGTGTACAACAATCCCGAGGTGACTAGAGTTGCGCGAAGCCTTGCTGCTGAATATGTTTCCGAATCCAATATTGACGAAATGCCATTGAAAATGACAGCAGAGGATTTTGCATACTATTCGGAAAAGATTCCGGCAACATTTTTCCGCGCTGGAATAATGGGCAACGGCAGGGGAGAAGTCGGTCAGCACAATCCGAAGTTCGACATGGACGAGGATGTTTTTCGTGAATCTGCCGGACTTATGGCTTATATCGCGTTAAATTTGAATAATTGATAATTGTTTGTAGCGGCGCAATGCATTGCGCCGCTACAAATTACACCCAATATTGTACAGACGCGAAATTTTGCGTCTCGAATAAAAAAAGAAACATTATATATGAAGAAACTTTTGATGTCGGAAATGGGGCGCTTGTCGGTTGAGCAGTTCAAGTCGGCAAGGAAGAATCCGCTTGTAGTGGTGCTCGACAATGTTCGTAGTCATCACAATGTTGGTGCGGTTTTCCGTACTTGCGACGCTTTCGCATGCGAGCGATTGCTGTTGTGTGGAATTACTGGAACTCCGCCTCACCGTGACATACAAAAAACCGCACTTGGCGCAACTGAAAGCGTAGAATGGAAGTATTATGAAAATACCATGGATGCAATTACTGAACTGAAGTCGGCTGGCTATAAGATTGTAGCCCTCGAAATCGCTGAAGGTAGCATTCCTGTTGATTCTTTTGTCGCTGATGAAGGAGAAAAGTATGCGCTAGTGCTTGGTAACGAGGTCGACGGTGTGGATGATGCCGTTATGGAACTTGCCGATATTTGTCTCGAAATCCCGCAGTTCGGCACAAAGCATTCGCTTAATGTTTCCGTTAGCGGTGGCATTGCGATTTGGGAAATGTGCAAGAAAATAATGAGAAACTGATAAAGTTTCTGGTTTCAATGGCTTTGCCGTTTCTATGTTTGAAGGTTCGATGTCGTTTTAAAACATTGAATCTTTAAATTATTGAATTATTGAATCTTTGAAAATTACGCATGTATCCATATAAAAAAGATGACAGCCCGTTGGACTGCCATCCCAAATATAAAATTATGAAAAATATACTATCCGAGGAAGCTCAACAGCAGACCAGCTGCGATTGCCGAGCCTAATACGCCAGCAACATTCGGTCCCATTGCGTGCATGAGGAGGAAGTTGCTTGGGTTTTCCTTCTGACCTACGGTCTGCGAAACGCGGGCTGCCATTGGCACTGCCGAAACGCCAGCCGAACCGATAAGCGGATTGATCTTTTCCTTGAGGAAGAGGTTCATGAACTTTGCCATCAATACGCCACCTGCAGTACTGAAGCTGAAGGCAACAACACCGATGATAACGATTTCGATGGTCTTGAGGGTAAGGAATGAACCTGCTACTGCGGTTGCTCCAACCGAAATTCCGAGGAATACGGTTACAATGTTCATAAGTTCGTTCTGTACGGTCTTGCTAAGTCTTTCGGTTACACCGCATTCCTTAAGTAAGTTTCCGAACATCAAGCAGCCGATAAGTGATGCTGCCGACGGAACTATAAGAACTGCAATCATAGTGATTACTATCGGGAAAACGATTTTTTCCTTCTTGCTTACATCCCTGAGCTGCTTCATTGTAATCTGGCGTTCCTTCTTGGTTGTAAGAGCCTTCATGATAGGCGGCTGGATTACAGGAATCAAAGCCATGTAGGAGTAAGCTGCGATTGCTATAGGACCAAGCAAATCTGGAGCAAGCTTCGAGGTGAGGAAGATTGCCGTAGGACCGTCGGCACCACCGATGATACCGATTGAGCCAGCTTCGTTTGGTGCGAAACCTATTGCTACTGCGCAGAGGAATGTAATGAAGATACCGAACTGTGCTGCTGCGCCGAGCAGAAGGCTCTTCGGGTTTGCAATCAGCGGACCGAAATCGGTCATTGCACCTATACCTATAAATATTAAGCATGGGTAAAGACCTAACTTAACGCCCATATAGATGATGTCGAGCATACCGCCTTCCTTCAATATTGTGCCGTAGCTATGGTAAGCGGGGCTATTCTCGTCGAGGAAATTCGACCAGAGTTCGCTGTGGTACATTTCTGCTCCAGGCAAGTTCGACAACAACATACCGAATGCTATCGGGAGGAGAAGAAGCGGTTCGTACTGCTTTGCAATTGCAAGATAAATGAGCAGGCAGCTGATAAGCAACATGATGATTGCCTTCCAGTTTTCGCCCAATCCTGCTATACCGCTGGTCTTGCAGAACTTTACGATTTTGCCCCAAGCCGAATCATCGGTTTCCTGCGTTTCTTCATTTACAGTCTTGCTATCATTGGAGCAGTTGGAATCTACACTTACTTTTACAGCGTCTTCACCATCTGCCAAATTGCCAATATTAATAGTAATGCCATTAAGCAATTCTGCAATTTCTTCTTCGCTCAAATCATTACCGTCAATAACTTTGGTATAAGTGTAGCAATTTGACTTCACGGTGTCGCCGCCAATCATTACTGTAACACCTGCCTGTCCGTCAGTCTTGCTGACCGTAGCTCCTGTCGTTGCTTCCACATCCTGCTTTTCGCCATCGGTTTTGTCCTGTGCGAAAATATTTGGAGAAGCCAGCATCGAAATCAGGAATACGAACCCGACAAGCAGACTTTTCTTTAAAATATCCATAATCATACTTTTTTAGGTTCGTTATTCGATTTCAACAAGTGCATCGCCGAGGGCAACAGTTCTGCCGACCTCAACATAAACAGCCTTTACAGTACCGTCCTTTTCAGCCATGATGTTGTTTTCCATCTTCATAGCTTCCATTACGAGCAAGGTGTCGCCACGCTTTACAGCCTGGCCTGCCGATACCAAAATCTTAACCACGTTGCCTGGCAACGGAGCCTTTATTGCCGATGCCGATGCTGCTGTAGCGGGTGCTGCGGCTGCCTTCGGTGCAGCTGCTGCCGGCTTTGGTGCTGGCTTCGAAACCTTTGCTATCTGCGGTTCCTTTTCCTTCTCTATTTCTACTGTGTACGACTTGTCGTTTACCTTGACATTTGCAATGGTGTCGTTTACGTCAACTTCGACAGCGTACTTTTTTCCGTCTATTGTAAGATTGTACTTTTTCATTTCAATTAATTATTTAACCACGGGGAATAAACCTGTGAAACATTCTTGATTGTTAATACATTGGACTCTTTGTCGTGTTCGCCGCCGAAATACAGGTGCAGAGCCACAGCGATTGCTGCATAGTCGGCATCGTCAACTTTTCCGCTCGGTTTGGCTTCTGCAACCGGCTTCTGTGCCTCTGCCTTGGGTTCTGCCTTCTTGCCCTTCTTGGCTATAACGCCGAAGATAGTCATTACTATCACGAAGAAAGCCATGATGAGCAAAACTATGCAGAAACATATTCCTACCAGTGCCCAAGTATCGTTCCAGCCCCAGTTTTCTGCGTTAACTGCTAATAACATATTACTCATAACTAAATGGTTTATAGAGGAATATTATTATGTTTCTTGTTAGGACGAGTATCCTTCTTGGTTGCCAAAGCTGCAAGTGCGCGGATGATTCTGAAACGAGTGTTGCGCGGTTCAATTACATCGTCGATGTAACCGTACTTGGCTGCCTGATAAGGATTTGCAAATGCTTCCTTGTATTCGGCTTCCTTTTCGGCTGCATATTTGGCTTTTTCTTCCGGATTTTCGATTTCCTTCATGCCCTTTGCGTAGAGAACTTCGATAGCGCCCGATGCACCCATAACAGCGATTTCTGCTGATGGCCATGCGTAGTTGAAGTCGCCCTTGAGCTGCTTCGAACTCATAACATCGTGTGCTCCACCGTACGACTTGCGCAATGTAACGGTAACCTTCGGAACTGTAGCTTCGCCGTATGCGTACATAAGCTTTGCACCGTTGGTGATGATACCACCGTATTCCTGATTGCTACCCGGCATAAATCCAGGAACGTCAACCAAGGTTACCAGCGGAATGTTGAAGCAGTCGCAGAACCTGATGAAACGAGCACCCTTGCGCGACGATTCGATGTCGAGGCAACCTGCGAGGAACGACGGCTGGTTTGCAACAATACCTACCGACTGTCCGTTGAAGCGGGCAAAACCTACAACGATATTCTTTGCATAGTCCTTGTGAACTTCTTCGAACTCGCCGTTATCAACGATGAGCCTGATGATGTCCTTAACATCGTAAGGCTTGTTGGGGTTGTCGGGAAGAATCGAGTTCAAGGCGTCTTCCATTCTGTCTATCGGGTCGGTGCATTCAACGCGCGGAGTCTGCTCCTTGAAGTTCTGAGGCATATAGGAGATAAGTCTCTTCAAGGTGTTGATTGCATCTTCTTCGTCGTGAGCTACGAAGTGAGCAACACCCGACTTCGATGCGTGAACCATTGCACCGCCGAGGTCGTTTTCGGTGATTGTTTCGCCAGTAACGGTCTTTGTTACCTTTGGACCAGTTACGAACATGTAGCTATTCGATTCCGACATTATAATATAGTCGGTGAGAGCCGGTGAATAAACTGCACCACCTGCGCAAGGTCCGAGGATAGCCGACAACTGTGGAACTACGCCCGATGCTTCGATGTTGCGCTGGAAGATTTCAGCGTAGCCAGAAAGGCTGGTAACGCCTTCCTGAATACGAGCGCCACCGCTATCGTTCAAGCCGATGATAGGAACGCCGGCCTTCAT
>JBGUHW010000199.1:0-42481 GCA_045112395.1 Bacteroidales bacterium
TGTGGCTGATAATCAATATACTATTACAGGTCTTACCCCTAATACGCGTAATTATGTAAAGGTGCGGGCAAATTGTGATACGGAAGGCTTCAGCAACTGGTCTAGCAGCAATAATTTCGTAACGCTCATTGCCTGTGAAACGCCAACGGGATTAACTTGCATCTCCACAGCAAATTCAGCAACAATATCATGGTCTGCAGATGATGACGCAACTCTTTGGAATCTACAATACAAGAAAATTACGGAAAACAGTTGGAAAAAAATAAATAGGTTAACTACTCCTACATATACAATTACAGAACCTACTCCATCAACAATATATAATGTAAAGATTCAAGCCGACTGTGAATCGAATGGTACTTCTGCGTGGCTCGAAGGAAGTTTCTATACCTATTTTCTACCATTTTATGAAGTTTTTTACACCAACGATATTCCTGATAATTGGTCAAGGTATAAAGGACTTCTGTCCAGTGTGATGGATGGATCTACTCTTTCTCCTACTTCTTCTGAATATTGCTGGTATTTTGGTCAAAATAATGCTGTTCTAAATTATAATCATGCTTGGGTAAATCTATGGGGAACATCTCGCAAAGAATGGCTGGTAACACCAAGTATTGTCATGGATGTGGATGCTAAAGCGCAGCTTAAATTCGATTTGGCTCTGACCAAAAGTTCCGGTTCATTGGAACCTGTTGACGCAACCCAGCAGATGGATGACAAATTTGTTGTCCTTATCAGTACCGATGATGGTTCAACTTGGACAATTCTCCGCCAGTACGACAATGAAGAGTCTGAGTATGTATATAATAATATTGCCACAACTGGAGAGGAAGTTGTCATCGACTTTACAAATTATACCTGTAATAATGTAAAGATTGCATTCTATGGAGAGTCGACTGAGGTAGGCGGTGATGTTAATATTCATGTCGATAATTTAATAATAGACTATATAAGGCCTGATGTGACAAACATTACAGCAACATCGGCTAATGTTTCATGGTTGGGCGGCGAAAATAATTGGATAATGAAGTATGGCAATCATGGATTTGATGTTGAAACCGAGGGCTTGATGGTGGAAAATATTTCTCAGACATCATATTCGCTCACAGGGCTTTCGCCAAATACAAGTTATGATGTGTATGTAAAGGCTGTTGGCAGTGTAAAATGGTTGATGACTTCGTTTAGAACGGATTGTGGAGTACAAGATATTCCGTATTCTGAAACTTTCGAGGAAATCTCCGGCGATCCACCATGTTGGAAAAGTTTTGGAGATGGCGTTTCTCATGTTACATCAAATACAATATCGGTTGCACATGCACATTCCGGTACAAATTATATGTATATGCGAACGGATGGTATTACTCCACAAATTATAAATTTTCCAGTTATGGACGACATTAATGCCCTGCGACTTTCATTTTGGGCAAAATGCCCCAATATTGTCCCTGAGGTTTTCCAAATCGGATATATAGCAGATGGAGAATTTTTCCCACTAGATTCGTTGACACTAACTACAACCTATCAGCACTTTAATGTCCTTTTAAATGCTGCACCAGAGTCTGCTGAAAAAATTGCAATATATTTATTTAATCCCACAATATCTACTTGTGCATATATAGATGACATTGAAGTTGATTATATCCAGTCATGCTCGGAACCAATAAATCTGAATGTATTAAATGTCACTAATACATCAGCAACAATCTCATGGATACCCATAAGCTCCGAAAACGCTTGGCAATACACACTGGACAATGGCATTACATGGAACGACTTCGCAAATGCGCCAACCGGCACAACAATAAAAGAGGCTACAATTGTCGGGCTTGCAAGCAGTACCCGCTATACAGTGAAAGTTCGTGCTTATTGTAGCGACAATGAACAAAGCGAGGCAAGTTCTGATGCAACATTTTATACAGAATCATGCGAACCGGAAGAAATGTGCGAAATCAGTTATGCTCTCCGTGATAGATTGATTGATGGTTGGAACGGCGCAGCTATAAATGTGGTTGATGTAGAGACTGACAGAGTTCTTGCTACTTGGACTATTGCAAGTGGTAATTCGGCTACAGGAACTCTGAGGGTATGCAATGAATCGGAAATCCGTTTCGAATGGATTCCAGGTTCGTTTGACAGCGAATGCTCATACGCTGTATATGATGCTAGTGGTCATGTGATATTCACTGATGATGGAGCAATGCCATCTAATATAGACTACAGAGTAAATTGCTCTGTCTGTAGAAGGCCTACAGAGTTGGCAGTTTCGAATATTGGTCTCTCTGATGCCACATTGACTTGGAATTCTGAAAACGAAACTGCTTGGCAAATTTGTTTGAATGAAGACGAAAACAATCTTATTGATGTAACCGAAAATTCTTCGTACAATTTTGTAGACCTTGAAACTGCAGCTAACTACATAGTAAAGGTTCGTACTGTTTGTGGCGATAACGATGACTTTAGCAACTGGACATCCATAATTAATTTTACTACGGATCTATGTGAAGTTTCTGACCAATGTGAAATAAATTTTGTCCTTACCGATAACAGGGGTGATGGTTGGGAAGGTAACGCAATTAAAGTTACAGATGTCGCGACCGGCTATGTTTTAGGAACACTTGCCAATGAGAACCTTAATGATTATACCAATTCCGGAGAAAATGAAGTAAACTTTAAAACTTTGATGGTTTGCAATGGAAGAGAAATTCAATTCTCATGGGTTTCTGGAAATTTCAGTACCGAATGTTCTTATATGATAACCGATGTGAATGGAGAAGAAATATTCTCAGGTTCTGATGCAATGTCGGAGCCAATAAATTACATAGTAAACTGTGCTGGTTGTAGAAGGCCTACAGCTTTGGATGTTTCTAATATTGGTATTACATCTGCTTCTCTTACTTGGACTGCGGGTGCTGATGAAACTTCTTGGCAAATTTGCATGAACGATGATGAAGATAATATTATTAATGTTACTTCCATTTCCCACACTTTTACTGACCTAGCTCCCGAAACATCTTATATGGTAAAAGTTCGAGCCAAATGTGATGAAAACGACTATAGCCTTTGGACAGAAAACATTCCATTTACAACTCTTGTTTCTTGCCATGTGCCAACATTACTGAGATCAACGGATGATACTACATCTGCAGTTTTGACCTGGTTGCCAGGAGAATCAGAAGAGAACTGGCTATTGCAATATGGTATTGATACTGCATTTGCAGATGGAACATATACCGAAATAAATGTAAGTAATAATCCTATATACGAAATTTCAGAACTCACATCAGAATTGGTATATTACGCTCGAGTTAAGGCAATTTGCGGAGATGATGACGAAAGTGCTTGGAGTGCAATTTGCTGTGTCAATCCGACTTTTAAGTGTATTATCGGTCGTGATATTGCTACGCATTGCTATCTGCCGACTGATTGCAGATATAAATACTCTATGACTCAGCAGATTTATACTGCGGATGAACTTGGAAATGAAGCTCGAACAATCCAAAGCATCGACTTTTATTCAATGGAAAATTGTAGTCGTAATTTAAATATATATATGATTGCAACCAATAAGGAAAGTTTTGATGATAGAACCGACTGGGTTACAATCTCTTCAGCAGACCGTGTATTTAGTGAGAATGTTAATTTCGCAGCCAATGCATGGAAAACCATAACCTTTGCTAATCCGTTTGTTTACAATGGAATAAGCAATGTCGCTATAGTTGTAGATGATAACACAGGTTCTATTGTTCAGAATAAAAATTTCCGTGCTTTTTCAGCAACCTCACAGGCAATCTGCGTCCAAAGCGATGTTACAAACTTAAATCCGTTGAACCCGACAGTATATTACGGTACAATTATTAACTCAAAGAATCAGATTCGTCTTTCCACAACTGAAGCACCATCATGTATTAATCCTTGGTCGTTAACTGCATCAAACATTGGCATGAATGAAGCAACCATTATTTGGTCGGCAGTTCCTGACCAAACGGCTTGGCAGATTTGCATTAATGGCGAAGAAGAGAACCTAATTGATGTTGATGCTCAAACATACACATTGACAGACCTTACTGAAGAAACAACATATACTGTAAAGGTGCGCGCAAATTGCGACACGGAAACCAGCGGATGGGTAACGATTACATTTACTACTTTGGCACCATCCCATACAATTACCGCAACTGCTGGTGAAAATGGCACTATAACTCCTAGCGGAGCAATTACGGTTACCGAAGGAGAAGAACAGACTTTCAGCTTTATACCAGACGATGGTTACCGCCTCGAAAATGTATTGGTTGACGGAACTTCTGTAATGTCAAATATAGAAAACAATACTTATACTTTCACCAATGTAGTAGAAGATCATACTATTCATGCAACATTTGAATTGCTTGTTTCGGTTGATATGGCAAACGAACCATCAGTTTCAATATACCCGAATCCCAACAATGGCACTTTTAGCATAAAGTTCGGCAATATGGAAGGAGCTGCAATATACCAGCTATTTGATGTTAGCGGTGCAATACTTGAAACTCGCAACATCAATGTTACAAACAATGAAACAGCTATTTTCAGTCACAGCCTTATCGCGGGAACTTATTTTGTAAGAATCATTGCCGATGATAAGGTTTTCGTTGAGAAACTTGTTGTCGAATAATACGGGATTAATATCAAACAAAAAAAGCCATCTTTTTGATGGCTTTTTTTATGAATAATTAAAGGTCTTTATCTTGCCTTCAATCCAAGAATCTGTCTTGCCTCAGCTGGAGTAGCGATTCCACGACCGAGTTCCTTAGCGAGTCTTACTACCTTAGCAACAAGTTCTCCGTTCGATTTTGCCAAAACGCCCTTTTCAAGATAAAGGTTGTCCTCGAAGCCAACGCGAACGTTTCCGCCCATTGCTATAGCTGCAGCGGCCATCGGGAAAGCATTGCGGCCAACGCCTGTTACTGTCCAAGTAGAACCAGCAGGAATGCCGTTAACAAGCCAGCAGAGGTTAGCAACTGTTGCTGGAGTACAACCTGGTACGCCAAGTACGAAGTTGAACTGCATTGGGTCGCCAGGAACCTGTCCCTTGCGAGCCATCGTGAGGATGGTGTCAAGGTGTCCCATTTCGAAGCATTCGTATTCGGGCTTAATGCCACGTTCAATCATGCGCTTGCCGAATGCACGCATTGTAGGCATTGTGTTGTCGAAAATTTCGTCACCGAAGTTGCATGTACCGCAGTCGAGGGTAGCCATTTCGGGAACTGGATTTGTATCGGTAGATTGTAGACGCTCATCAGGAGTCATACCTACAGCACCGCCTGTCGATGGGATAAGTATTACATCGGGGCAAACCTTGAGGATAGCCTCGGTGCATTCCTGGAAGCGGTCGCGGCTCTGGGTAGGAGTACCATCATCGAAACGAACATGCAGGTGAACAATAGCAGCACCAGCGTCAACAGCCGACTTTGCTTCGCGTACGATTTCCTCTACGGTATAAGGTACGTTAGGATTCTGTTCCTTGGTAACTTCTGCACCGCATATTGCGGCTGTGATTATCAGTTTTTCCATATCGTACGCTTATTTTTTTCTTTGACATTCCTTTGGCGTAACACAAGTTCCCGAAGCACGGCAAACGAGGATAGGTTCGTCGAGTTCATCAGCAGCAGATGCTGAAATGTCGGGACGAGCAACAGCAACCTTGCGAGCTTCGAACAGCATGTGGCGTGAAGTGTTGCCTTCGCGGTCGATCCAACCTTCAGCCTCAATGAAGTCGCCTGCATAAACAGGAGCCTTGAATTCAATCATATCGTATGCGCAGAAAAGGCCTTCATCGCCGTCACGCATGATTAAAAGTTCGGTAGCCACATCGCCAAACAGATGTACCATGTGAGCACCATCAACCAAATTGCCACCGTAGTGTGCGTCCTTTGCGCTCATGCGCAGTCTAATCTTTGTTCTGTATTCCATGTTCTATTCTTTTTTGTGGAGACGCAAAATTTTGCGTCTTTACTTTATGATTTTTATTGGTTTGCTGGTTAAAAGACTTTTAGCCTGTTAGCCTGCAAGCCTTTTCGTCATTATTTTACAATATAGTCAACGAAAATGTTCTGGGTATGGATTGCTTCAGGAGCAATTTCACCAACCTTAACGATGTTTTCGATTTCGGCGATAACAACGTCAGCTGCCATAGCCATCATCGGGTTGAAGTTCTGGGTTGTGCCCTTGAAAACGAGGTTACCAGTTTCATCGCCAACGGTTGCACCGAGCAATGCGATGTCTGCATGAATCGGGAGTTCGAGGAGATAATCCTTGCCGTCAACGTTAATTACGCGCTTGCCTTCTGCTACAACTGTACCAAGACCTGTTGGAGTGAGAACACCACCAAGACCAGCACCACCGCAACGGATACGTTCTGCAAGAGTTCCCTGAGGTACGAATTCGATTTCGAGTTCCTTCGAGTTCAACTGTGCGATAGTCTCCGGATTTGTACCGATGTGCGAAACTATTGCCTTCTTAACCTGATGGTTTGCAACAAGGATACCAACGCCCTTGTCAACAAAAGCGGTATCGTTACCGATAATGGTAAGGTTCTTGATACCTGCATCGTGTATTCCCTTCAATACCTTGTTGGCTGAACCAACACCTAAAAATCCGCCGATCATGAGGGTCATTCCGTCCTTCACCATTGATACGGCCTGCTCTACTGAAATGAATTTATCCATAATTAATTCCTTTAATTTATCTGTTGTTAAAAAACGGCTTCAAATATAGCACAAAATTTTTGTATGTGTAAAAAATATTTGATGTTTGTTTTTGTGGATCTTTGTTTCTGTTGAGACGCAAAATTTTGCGTCTTTACATTTTGTCGATTTTTCTGTTGTAGGCGCAATGCATTGCGCCGATTAATTTATTGTTATATCGTCAGGCTGTTAGATTTCAGTTTCCTCGTTACTATCCTCACAGGCACCCAGGCGGCAAACAAACCAATAACCATCACTGCTAAAAACGACCATAATATGTCAATCATATTTACCACCACTGGATATGCATCAATAATAAACGAACCATCCCCGCCTCCGAGCTTTACAAATCCGTATGTCATTTGCAACCAGCAGACAAGTCCGCCAAAAATCAGTCCTGCAACGGCACCGACCAAACTAACACCAACTCCTTCGATAAAGAAAATACGCCTTATATTAGTGTCGTTGGCACCCATGCTACGAAGTATTGAAATGTCGTTGCGCTTGTCGATTATGAGCATTGTGATGGATGCAATTATGTTGAAAGATGCTATCAGCAATATGAATATCAATATCATAAATATCGCCCACTTTTCCGACTGCATAATCTTGTAAGCGTACTCGTGCTGTTGTTTACGGTCAAGAATCTGAAAACCATTACCTAAGCTTTGCGAAAGATATTCCACAGCCTTGTCATTATCGGCATTGCGCTTCAATTTCAATTCAACAGCACCAACTTCGGCATTAAATTCAAGCAATTTCCGCACCTCATCGATTGGCAAAACCACATATTTCGTGTCGTATTCCTGCTGTATTGCAAAAATTCCTGAAGGATAAGTCGTTACGCTGTTAAGAATATCGGATGCAGCATCGCTGAAATTGCCATGTATTTCCTTTGTGCGACTTGGGATATTGATTGTCAATGGTTCAAGATAGTCGCATAAAACACCCATCGAATATGCCACACCTGCGCCCATGATTGCACAAGGAACGCCTTCGTTGTACAAAAGCGGTTCGCCACGCACAACCATAGTGTCGAGTCCCGTGGTTTCCAGATATTTACCATCAACGCCCTTGATGGTTGCTATCAGTTGCTTGTCGTCATATTGCAAAAGGGCGTTTTCCTCGATTGTATACGAAGCAGAGGCAACGAAATCGCACCCATCTATCACCGATCTGAATTTTTCATCGGGGACAAAAGTTTTTCCATGCACTGGCACGACCTTTATGTCGGGATCGAATGAATTGTTGAGCCTTGTCAGCAAATCCTCGAAACCATTGAATACCGACATCACAATTACCAGTGCTGCCGTGCCTACGGCAACTCCCAAAATGGAAATTATGGAAATGATGTTTATCGCGTTGCGCGATTTTTTCGACACCAAATACCGTGACGCTATGTAGAAAGGAAAGTTCATCTACGACTTTAGAGCCTTCTCGATGCGTTCAACCTCATCGAAACTGTCATCTAGGTAGAAAATAAGTTCTGGAACACGGCGTACATCGTTGCGGATTGCATTTCCGAGTTCGTAGCGTATTCTCGAAACATTAGTGTTTATTTCCTTTATTATCGATTGCCCATCTGTAGATGGGAAAATGCTGAGGTATATCTTTGCTAGTCCGAGGTCCGGCGACATTCGCACGCCAGTAATTGTAAGCAATCTGCCCGGCACCAAACCATTGAACTTGAACTGCAATACATTTGCCAATTCCTTCTGAACCAAGCCGGCAACCTGTGTCTGTCTCTTTGAATCCATCTGTCCTTATTTAAAGCCTTTCTATCATCTTCGTAAAAATCTCCGTCATCTTCGATTCGGAGGCCGCAGCAACCTTCTGAACTTCCTCGTGCGACACCTCCACAATCTTGTCGGGTACACCAAGGTCTGTAATTATCGACATTGCAAAGCACGGAATCCTCATCTGGCGCGCCACTATTGCCTCGGGAACGGTTGACATTCCAACTGCATCGGCACCAACTGTGCGGAAATATCTATACTCGGCAGGCGTTTCGAATGTTGGTCCTGTGGTGGCAAGATATACGCCTTTCTGCAACTTGTAGCCAAGTTCTGACGCGATGCCATCAGCACTGGCTATCAACGACTTGTCGTAAACACAACTCATATCTGGGAAACGATCTCCATCCTCTGGATTGTGTTTGCCTATAAGCGGATTTGGCAACAGGCATATATGGTCAGTAATAACCATCAAGTCGCCAATCTCGAAGGCCGGATTTACTCCACCGCTGGCGTTCGATACGAAAAGGTACTTGATGCCCAAGCGAATCAATGTTCTTGTTGCAAATACAAGCTGTTTCATCGAATAGCCTTCGTAGTAGTGGAATCGTCCCTGCATGGCAACTACTGTTTTTCCGCCAAGTCGACCTAGAATAAGCCTTCCGCTGTGTCCTTCCACTGTTGAAACAGGAAAGTCTGGAATTTCCTCGTATGGAATAGCCTCGATAATGTCAATTACCTTGACCAATCCGCCAAGTCCAGTACCTAATATTATGCCAACTTCTGGAGTTTCCTTAAAGCGAGCTTTGATAAAGTTTATTGTAGCGTTTGTTGTTTCTGACATAAGTAATTATTTGATTGTTAAACAAATTCTTCTCATCCTCATCGCAAAGGAGGTCTATTTTTATCGGAATGTAATACATGTACGGTTTTAGTTCGTCATCGATGAACTTGCTTGTGCGCAAGCGCACTCCATCTTTTTCGGTAACTACTATTACCTTTGGTCCGCTCATTTCGGCAAAAGTCTTTTTTATCTTCTGAACATCAGCAGACGAAAAATTGTGATGATCCGAATACGAAAGATGTACAACGCCTTTCGACTTTTCCATTAGCATTTCAACAAAATTTTCCGGATGTGCTATTCCTGTGACAGCAAGCACATTGCAATCCTTCAATCTAGTGTAGTCGAGTTTCTTGTTATTCTTGAACACCGACAACGGATTTTCGTATATAACCTTGGTAAACGAAAGGTGCTGGTAAGGCAATACCCCCACTTCTTTTGTCATAATCCGCCTGTCCATGGGCGTAAGTTTCGGGGGGCAATTGGTATAAACCAGCAAATGCGCACGATGTACATTCGACTTTGATTCGCGCAAACGGCCTAGGGGCATTACATAATCGCTGGAAATCGGGTAGTTGTAATTTATCAGCAATATGTGCAGTCCGGGATTTATGCGCCTGTGCTGGAATGCATCGTCAAGAATAATTAAGTTGAGGTCGGGATAAAGTTCGCGCAACTTTTCAACGCCCTTGTTCCTGTTTTCGCACACAGCAACAACAACATCCTTGAATTTGCGTTTTACTTGCAAAGGTTCGTCGCCGCAAAGAGTATAGTCGTCGTCGGGCTCCACAATGCGGAAGCCTTTTGTCTTACGCTTGTAACCACGGCTTAGCATTGCGGTCTTGAAATCGTCCTTCAGCATACGGATGACATACTCAACATGCGGGGTTTTGCCTGTACCGCCTACGCTAATATTGCCGACTGAAATTATTGGAAGGTCGTATTCCTTGGACTTCAGCATTCCGTTTTCGTACATAAAGTTCCTAATATCGCCTATGAACTTGTATACAAGCGATAGTGGCCAGAGCAATATGAACCGAAAGAAACCGACCTTATGACTACTCATACCTAAAAAATTTCGGGGAAAAATAATACATTCCCTCGGACTGACAAAATTAATTGCTTTTTATTTTTCTAAGCAATGATTTTTTCATTGAATAATTTTTAATTTTGCAATGTTAAAAACATCAGTATTCTTAATGAAAGAGTATACCCAAAAGATACATTCGTACCTAGGCAGACATAAGGATACCGAGGCGGCCAAAAGCATGTCGAAAGCAACAAAGTGGGAGAAAAAATTCCTAGGCATAAAATCGACAGATCTTAAAAATATTTTCAAGGCCGTATTTGCTGCCTACCCGCTACCCAAAAACGAAGATACGAAAAGTATAATCAGAGAACTGTTTTCGCTTGAGGAGCGAGAATACTTATATTTTGGCATTGAACTTTTTGCAAAACGCAGAAAACTATGGAATAAAACCGACATTGTGTTTGTCGAAAGTTTAATTCTAACCCAGCCAGGATGGGACACAACCGAGTATATAGCAACAGAACTAGTATCGCATTTCTACGAAATGTTCCCAAAGGTAACGCTCGAATTCCTTGAATCGTGGAGCGCCTCGAAAAGTCCATGGCTAAAGGCTTCTGCCATAATGTTCCAGCGCAAAATGAAGGACAAGACCGACAAGGAAATCCTCGGCAGATTTATTTCTGAAAATCTTGGAACAAATGATGAAATAGTAAACAGAGCTATTGGTTCTGCATTAAGGGACTATTCGAAAAGCAATCACGAATGGGTGCTCGAAAATGTGGTGAAGAACAGTGAAAAAATGAACAAAAAGACAAAACAGGAAGCAATAAAATGGATAGACAGCAAGGGCTTAATAAAGTAGAGCCAATAGATATTGATAACCTTTTCGGAAAGATAAAGGACAAAAAGGCGATTGTAGTCGGTGATGTAATGATAGACTCGTATATGATTGGTAGGGTCGACCGCATTTCGCCCGAAGCACCTGTTCCCGTTGTGTCGGTGTCGGAAAGAAAATACCGACTTGGTGGGGCAGCAAATGTAGCACTAAACATGTCCGAATTCGGAGCATGCGTATATCTGTGTTCGGTAATTGGCAACGATACCGAAGGAAAAATTTTCCGCGAATTGTTGCATCAGCACAATCTTCCCGACAATGGAATCATTTGCAGTGAAAATCGCAAGACGACGACCAAGACGCGAGTCATTAGCGGAAGTCAGCACTTGCTGCGGGTTGACGATGAAGACCCGTCGCAGATTTCTGATGAACTGAAGGAAATATTGATGTTTCGTATTTCGCAGATTATTGAGAACGAACATATTGATGTGCTGATTTTCGAGGACTACGACAAGGGTTTGCTTTCGCCTGACATTATCCACCGAATTACAATGATGTGCAGGCAAAACAAGATAAAGGTCACAGTTGACCCCAAGAAGCGAAACTTTGATGCCTACAAGAATGTGACCTTGTTTAAACCCAACCTAAAGGAATTCTGCGAAGGTTGCAAAATTGACCGTAGCACCGACATTGAGGTGCTTAAACCGCACGCCAAGGATTTCATGATTCGCAACAACCTTGATATGCTTATGGTTACGCTTTCGGAAAATGGTATTTTCATCTGCAACCACAAGGAATCGGTACATATCCCCGCCGAAATTCGTGACATAGTTGATGTTTCTGGTGCTGGCGATACCGTGATTAGCGTTGCTTCTCTTTTGCTTACCGCCACCGATAACATTCATGATATTGCCCGCATTGCCAACTTCGCAGGCGGAATTGTATGCGAAAAGGTTGGGGTTGTGCCAATTGATGTGGAAACACTCAAGGGAAAATTGTGCCAATAGTCTATTACATAGTAACTTTGTAAGTATGCAGTAATTATGTTCAATGCAATACTTCACAATATAATCAAATATTTCTCGATGGCTTTTGCCATCATAATTTTTTCACTCGACGCCAATGCCCAGCAAACCGACGAAAAGGTGCTGTATGTGGTTTCGGTGAACGACATGCATGGCAATATCGACAATTTTCCGCAGTTTGCCTCACTGCTTGATACGCTACGCAAACAATATCCCGACTTGCTTCTTATTTCGGCAGGCGACAACCGCACAGGCCATCCCGTAAACGACCGCTATCCAAAACCCTCCTACCCTATTACAAAACTCATGAACGAAGTGCATTTCGACTTGTCAACTCTTGGAAACCATGAGTTTGACATTGGCGTGGATGGTCTTCGCAATGTTGTGGAATGGTCGGATTTCGACTATGTGTGTGCCAACGCATATTTCGACGACAGCATAAATGTGAAACCATACAAAATCATCGACTACAAAGGACTGAAAATCGGTTTCATTGGTGGAATACAAGTAGGCCCAAACGGAATCCCCGACTTCCATCCGAAATATGCCAAAAATGTGTCGTTCAAACCAATAGAGGAAATTTTGCCCGAATACATGTTTCTGCGCAAAGATTGCGACATGTTATTCCTCATATCGCACTGCGGACTGGATGCCGACATTGAGATAGCCAAGAAATTTCCCCAGTTCGATGCAATTTTTGGTGGGCACACACACAAGAAAATAGAACGTACAAAACTCATCGGCAATACAATGATAACCCAGTCGGGTAAAAATCTAAACTATCTGACAGTAAGCGTCTTTTATTTTACAAACGGCAAAATTGACTATAAAGCTCAACAGGTATTTTCTGTAAAGGATTTCCCAAAGAAAGACGAAAAAATACAAAAAATGGTGGACGAGTTTGGCAGCCTCGATATTTTCAGTCGGGTTGTAGGCTACACAGATGCCGACACAACCAACAAAGAACAGCTTGGCTATTTTCTGGCCGATGCAATACGTGTACATACAAAATCGGACTTGGCTTTCCAAAATCCAGGTGGAGTACGGCTGAAATCGCTACTGCTGGGAAAAATCACGGCCAAGGACATCTACCAGATGGATCCGTTCAACAACATAATAATGAAATATAAGGTTAGCGGTCAGGAAATAATCGACATGCTCGAAAAAGCCAACAACGAAACTGGTGATTTCCCAATGCTTTGTTCTGGATGTAGCATTAAACTTAATGTTAACGAGTACGAAGAAATTGAAAGCATGGAAATTCTATTGGACAACGGAAAACCACTCGATCCCAATTCAAAATATGATATTGCCATAAATAGCTATATGGCAAGTGTTTATGGCTTCAGCGACAAACACAAAGGCAAGGAATATCAACATTCCAACGAGATTGTTTTCGCCTATCTAAGAAAACAAAAGCACATAAATTATTCTTGTGTCTCAAGAATAATTTATGTGCTACCAAAATAAAGAGATTAATCTTCTTATTCTTGTGATTTCAGTTTTCCTAACCTTGCTGTTACTCTTACTGTAGTCTTAGAGTAAATGTGTGTTCCTAAAACTGGTTTGTTGGCATCCTTGTGATACTGAGGATATACCACAACATCATAACCAGGATGCTCTTGCATCAGATTGTACAATGCCTGGTTTACAGTTTTGTCTTCGATGAAAGCTCCAATAATAGGTACACTTACATTGTTTACGTAACCATCATTAGCTTTCTTAATCAACCTCTTCCAGTCAATACCTAAAATCCTAGTTGATGTTGCTTCTGCTGAAAATTGTTCCGACAATATGATATCATTGGAATTGAATTCAAATCTAATATTTGGTTCCCTCATAACATTGTTAGAAACATGACAACTTGAAAAGCTTAAACAAAATAGCATTGCCACAACAACAAAAAACAAAAATCTTCTCATAAAAACTTATAATTAAATAAAACATGTTTGAACAATGGCAAAAATACATCACTAATTGAAAAAATACAAGTGCATTTTTTATATTTTGTTAACAAATCAAATCTGGCACACTTTCTGCCCTACCACCCAATCAAAATATTTTACCTACCTTTGCGTTTATAATAGAAAAACATTGCCTAATGAAAAAGATAGCAGTCATAATCATTTTTGCCATTCTTGGCTTTTCGGCATTTGCACAGAGCCAGAAGGGAAAGGATGCACCTGCCCCACAATGGCAAAGTTATGAAGAGGCTCTTTTTCAAATCGGGAAGTTAAACCAGATTGAGATAGATATTCCTAAGGGTGAGTGGAAGAAATTGTTGAAAAATCCAGAAAAGAAGGAATATTGCCGTTGTTCTGTCACAATAAATGCGGAGCGGTTCGATAATGTGGGAATTCGTGCAAAAGGAGCAAGCAGCCTGGAGGATGTCTTTGCGATGAAATCGGACAGGTATAGTTTCGTTGTCAAACTGAACAAATATGTAAAGGGGCAGAAATATCACGGATTATCAAAACTGATGCTCAACAACAACATTGGCGATGCCACGCAGATGAAAGATGTCATAGCATACGATATGAGCAGATTCCTGGGATTGCCGACACCTTTGTGCAACTATGCTTCCATAACGCTAAATGGCAAGTATTTCGGATGCTATCTGGTTGTAGAGCCTGTCGACAAGAACTTTTGCAAGAGAAATTATCCTTTTGCCCCGACAAACCTGTACAAACCGTATCACAATTTAACATACACAGGCGACAGTATTGCCGATTATGCTGGCATAGGAAACGAAGCCAAGATAAATGGTGGCGAGGAGTCATTGCGAAATGTGATAAAAGCATTAAAAAGCGTTGCGACCGGCATCGACATCGAAAAGTATGTTGATGTGGATAATGTACTGAAATATATGGCGTTGCAAACTATGGTCGTTAACTTTGACGGACTGACGGGTGGGAATGAACACAACTACTTCCTGCGGGAATCCGATGGCAGAATAAACCTTATTCCGTGGGACTACAACCTTGCTTGGGGCGGTTATCAGGATGATGGCGGAGAAGAGGAAGGCGACGAAGAATTTGAAGACTTTGCCACATACATTGCTGAAAGAGAAAGATATTTGGCATCGCTTAGTGCCGAACAACTGGATAGTGTTCGTAATGCAGAAAGTGAACTCAATTTTCAGGAAGGGGTAAAAGTTGTTAATTTTCCAATTGATATTCCATTTTCGTGCAACATAGAAAAATGTTCCTTTTTTATGAATCTGCTTAATAATAAGGATTACAAAGCGGCATACTACAAGTATCTCAAAATGCTTTGTGTTGACTATGTTCAGAATGGCGTTTTTGAGCGTACCGTATCAACTGTCAAGCAGGAGATTGGCGATTTTGCAGGAAAGGAAGCCAATGCGTTTTACAACAACGGGCAGTTCCACGAAGCAATACAGATGCTGAAAAAGGTTCTGAGCAAGCGCTCCTTGTCGGTTTTGGGGCAAATTGACGGAACTATACCATCAACTTGGGAAGCACAGGAATTAGAACATCAAAAACTTATAGATTGCACCGACATTGATTTGTCCAAAATGGGCAACTGCGGTGATTTTGAATAGAGTACACCATTCTCACTATCCTTTTCCTTGGCATAGAAGGTATAAGCGGAAGCATAAGAGCCTGGGCGGTAAACATCGAATAATCCGCCGTAGGGGAGATACTGCAAATATTGGCGGAGAGTGCCGTTTGTGGAGGTTACTAACGAAACACAGCCTTAGTGGTTGTAGTTGTAGAAAAAACTATACTTATTTAGATTTTTCTTAAAAATCATTCTATTATAATTTCAATACGAGTATTATGCTTATAATACTTTCCAATGTTACTTTTATCGTGATAAAGAGGCTCAGCTTTACCTATAGGGACAATTTGGCATCCGTCCTTATTGCTACATCTATCAAAAAGTCGCTTTTTTAGATCCGAACACAACGCTTCTGAATAAGCAATCGAAAAATCTTTAGCACCTCGAAAAACAATTACTTTTATTTTAAGTGTTAAATCAGAAGAGCAAATATAGTTTAGTAATTCTTCCAAATCTTTTGTATTGTTAAATTTGCCATCCCAATGATCTGGGATACTAACAATGATTTTATCTTCCTCTCCTAACTTGACATCATCAGATGGATAGCCATAGAAAACGTTTTGTGCATTAACAGTCAATGAGAAAGACATATATATAAACAATATTAACAGATTTTTTTTCATTCTATTTTAGATATTTATTGTATTCTCCTGCTTTTCATAGGTTCCCGCCATTCTCCTATATTTTACCCCTCCATTGTATTTGGCGTAAGCATTACAACGAAAAGCAAAATTAATATGTGGTGGAATCCCTTCATACGTTGCAAAGATAGGAAAATAATGAATAGAACAAAAAATTTATGAAACAAAAATATTAAAAAATCAGGTTGGCATCATAATTGCCGGCATCAAAATATTTTACCTACCTTTGCGTTTATAAAATACATTGAAACATTAAATTGAATATGAAGAAGATAGTAGCCTTAATTATTTTTGTGGTATTGGCAGTTTCGGCATTTGCACAGACAACCGACGACAAGTACAAGAAAATGTGGAAAGAAGTTTCCGATGCTCAGTACAAGGATTTGCCAAAGACGGCTCTCGAAAAGGTTGAGAAAATCATGGATATGGCAGTTGCCGACAAGGACGACTACCAGCAGATAAAAGCCATAACTTACAAGATGAAGTTTCTTGTCGAGTCTTCGCAGGACGGCAACCTGAAATCTGTCGATTTCCTTGAGGAACAGGCAGAAAAATTGTCGGGAACAGGTAAGCACCTGTGCAACTTCCTGCTCGGCGCATCCTACCAGAACTACTACTCGCGCAACCGCTACAAGATTGATTCGCGCTCGGCTGTAAGCGATTCGGCCGACAAGAAAGGTTCGCGCCTTGAGTTCTACGACAAGAACGAGTTTATGAAGATTATCATCGGCAAGTACAAGTTCGCGCTCAATCCCGAACTCAAGAATGTTGCCGCCAACGACTACAGGGAATTCTTCAGCGACAACTGCACCGACAACAATTTCTACCCTACTCTGTACGATGAACTTGCCTACGGCATTACCGAGCAGCTCGAAAAACTCTACCGTTACACGCGCACCAACCTGGACGACAGTTTCTTCTGCTCTGCCGACGATTTCACCAAGATGGAAATTCCCGACAGCGACGAGAATACCGAAATGGCAAGCCTATACTTTATGCAGCAGATTATGAAGCAGAACCTGCCGAGCAGCAGCGCATACGCATTCACCGACTACGAGCGCATCAACTACATCGCCAGCAAGCAAAGCGGTAAGGACGACATCATAATGAACCTTTACACTGATGCGGCAAAGAAATACAAGGGCGACGAAACCGTGATTTTCATCAATACCAAGATTGCCCAACAACTATCGGAAAAGTCGGCTGCCGACCGCGTGGAAGCAGTAAATCTTCTCAGATCAACCATCGAAGAGTACAAGGACAGCAAGTACATAACCTACTGCTCGAACCTGCTTTCGAGAATCACTTTCCCGGCAATACACATATCGTCCGACAAGGTTACTTATCCCAACGAGAACATTCCGCTCTACATAGAGTACGAAAACACCAAGACCGCAAAGATCAAGGTCGTAAAGGTGTCGGACAATGCTTCGACCTACGATAGTTTCAACTCCAACACAGCCACTATAAACAAATACTACACAAACAAGGCTATTACCGAAGGCACTATAAATCTTCCCGATGCCAACGACTACTCGACCCACAGCACCTACTATGTTGAAAAGGGCTTGCCGACTGGCTTCTACATTGTGTTTGCCGAAAGCGACAGCACCAGAATTGAAAGCTACACCCTGCTCACCGTTTCGCGTTTCGCACTGCTTCGCATCGACGACGGCAAATATATGGTCGTTGACAGAAATTCGGGAAAACCTATCGACAAGGTAAAGGTGAAAGTTACAAATCGCACCTACGAAAAGACCGAAACCATACTCACAACCGAAACCGGTGCCGACGGAATTTTCAGTTTCGACCCCAAGAAACATAGCTACAACACTCATATTTCCTTGAAAAAGGACAACGATGACATGTGCTTCTCGGCTTACGGATACTATCAGGAGGACTCGAAGGATTATGAGCGCGCACGAATCAAGATTCTCACCGACAGGGCTATTTACCGTCCCGGACAGAGCGTTTACTTCAAGGTTATTGAATACCGAGGAATGGACAACAATTTCAGCGTTGTTCCCGACGATAGTGTCCGTGTGACCATTTCGGATGTAAATTATCAAAAAATTGGAGAAGTCGTGCTCAAGACCAACCAGTACGGAAGTGCACACGGAGAAATCAAAATTCCCGAAAATGTACTCACGGGCATTTTCCACATCGAAGCACGCGGTTTCAGTTACTCGTCGGGTAACGAAAGCATTAGCGTCGAGGAATACAAGCGTCCGACCTTCGAGATGGAAATGGACTACATAACCGACGAGGTTTCGTTTGGCGATTCGGTAAGCATCAAGGGCCGTGCAAAGAGTTATTCGGGCGTTCCCGTAAGCGATGCCGATGTGAACTTCACCGTCAACTGCTCGTCGTATTCGCGCTACTGGTGGAGATCGGATAGCAACGAAAAGAAACTTCTCGCTAGCGGCAGCGTCAAGACTGATGAGAACGGCGAGTTCACGATTAGTTTTGTGGCAAAGCAATGCTTCAGCGATGTAAACCGCTACAAGATTGACGCGGTCGTTGCCGACATCAACGGCGAATCGCACACAGTGGAAAGGTCTTTCAGCATTTCGCATCAGTCGCTCTGGATTTCGAACAGCATTGCAGATGTAGAGGAACTTGCTGACTTCAAGGAATTTAAGATTTACAGCGAAAACATTTCGGGAAGCCACATTGATGCAACCGTCGAGTACGAAATCTTCAAGCTCGAGGAACCATCTCACGCAACCGTGGCAAGGCTCAAGTCAGCCGATATGCAAATGTACAGCCGCGAGGAGTGGGAAAAACTTTGTCCTGCACTTGGCTACGGTGACGAAAATACGCTTGATAACCGAAAGATAGTATCGTCGATAATGAAAGGCTCGGTAAACACAGTCGACACCACGCCAATAGCCATCGGCAAGAAAGTGAAATTCACGACCGGTTCGTACCGCATAATTATGAAAGCCAAGGACAAGGCCGGCAACGAAATCACCGACACAGCAAACTTCCGCATTGCCGACAAGACGTCGGACAAGATGCCTTACCCGATGCCGTCGTACTTCACTTTATCAAAATCATCGGCAAAGGTGGGCGACAAGGTACAGGTGAAGTTCGGCTCGTCGTTCAGCGATGTTACCGTGTTCTACACCATACAGATAGGCAAGGGCGCACTCGACATTAAGAGCCTGAAACTCAGCAACGAAGTCAAGAGCATCGAAATACCGATTACCGAGGAATGCTACGGTGATGTGTTTGTAACCGCAATTTTTGTGCGCCACGGACGAGTTTTCAAGGACAGCAAGACCATAAGTGTTTCGCGCATCAACAAGCAACTGGACATCAAGCTTGTAACCTTCCGCGACAAGACTTTGCCGGGTTCCGAGGAATCGTGGCAGATGAAGATCTCTGACAAGTTCGGCAAGCCAGTCGAAGCCGAACTTGCAGCCACAGTATATGACGCTTCGCTCGACTCGTACAAGCCGCACAGCTGGTATTTCTGGCCATATTCGTCGAATTCGATGAAGAACAACTTCGACTACAAGGGCTTTGGAAGCACCAGCAGCGACCGCCGCTTCTACACCTATCCGCCAAGCAAATATACCTACACGCCATATCCTACGCCGTATTTCTTCAGCGCTCTCAATGTCTATTACACGGCCTACAAGCGCGAATATTCGACAAGGCTATACAATGCAAGGGCAAAAGAGGCCGGTGGAGCGATTGTTGAGGAGGAAGCTATGATGGTTTCAACAGAAGATGACATAATGCTTGCCGATAATGCTGTGCTAGACGAGGAAATATCAGAAGAGGAAAGCGAAGCCTTCGACAATGCCGAAGTGCGCACCAACTTCAACGAAACGGCATATTTCGTTTCGGACCTTAGCACCGACAAGGACGGCAATGTATATATCAACTTCACAATGCCCGAAAGCCTTACACGCTGGAATGTGTTCGGACTTGCACATACCAAGGATTTGAAAACCGACCATATCAGTGCCGAAATAGTCACACAGAAAAAGGTTTCGGTAACGCCCAACCTACCGCGTTTCCTGCGCGAAGGCGACGAAATTTACATTTCGGCCAAGATTGCAAACCTTACCGAAAATAAAATCAGCGGCAAGGCTAGAATCGAGTTCATCAGCACCGAAAATTCCGAGGATATTACCGCTAAATTCTTGAACAACAATATTGTTTCGTTCTCTGCCGATGCAAACCGCAACACTTCGGTAGAATGGAAAGTTTCGGTTCCGATGAGCATTGGCGCGGTATCGGTTCGCATAGTTGCTGTTGGCGGTGGACATTCCGACGGTGAGGAAAAGGTTCTGCCGATACTCACCAACCGCATGATGGTCACCGAGACAATGCCTTTGCCTGTGCGTCGCGCTGGAACAACAAAGTTCTCGTTTGCTTCGATGAAGAACAACAAGTCGAATTCGCTCGAAAACTACTCATACACGCTCGAATTTACGCCGAATCCAGCCTGGTACGCCGTGCTTGCACTGCCGTATATGATGGAATACCCCTACGAATGTGCCGAACAGACTTTCTCGCGCATCTACTCAAATCTGCTTGCATCGCACATTGCAAATTCCGACAAGAAGATTGAGGAAATGTTCAACAAGTGGAAGGAAACCGATGCCGAAGCCTTGAAATCGAACTTACAGCGCAACGAGGAACTGAAATCGGTATTGCTCGAAAATTCACCGTGGCTGCTCGATGCCAAGGACGAAGCAGAGGACAAGCAGAACATTGGCGTTCTGTTCGACCTTGCTCGCATTAAGGCCGAAACACGCAAGGCTACCGACAAGCTCGAGAAGATGCAGAAGGCAAACGGCGGCTGGCCGTGGTTCGAGGGAATGGACGATAACCTTTATGTCACACAGCACATTGTTGGAAACTACGGACATCTGCAGAAACTTGGCGTAAAGTTCCCCGACTCGTCGATGGAAGGCATGATTAAGAAGGCAATAAAGTACACCGACCGCGAAATAGAGAAAATTTACGAGTTGCAGAAAAAGTTTAGTGATATAGCCCTGGGTTACACTCAGATACATTATCTATATGTACGTTCTTTCTTCCTGAAGGAATACCCGATGGACAAGTCAACGCAGAAGGTTTTCGATGCCTATATGAAGCTTGGCGAGAGGGACTGGCAGGACTGGGGCTTCTATATGCGCGGAATGCTTGCCTTGGCAATGCAGCGCAGCGGACGCACCGCAACCGTAAAGGCGATAGTCGCATCGCTCAAGGAATACGCGCAGCATAGCGAAGAACTCGGTATGTACTGGGATTTGGAACGCGGATGGTACTGGTACAACAGCGGCATCGAGACTCAGTCGTTGCTTATTGAGTTGTTCGACGAACTTGGTGAAAATCAGGATGTCAACGATATGAAGGTATGGCTGTTGAAGCAGAAGCAGACCAACCGCTGGAAGACCACCAAGGCAACCGCCGAAGCCGTTTATGCGCTTTTGCTCGATGGCACCAGCATTCTCTCCGAAACCGACTACCCGACAATTACCCTTGGCGACAAGACCATCGACCTTGCCACCGAAAAGACCGAGGACGGCACCGGCTACTACAAGAAAGCCTGGAAGAAGGATGAGATAGAAAACTCGTGGAGCGAAGTTTCGGTCACCAAGGCAGACAGCACAGTGGCTTGGGGAAGCATCTACTGGCAGTACTACGAAGACATCGACAAGATAAAGGGCTTTGAGGATACCCCGCTGAAGATTCGCAAGGATTTGTTTGTCAATCGTGTGGAGAACGGCAAGGAGGTGATTGTACCGATTACGCAGAAGAATGCCAACCTCAAGGTCGGCGACAAGGTTACAGTCCGCATCGAAATCGAAGTTGACTGCAACATGGAGTATGTCCACCTGAAGGATATGCGTGCCGCAGCCTTCGAGCCTACCGAAAAACTTTCGGGCTACAGGTTCAAGCACTCGCTGGGCTACTACCAGTCGATAAAGGACGCTTCGGTAAACTTCTTCATCGACATTCTTCCAAAGGGGACATACGTGTTCGAGTATCAGGTTATCGCAACGCAGAAGGGCAACTTCTCGAATGGCATAACGACTATCCAGAGCATGTACGCACCCGAATATACAAGCCATAGTAAGGGAATTAGGGTAACGGTAGAATAAAGGGATTTACGATTGACGAAGTACGATTTACGATTGCATTTGCATGCATCGGAGAGCGACTTTCTGTTCATTGCCCAAGGACTGCAAATCCAACATGACAAGAAAACTACCGTACATTTCTTACACTTTCTTGCAATTCTTCCATTCTCTTTATTAATGCATCAAACTCCAAAGAATTTCCATATATGAAAAAATGTCTCATATCATTATAGTCTGATCTCCACGCGTCTATTTCTTTCTCGGGTATCATAAAGTTGATTGTAGCGGGTTTATGCAGATCATAATTTACATATTTTAGTGCGTAATAAGTCTTGCGATGTTCAACTATGGCATCATACAACGAACGATTAGCGAGTGCCTCTTGTCCATAATTTGTATCCATCAGTTTTTCCAAATCATACAGATGACGAGACATTCTTACACTTCTAGGCTTTTCTTTCTGAAACTCCTCCGCCAATAAAAATAACTTTTCCAAAAATGTACGTGTTGGAATTACTGTCCTGATTTTACAATTTGCATCTGAATCCTCACCTGCAAAACTTTCTTCAATAAGAGAATGTATTTCTCGCATCTCTGTGGGTTCATCCATTGAAAGACAACTAATTTCGATTTTCACACGAGATGGAATGTAACTGATTGTTTCCTCTACAATTGAAGGATAATGTAACAAAATGACCGTAGGGTCTGTGTCTGAATCTATCTGATGCCATTCGCCTTTGCCATTTTGTACCTGTGTTACATTCTCGACAGAGAATCCGGAAATCCCCATATCGTTCAATATTGCAGACAGTTGATTTGATAGAGTCTCGTGTATGTATTTCCGGGACATTTTCCGCAACTTTTCGCGTTGATTCTTGCTTGTATTCTCAATGCCGAAAAAACTATGACTGATAGCCAAATCAATGTCTTCAGAAAAACGCTCAATGATGTTGAACCCTTTTGATAGGGATGTGCCTCCTTTGAATATCAGCGATTCCCGACAATCTGTCTTAAACAACGCATTCAACACTACGGTTACCCACCAGTCTTTTTCTATTGCAACCTGACTAATGCCATGATGTTCTATTTCTGTCCTTTGCAACATAGCGAGACGGTCATTCAAATCATTATTTAGCCACAATTTCTTCATATTCTTCATGTTTTATAGCATAGGTTTTACAATTCGTTTCATCCATGCAGGCATCAAATCCACATCTTTTGCCAATGTTTTCTTGTCGGGTTCTTTCAATATTAGCTCGCGTATTGTTTGCAATTCCTCTTGTCCAACATTCTCCTTCTTCAAAGCTTTGAGAGCCTGAACCAGCAGAGCAACAAGGCGTGTTCCGTAGCAGAAGTTTTTGGGGACTCCCCGTTTCAGTATTATTTGCTGGGTTGTCAGTTTTATAGTACGCTCGCTACCTGTTGTGAGATATGTGTAGTTCATTTGTACCTGCGTTGATAATCCCAGTAAGTTTAAGGCTGTTACGCCCGATGGTATTATTTCTGCATTATCGCGTATAGCAATTGCTTGTACAACTTTGGCGACTGATGGCATGACAAATCCGAAGCGGCTTTTTCTTGGCTTTACATATATACCTTGAGCAATTTTCACTAAAATGCCATCATTAGTTAGTCCTGCCAATGTTCCCCCAACATATTCTGAATGATACTCAGGAAAGTCGGAACGGAACAACACTGAATCCTCTGGCATTGTCTCTATGCGTTCCCTGAGTGTTTTTGTTTCCAATATGGGATACTTTTTTTTCATTATACCTTTGAAATTTTATCAATTTTTCAAATGCAAAATTAAGAAAAAAATTTATAAATGGTTAAAATCAGAGATATTTTTTTCAAAAAGTGTAAAACAACAGCAGCCGACTATTGCCGACTGCTGTTTGTTCCCTTTTTATTTGTCAATTCAAAATAAAACAGAGATGCAAAGGATTTATAATTTGTTATATTTTTTCTTCTATTATTCGTTTCATTTCCATAACCTCTTTTTTATAAAAACCATGAACATATATTTCGCGTCCGTAGGCAAAAAATGTGATGGAAGAAAAGCCAACCAAAGGACAATGAATAGAAACACTAATAGCTTCGTAAGGGAAAAACTTGGTGTAATGATGAAATAATGAGGGCATTTTAATTGTTACTCCTTTGTCACTAAAGATTATGGTTGGTGGAAAAATTATGTTATCCTCTGAAATTCTGGTTGCTTTAAAAGTACGATTCATTTTATAGTGATTATTGGATTATTGTACATTGTTATTTTCTGGAAATCTTTTTGTGGTAAAATTGATTGGATTTGCTGGAGTTTGGACAAATAATCGTCAACTAAATTTTTATTTCGGTTGTAATATTTTTGAATTGGAGTGTCTGAACCCCATAATGTACGCGAAGAAAGACCATTTTTATGTAATAACATTATATGCTTAACAGGCATGAACGCCGTGTCTGTCCATGCATTGCTGTATTTCAGCATAAGCAGAATCGTTTCCTCGATTGGTCTGCCATGTGCAAGAATAAAATTAACATCTGGATTATTTCTAATTGCTTTCTCAAATAATGACGGGTAGCATCCCCTAAATTCGCCTGTATGAATAAGTATAGGCAAGCGCATTGTTTTTGCCAAACGAATAACTTTTTGCAAATTATCGCCTTCGCAAGACCACGCGGTAGGGTGTAGCTGTGGATGAATCTTTATCATTTTCCAAGAAATGCTACTATTTAAAAATAGTTGCAAACCGCTATCTTGTAGCATTGACGGAACAATCCAAAGCACAGGCATAATGCGAGAACCTGCCAATTGAACAAGTTCTAACATTTCCGTTAATACTTTTTCGTAATTGCCCTCACAGATTGTGGTTGAAGATGCAGCAAAATTTTCGGCACTTACATTATCCATCATATATATCAACTCAGTCGGTGTGGTATATATGTCGTAAAATTGTCCAAAATGAGTGTGATAATCTATCATCGGGCGTTATTTCAAATAGTTTTGCACAGATTGATCAATCTGTACAAAACTATTTAATTGATTAATTACAGTCGCATTAATTATTAGTAAATACGTCATAGATACTTCCTTCGCAAATATCAAGCGCTTTTTCATTAAATGTATCCCTATGAAGATTATTGTCTTTGTCGTACCAAGTACAAGACACATTACCATTATTAATGTTTTCAATAGTCATCTTGGGACCACCTGATTTTAATGCAACAACATCGCCATTTTTTAAATCCATTTTTTTGATTTTTATAAAAAGCCTACTCTATTTTTAGGATTTTCGGCATCCTCCTTTTGTTCTTTTTTTAGTAATGATTTGTCCCGTAAAAACCTGTAACGGTTATTTAGGACTAGTCAATTTAATAATTTCTTTCACATTCCTTGCAATAACTATGCTGTTTGCAAAATATTACTAAACCAACAGGATAACCTCCACGAGCTTTGGTTGGACATCCAGCTGCATAAGAACCACTCGGTGCATTTTTTGCTACCATTTCTACCTTTTTGTAATTTTTCATTTTATTAAAAATTAAAAGTTAAACCTACTCTTTGAAGGATTTTCGGCAAATAACTCCTTATTTATTCTTTGTTTAATATTTGGCGCAATGAATCAATTGTGTTGTTTACTGCAATGATGTTTGTCAATGGGAAATTCTGTTTTAACTTTTTATGTTTTTCTGTATTTTTTTGTTTGCTGCAATTAATGTTGTCCATGGCATTCATTAAATGGGAATTGATTTCTTCCAAAGCCTTATTGTACGACATTTGGCATTCACATTCGCCAATTCTATCAGGCGTGTTTTGTATTTGCACCAATTTGAAATAGTCATTAACAAGTCTCCTATAAATTTCCGCATCTGCCGAGACAACATCATATCTCCCACAATGAAATATATCACAAATCAATTGTTCGTATTGTATTGCATAATTTTCCGCATTTTTTAAAGCATATTCCTCTACAATCCTTTTATTTAAAAATGCCACATCGCAGAAGTGCTTGTTTATTTTAAACATATCACCACCACTTTCGTTATAGTTACGAACTAAACACATTGCACAAAAGTTTTTGGCATCGCAATTCAGACATTGGGGGAAATTGCCCTGTGTTACTTTGCGCAATAACTTAAATTCTGGCGAGTTTTCCCAAATGTCATTCAAACTTTGCTTATATACATTTCCGCAAACCATAGCCTGCCACCCTGCGCACGGATAAACATCGCCATTTTCTGTAATGCAACAATCGTTAAACCCTGCGCCACATAATGGTTGTTTTGCAAAGCGTTCAACATCAAAATTTAAGTCTTCGACCATAGGTGGGTGAGTCAAAGTATCTTCTTTGTAGTCATTATCCCATTCTATTATATCGCGAAGAAGGTCACCCGTTTCCTCCAATGAAAGGCGATTTGCTAAATTAGAAGTGTTTAAATCCGATTGCGCCATCATAATGTAGTCGGTTTGAGCCTTGCAACGCAAACTTTGAGCATATTGCAATACAGCGGCATAACCAGTATAATTTGCTTTCATCACAGGACATGAGATTTGCACTGGAATATCGGCAGCTACTAATTTTTCAATGGCTAACTTTGTTTTAACATGTGACCCTGGCAGTGTTGTTATCAAATCATGAACATTTGGGTCCATACTATAAAGAGATGTTTGTACTACTGAAACATTGGCTGCCTTAATGTAAGGTATCTGCTCTTCTTTCAGCGCAATCAAGTTGCTGAGAATGGAAATTTGCATATCCTTCTTTCTGCAATATTGTATAATAGGAATAATGTTTTTATGCAGAAATACCTCACCGCCAGAAAGTGTAACATGTAAGCCACCCATTTCGGCAAACTCGTCAATTAACGTTTTTACCTTCTCCAGTGGCATATCGCCTCCTGTATTTTTCTTCGCATTGGGAATATAACAATGGATACAACGCTCGTTGCAACGTGATGTGAGTTCAAACTGCAAACCATTCAATTGGGGGGATAGTTGCATGGCTTCCAACATAAAATCTTGCGTACACTCTCCTGTTTTTTGTTTTGTTTCCTGAGTATAATCATCCACCAAAGTTTTTGGATTTTTCATGGCATAAGAAAAATCCAAGTCCTTTTTGTCCAACTCTTCTGACGTTTCTCCAATTACCAGAAAAAAATTGTTGACTAAATCTTGTACGAACTCTAAAAAGTCTGCTCGCAGTTCTTCGGTTGACACACTATTATCATATATATTTCTCAATCGGACTACAATGTCATCAACATTTTGCGGTTGACGTGTAATCTCTTTTAGGAAATCAGCCCCTGTTTCGTTATAAATGCGATCATAACGAGTCATCTGATTTGTTATATATCCCATTTTGCCAACAAATCGGATAAAGGTATTTTTTGTTTGCCGAACTAACATTTTGTTATGCGCTTTATGTTATTATTTCAATTTTTTATATTTAACATTATTATTTATTTTTCGTTTTCACTCCGCAAAGGTAAGGTGCTTTGCAATACCCCCTTTGGTTCTTTTTTGGTTCTTTTTATACCTATGTATAAACACCTTTTCCTTCCCACCAGTACCCAACGGGCAATTAAACATAAAGGAAGCGTGGCACTGATATACCACTTCTCTAATCGGAGGTCGTAGGAATACCTTATAATGTAGATGTAATATATAGTCCACGCTGTATGCGCGAACATTTATACTCTCTTGTCATTATAATTCAGAAATTTCCTACGTTCCCGATTACAAGACGAGCATAACGCTTCGTTAATCAATATGTACGGCTTGGCAAACCAAACCAAATGCAAATGTAAGGAATGAAAAGAAAACGGCAAATTTTATTTTAAGCAATTATTTTATTGATAATCAACAATATTCGTCACAATTAAAATTGTAAGCAATATACAAATTTATAGAAAAGCGCAAAAAGAACCACAAAAGAACCATTCATACATTTATAATCTGTACTATATTTGCCACCAAAAATATTATAATAAATATGTCATTGAATCCACAGCATATTGCACTTTTGCGTCAGCTCGTAGCGGAGTCGGCAGGTCATAGCATCAAGACTTCCACCGACTTCATATTCCTGTCGGGAGAAATACAGGGACGGCTGAAGGAAACCGTCAGTACATCCACATTGAAAAGAATCTGGGGTTACGTGGACGGATATGCTTCTGTTCGCACAGTAACTCTCGATGTTTTGGCACGTTTTACGGGTTTTCCCGACTGGGAAACCTTTGTTTCCGACTACTGCGAAACCGAAAGTGTGCAGTCATCGCACAAAGTAATGGCAAAGTCGTTGCACTCAAATGAATTGGCTATTTACGACAAGGTAGAAATATGCTGGAATCCCAACCGGCGACTAATGCTTTGCTATAAAGGTAACAATTTGTTTGAAGTGACCGAATCGGAAAATGCAAAACTGAAAGTGGGAGATTCATTCATCTGCGAACGCTTCACGCTAAACGAACCATTATATGTGGAACACATCCTCGACGACGGCACAAAGGAACTGTTCGTAATTGGCAACAAGGGTGGACTCACAGGTGTAAGCAAAGCATAATCAGAGATTCTTACTGCTTTCTTTCTGTATGTTCTTTCGGATTTATAACCTTTAGCTCAATGCCATAGCAATAATCCGCTAAACATTACTGACAAATATACATATCTTTTGACTGCGCATTACAAATGCTTATATTCGCATGTTCAAGATTGCAAATCTTGAACAACCTAAATTTTCACTTTGTCCGCATCAGTTTTTTCCACTCCTGATAAAGCCTCCGTCCCTCTTCCTGATATTTTTGGCTTTGCTCCCAAATCGGCTGATATATTTCAGCATCCCTAACATTTTGTTCATTAGTAAAAACTGGTATGGACGGATATTTTTGCGTATATGTTTTCTTCTTTGCTTCAATCTGACTGTTGGCATAGTCGAAGAAAGATGTCCGCTTGGACTTAGGCAGTTGCTTCCGAACTTTACATTCCCTGATTTTTGCCTTGTATTCGGCAATGTAGATAAGGTCGTGCAGTATGTTGGAAGTCTTCAATTCTTCGCTTTGAATATACTGGTCAACAGGTGCAAACATGCTATCAACAGTCAATTTGAAGTCGAAAATAGCTTTGTCGAGTGCTTGTTTTTCTTCCTCTCTTTTTGCTGTTGGATTTTCTTTTTCTGTAGCTGCAGTTGTCGTAATGGGAATGTTTATAGTTTCATCTTCAGTAGAAACTTCTGTTGAACCTGGTTTGGTTTGCGGATACTGCACACTTTCTATTTTAGCAATTTCTTGCTTCTGTGATAACGAATCGGAAACTTCTTCCACAAGAGCTTCAGAACCAATTACGGAAACTTCTTCCTTTTGATATAACCGATTACCAATAAATATTGCCAATGCAATCAAAATGGCAAGTGCAATTGCGACAACAGGCATTCTTTTTCTTCTATTGTCGGCAAGGCGAATGTCGTTTAGAATACTTTCGGCAGAAGAATATCGCTTTTCGCGACGTGGTTGCAGGCATTTTCGGATTACGCTTCCATAACGCTTCGGAAACATTTGCCTAAGTATAATGCCGAAAGCATATATGTCGGTACGATTGTCAACTTCTTCGCCAGCAAGTTGTTCTGGTGCGGCGTAGGCCTTTGTGAATGCAGGTTCTTTCAGTATCGCCCATTCGTGGCTGTCGGATAGTCCGAAATCGATGATTTTGACGTGGTCGCCGTCGTGGGTAATAAGGATATTGGACGGTTTCAAGTCCTGATGGACAATTTGTTTTTTATGACAATAGGCAAGTGCATCCAAAAGTTCTTCGGCAACTTGTCTGCGTTGCGCCGCAGTTGGGTTTTCCCGTACAAAATCCGCCAAAGTCCGCCCATCGACATACTCCATAATTATGCATTCGCCCAGCTCTGGAACATTTTCGTGTCCGTAAGTACGTACAATATTTGGATGGTTCAGTCCGACCATCAGCGTGTACTCCTTCGTGAGCATCTGCATAAACTGCTTGTCGGCGGTGTATTCCGACTTCAAACCTTTCAGCACATTCCATATACCGTAGCGCTGGGCTTTTATAAGGCGGCAATGCCCCTTTGAAGGCAATTCGGCAAAGTCGGTAAATTTGTCGGAAACGCGGATATTCTGCGCCGCCACTTTGCCCGATGATGATATATCAGTGTCGCTACTTGGCATTTTATTGATTTTATCTTACAGAAATTTTCCGCCCCTTCCACATAGGCCTATAAAACAATGAAGCCACAGCGACAGAGACAATATAAATCGGATAAATGAGTGTCAATGGAAGAATTGCCCACCATAATTTGCCAATGCGGTAAAATCGCAATACTGGAATAATAAAATATGTATCAACAATCAGCTTCATCACAAGCAAACAGAAATACACTATGAAATATATCGGATTTATGCAAGCCGCCACAAAGGCAACAATCAGTGAGAGCGACATCAAAAAAATCAACGACGAGACAAAAATGGCAAAAACATTCTTATACCCTCCTGCCTTCGATGCCCACCTTATCCTCTGCTTGAAAAATTCACAAATTCCTTCTGGTTCTTGTGTTTCGACAATACATTCCCTGCTTTGCACAAAACCTACCTTATACTTACTATGCGCATAATGAAGCAAAAAAACATCATCGCCAGACGAATACTTTGTATTTAAATCGGCTTCGGCATAAATTTTCCTCTCAATAGCAAGATTGGCACCGTTGCACATAAAAGGTCGTTCCATGAAAAATCCCGATGCACCACTGCCAGTAAGCGAAATAAATTCGAGTTGCATAATACCCTGAAAAAAGCCTTTTTTATGAAAATAAAGTACTGGTCCACAAACCATTTGATAGTTTTCGTAATGCATTTTTGCAACTGTAGTTTCAATGCACCTGCTACCAAGCACGCAATCGGCATCGGTAAAAAAAAGTATTTCGCCAGACGAACTTTCGTATCCAAACTTCAATGCCGCTTTCTTGCCTATAACCTCATCTCCGGCTGAAATTATTGTTAACCGTGAATCGGAAAACGACCTTGCTATTGACAACGATTCATCATCGCTATGATCGTCGACAAGAATAAACTCGCATTTTGTATATGTCTGTGCAAGAAGGCTGTGAATTAAGGCAGAAATGTTTTTTTTCTCGTTCCTAAATGCCACAACGACACTCACCAGAGGCTTTTCTGCATCAACCGAAAACGACTTTGCTTCTTCATCCTCTCGCCAATAATAACCGAAAGCCAATATAAGCAAGGCATAAATGACTGTTATTATTGCCAAAGTTAGAATCATGCCTATAAAGGAAAATTTAGCCTATTTGTTCTTTTTTTTCCTCATCGCTACCAGTTCAACTTCCGAATTATTGACGCTCAAGCCGTCAAGCGAGGCAAGGAACTTGCCCAACTGCGAAAAACCGTAGTTTCGCGAGTCGAAGTCGGGATACATCTTTTTCAGGCGAGATCCTATTTCGCTGAGGTTTGTAACACGATCGTTGGCCATGTTGTCGGCAACCATACGGCGAACTGCACTTGCAATGAATTCTTTCGACACTGGCGGAACATCTTCGCCTTCGGCAACAGCACGGCGATACTTGTCAAGAGATTCATCTGGTATAACCCGTTCTAGCTCAATAAATTCGTCACAAGCCTTACGAAGTGTGACAATAGTCTTCTTCTCGCCCATTCCTATAAGGTATTTGCCTGTCTCGCGAAGACGAGAAGCAAGAGTGGTAAAGTCGCTATCGCTCGAAACCAAACAGAAACAATCTACATCGGTATTTAAATGCAGAATATCCATTGCATCTATTATAAGTTTGGAATCCACGCAGTTTTTCCCAGACGCATTGCGGGTTTGAGTTACAAGGTGCATACCCTTGTTCTTGCATGTATGTATCCATGCATTGGGCGTAACGGCACCCTTGTCGTCAACCGACACGTATGCATTTTTTACTATCACCCTGCCATAACGGGTAAGGCTGTTCATTATGCCATCGGCATATTTGTTCGAGATGTTTTCGGCATCTATCAACAATGCTATCTTGTAGTTACAATTTTCTGTTGTCATTAAAATAGGAATATTATTGTCTGCTGATATATTTGTTCAATTCGTCAACTGATGAAGAAAATTCGAATACATTGTTTACCAAATAGTACTTGTTCGGGTCGAAGCAATATTTGTATGCATATTTCAAAAATTCAAGCTTAGTTTGTTCAAAGTCAAACAGGCGTGCTATTTCTGCCAACTGACTTGCAGTCATCAATTCCGATGCAACTATCTGCTTTGCGATAGTAAGTTTGGTCTGCTCGAAATCGGCATTCTCAATTGTATTCTTTGCCTCAATGAAATCTGCATCCGAACATGGCATTACTACAGGTTCTGGTGCAGGCTGCTCCACAACTACCACCTGTGGAGGATTATTAGGGTGTTGTGGAGGATTATTATGGTCATGATGGCCGCCCTGTGGTGGCTGTGGTGGAAAATTTCCCTGCGGTGGATACTGACCATGAGGAGGTTGTTGATTATGATTTCCGTGCTGGTTGTGATTACCATTTTGCGGATGAGGAGGATAATTACCATGTTTAGGATTAAGAATTATTTGTCCGCTTCGTGAATTACAGTTGAGCGAATAGATGTTGTTTCCAGGATGCAGACGCATTACCGTTGTCATTTCCGACCTGCGCTTGGTCTCAACTACTATACGTATATTGTAGTCCCAATCGGCATAAAGTCCATCAATTTGTATGAAAGATTCTGGATGATGGTTCTGCTGCTTACCGTTTACATAAACCCAGAAACGCTCGCTTCTTTCACTTTCAAATGTTACCGATGCATTCTGCGCAAACGAATATGCGCTTGCCAATGCCATGAATATTAAGAGACAAATCTTTTTCATCATGTTTAATTTTAAAATTTTCGGTGCTAAAATAGTGAAAAAAAATATGCTGGCAAATTCAACAATTGCCGAAAATTTCTACTGCTCAAATCTGCAAACTTTGTAATCTTCTATGCCGAACAAATATCCAGTTTCGATAAGTCTGTCTATTCTAGGCGGAACATTTTTAGAAATATATAGCTATTGGTTAATGTATTCGTTCAGTTCATAAATTGATGAAGAGAAATTGAAAACATTGTTAACGATATAATATTTGTTCTGGTCGTAGCAATATTGATAAGCATATTTTAGGAATTCCAACTTTGTACTTTCGAAGCTGAACAGTCTTGCAATTTCGGCAAGCTGTCTGGCTGTCATCAGTTCCGATGCAACTATTTGCTTGGCAATTGTCAATTTGGTTTCCTCAAAGCTGGCTTTTTCAATTGTGCGTTTTGCTCCAATGAAATCGGCATCTGAGCACGGCATTATTACAGGTTCAGAAATTGGATGCTCAACTACTACTACCTGTGGAGGGTTATAATGCTGATAGTAATTCTGTCCCTGCGGATGATAGTGTCCTTGTGCAGGATATTGATGGTTGTAATTTCCATGCTGACTTGGATATCCGTATTGTGGTGTTGGTTGTCCAGCAAAGAATGAAGTATTTATATTGGCATTTACAGTAATAAGACTTATTTGTCCGTTTCTAGGATTAAAGCTAAGCGTATAATTATTGTCGCCAGGATGTAAGCGTATTACAGACCTTGTTTCAGACCTTTGATTGTTATCAATTACTATGCGCAAATTATAGTCCCTGTCAGGATAAAGCGTGTTTACTTGTATTGATGATCCCGGATTAATATTTTGTTGCTGACCGTTTATGTAAACCCAGAACCTTTCGTATCTTTCACTTTCGATTGTCAACGATGTATGCTGTGCAAATAAAGCAGTTGAAAACCCCATAATTATTATCAAACAAATATTTTTCATCATATTTAAATTAAAAAATTTCGGCGCTAAAATAGTGAAAAAAAATATGCTGACAAATCGTAATGTAATTTTAAATATGTTTATTATGCTTATAAATTATTGTTTTATAAGTAATTATAAAAAATATTCGTATTTTTTGCGAATAATGATTTATTAATATTATTTTTGTAGCCGAAAATTAATAGAGTGGATGGATATAAAATTTGAAAAAGATTATCTGCGCGATTTATTCTATTATGGCAAGGCAAACGATAAACAGCATCGCTATCAACCCCATATTGTGAAGAAATACATCCGCGTAATAAATATTCTCGATTCTGTTGATAAAACTACTGACTTATATCGCTATCAAGCCTTGCATTACGAAAAACTTATAGGAGACAAGGAAGGATTGGAATCGGTGCGAGTTAATGACAAGTATAGGATAGAATTTAAGTCATCAGAAAAAGATGGAATTATCATCTGCAATATAATAGAATTGTCAAACCATTATAAATAAAGGAGGAAAAAATGGGAAATTTAGGTTACGGTGCATACCCCACACATCCAGGAGAAGTGCTGAAAGATGAAATAGAATATCGTGGCATCAGTCAGCGTCAATTGGCAGAAAGTATGGGACTAACATATTCTGTTGTAAATGAAATACTAAATGGGCATCGTCCACTTACAGCAAAAACTGCCTTAATGTTTGAAGCGGTTCTTGATGTGCCAGCAGATTCTCTAATGTATCTTCAAACAAAATACAATATGCAAATAGCGCGAAAAGATAAATCGCTTATTGATACACTAAGAGGAATACAAAAAATTGCAGCTGTGTTTTAACGAAAAAAGACATCCTGTTGGATGTCTTTTTGTTTTGAGGTACCTTGCAGAATCGAACTGCAGTACCCAGTTTTGCAGACTGGTGCCTCACCACTCGGCCAAGGTACCTTAACGGACTGCAAAAGTAGTGCTTTTTTATTTACCTGCCAAAATTTTTTCCTTGTTTTTTAAAATTTTGGTCATACAATCCTCGCAAAGACAGTCGAAGTATTTGCTTCTCAGATAGTTGGCTACATCTTCTGGGATTGTGATGCGTGTACACCAGCAGTTTTCGCTTTGCGAGCATTCAAATGTCTTTTGGCATTCCGGACAAGTCTTTTGCATAAAATTTCGGTTTAATATTATTTCTTAAATATGAGATTATTCGCCTTTGGCTCATGAGAAAGTTCCGCATAGTCGAACATTACAACGCTCCCCGTTCCGTATCGCGTGTATGTTTGCCTTGCAGATGTTTTTATGCGCCTTAACATATCAAACAAGTTTGCTCTGCCTTCGGCTTTAAAAAACATTCTGACTTGTGGAATGACCATTGGATTCAAAAAAATAGGTTGCCATTACGGCAACCTATCAATCTCTTTTCAGACTGCTATTATTCCTCTGAAATTGCACCAACTGGGCATGCACCTGCGCAAGTACCGCAAGATACACATTCGTTAGCATTGATTACATAAGGAGTTCCTTCGCTGATAGCGCCTGTTGGGCATTCGCCAGCGCATGTACCGCAAGATACGCAGTCGTTACTGATTTTATAAGCCATTTCTTTAAAATTTAAATATTAATTAATACTGAAAATTTCGCTGGCAAAGGTAGTTATTTTTTTTCAACACCAACAAAACATTTTAGCATATTATTCGTTATGGTTTTTGGATTCGGTTTTATGTTGTATTTTTGCGCTCCATTACAAGGATGAAGAGAAATTTTATAATAAACTTATGTTTCCTTCTCTTCCTCAATATCTTGGTAAAGCCTTTTTGGATATTCGGGGTTGAGCGTTCGGTGCAGAATATTGTCGGCGCCGAGGAGTTCGGCATATATTTTTCGCTGCTCAATTTCTCGCTGCTGCTCAACATCATCCTCGACATGGGCATCACCAACTTTAATAACCGCAATATCGCTCAGAACCGCAACCTGCTCGATAAAAGTTTATCCAACCTATTGGCACTCAGGATTGTACTCGCTGGAGTTTATGTTGCTATTTCAATGATTGTCGCGCTGTGCCTCGGCTACGAAATGCGTCAAATGAAAATACTTGGCATCTTGGTTGTCAACCAGTTCTTGCAGTCGATGACGCTCTACCTACGCTCAAATGTAAGCGGTATGCAGATGTTTAAGACCGACAGCATGCTTTCGGTGCTCGACCGCTTGCTGATGATAATTTTCTGCAGCATACTCGTATGGGGACATGTTACCGACACGCCTATAAAAATTGAATGGTTCGTCCTCACACAGACGGCCGCATATTTTATAACCGCTCTTGTGGCATTCCTTATTGTCTTCAGCAAAACAAAGCATTTCCGTCTCAACTTTCAGATGAAATATTTCATCGCCTTCATCAAGCAAAGTTTTCCGTATGCATTGCTTATCCTTCTTATGGCGTTCTACAACCGCATCGACTCGGTAATGCTCGAACGTATGCTTCCCGACGGCAAGGAACAAGCTGGTATCTACGCACAGGCATTCAGAATTTTGGAAGCCGCTTCAATGTTTGCCTATCTCTTCTCGGTTTTGTTGTTACCTATGTTTGCCCGTATGATAAAGCAAAAGCAAAATGTTGAAGGTCTGTGCAAGACGGCTTTCGTGCTGATTTTCGTGCCGGCCATAGCCCTTATGAGCGTATGCCTATTCTTTAACCGCGAAATTATGGGGCTTATGTACTTCGAGCATATCGAGACAAGTTCCATCGTACTGGCAATACTTATGGTTGGCTTTGTTGGAATCTGCATAACCTACATTTTCGGCACACTTCTTACTTCTAATGGAAGCCTTAAATATTTGAACATCATGGCCGCATGCGGAATGGTACTTAACATTATACTCAATTTCATTCTCATACCGCATTATGGTGTAATTGGTGCAGCAATTTCAAGCATGGTTACCCAGCTTGCAACTGGACTTTGCCAATATATCATAGCATTCCGCCTGTTCAAGTTCAATTTCAACCTGAAGTTTACGATTGTAACTGTGATTTTTGTAGCAGTCTCGGTTGTTGGTGCTTATTTTGCCACAATGATAAATTGTAACTGGTGGGTAATTGTATGCTTGGTTCTTGTGTTCTGCGTGGTGGTGGCTGTTTTGTTACGCGTGCTGGACTTACGTTTGGCACTAGTCATGATAAAGGACAGCATTGCCAAAAAGAAAGAACAGTAATAAAGTTTTGCTTACTTTCCGAAAATTTCCACCGAAGTTTTCTTCTTCCCTAAGAAATGCTTGAAAACTATACTTCCGCAGTACATTCCGGTGATTTGCGATGATGGTTTGCGTGTTACAGGCAGGCGTTTTTGTTTCATCTTGCGCTTATTTTTCAGAAATGCTCCGTAGGCGCGAAAAACTGCGTGGCATTCCTTAAAGTTGCCTTGGAATATCATTCTTACAGCGGCAACAACGTCGAGGAAGAAGCGTACAAAGAGCACCCAGCCGATTTCCTTGTTCGGAAGGTTCTTCACAACAAGGTAAAGGTTGTTGCGGAAGTTTAGGAAAGTCTTGAACGGATTTGACTTTGGCAAAGCACCGCCACCGACATGATAGATTGTCGATTTTGGCTCGCACACAACGCGGTAACCAGAATTTTGCACTCTCCAACAAAGATCTATTTCCTCCTGATGTGCAAAGAAATCGTCATCGAAACCACCAACCTCAAAAAATAACTTTGAGCGAATAAACAATGCCGCTCCACTTATCCAAAGGCAATCCTCGCGCGTGTCGTGCTGACCGTTGTCGGTTTCAAGGTACTCGAAAAGCCTACCACGGCAAAACGGATAGCCGTACTTGTCGATGTAACCACCAGCCGCTCCTGCATATTCAAACTTGTCGCGCTTGTTGTAGTCGATGAGCTTTGGTCCGCATACGCCTATAGTCGGGTCGCTGTCCATAAGTTCCACAAGTGGCGTAATCCAGTCCTTGCCAACTTCTACATCGGAATTAAGCAGCATAAAATATTCTGCATCTATTTCTTTCAGACCGCGATTGTAACCACCGGCAAAACCATAGTTCTTGTCGAGTTTTACAAGTTGTATCTGCGAGAATTGTTCGGCAAGGAAAGCCAGCGAACCGTCGGTAGAGCCATTGTCGATAATGCAGATGCGTGCTAGTTCGGGATTGGTGTTCTCGACAAGCGTATGCAGAAACTGACGGAGAAACTTTTCACCGTTCCAGTTCAATATTACGATTGCTGTACGTGCTGGCATCTGTCATTAAAATCAAGTCGCAAAAATAATAAAATAAATTTGTGTCATGACAAATGTACTGCCTTTACTTAATATTTTCGTACAATATTGACTTGTATGTAAAATTTTATGTAAGTTTGCGCGTTATTTCTAAAGATGAAACGACTTGTAATTATAGTTATACTCTCAATGATTTGTCTTTCTGTTTTTTCGCAGAACGGCGGAGATAAAACATACAAGTTTCTCAACATACCAACATCATCTAGGATTTCGGCTCTCGGTGGATTCAATATTTCGCATATCGATGGTGATCTGAGTTTTGTGAATGCCAATCCAGCTATGCTAACTGCAGATATGCATAATCAATTTGCATTAAGCTATACTAATTATGTATCAGACATAAATCTTGGTTATGCAATTTATGCACGCAATTTCGAAAAGGCTGGGATTTTTTCGGCTGGAATACAATATCTTAACTACGGAAAATTCTATAATACAAATGAATACGGAGAAATTCTCGGCAAATTCAATGCAGCCGACTATGCAATAAATATTTCGTATGCATACCCACTGAAGAAATTCAATTTTGGTGGAACGCTGAAAACAATTGTTTCGGACTACTGGGAAGCAACATCGTTTGGTGTAGCAGTCGACCTTGGTGCTACATACAAGGATACAGCCTCTCTATTTTCGGCCGGAATGGTTGTGAAAAACCTTGGTTTACAAATTAAAAGATATACTAAAGGTGTTCGCGAAGGTTTGCCTATTGATGTACAACTCGGAATTACAAAGAAATTCAAACATGCCCCTTTTTCTCTTTCTCTCACAGCAATCGACCTCGTAAACTGGAGTCTTCGCTACGAGAGTACATTGCGGACAAATTATGACAGTGGTGAAGAAAAGCAGGAAAACTTTCTTAACAAACTTGGTCATGCTGGCGACGAACTTATGCGTCACTTTGTAATTGGTGCCGACATTACCATTAAAAATGTATTTTACATTTCATTAGGTTACAACTATCGTCGCCGTGCAGAACTGGCACTTCCAAACAAAGGTAAGATCGTTGGTTTCTCGGCAGGTTTTGGTTTATGCTTAAAGAAATTCAGTTTGGAATATTCTTATTCTTCATACCATATTGCAGGTTCGGTGAACTATGTGTCGCTGAAAATAAATCTGGAAAATATAATGAGGAAGAATTAAATTGAATAAACATTATTCATAGGTTCTCTTCTTACGTCCCATAATGCAACTATTAGAATTCTAGAATCATCTACACGATATATTATCTTATTCAAATAATTAACCACTATGCTTCTATATGTTTCAGAAAAATCAATTAGTAAAGGTTCAATTTGTCCAATATTAGGACTAGTTTCTAATAGTTTGGCTGTTTTAAAAACTTCTTGAAGAAAATTATTCATATTTTTTTCTCCAAATCTTTCTAAAATATATTTAGCAGTTTCTTTTAAAGTATTTTCAGCTTTTTCAGACCAAATTACAATCATATAACTACAGTTTTAATTCTTTGTAACTTGAAAATACTTCTTCTGTAGTCTTACATTTTCCTTCTGAAATTTGCCTTTCCCCTTCTTTAATTATGTTATAGATGTCTTCTTTGGTGTAAATATCTTTTTTTTCACTTTTTGCATAAGATTCTAACTGACTAGCCAGCCACAGCATATTTTCTGTAGATAGCGTACCATACAGATAATCCCTTAAACTCGTTAATGTTTCTAAACTCATTTAATAACTATTAAAAAGACGATGTAAAAATACAATAATTATTCTATAAACAAGATTTAAAAATCATCAATCAACTTAATCTCCTTGATGTCGCATTCGCAAAGCTGTCCAGATACAGCCTGTACGACTATCTTACCTGATGGCTTCACATCGACGATGCTTCCGCTAATTTCATCCTTTATGCCCTGAATCTTCCACATCATAATCTTACCGAAGCAATAAAGGTTCAACAGATAGTCGAGACGAAGATCAGCAAACGGAACATCCTTTATTTCGTTCAGCTTCTTTTCAACCATCTCCGATATGCCTGTTATAAATTCCTTTGCATCGTAATCCTGACCAGTAATGTTCTTCAACGAAATCGGGTTCGGCAACCACTTTGGAAACTTCTCCTGGTTGAGATTTAATCCTACACCTATTACAGATGACTTTACGACATTGCCGTCTACCTTATTTTCAATAAGTATTCCGCCAAGTTTTTTACCGTCGTAATAAATATCGTTCGGCCACTTGATCTTCGTTGTAATGCCCTTTAATTTCAAAAATTCGTATATGGCCATAGAAGTTGCCAGACTGACCTTAAAAATTTCCTCAGTCTTTACTTCGGTAAACAGTGCAATGCTGAAAAGTGCGTTCTGGTTGTCGTTGCTTACCCAGATGTTCTGTCCCATTCCTTTGCCTTTTGTCTGCGAATGGGTGAATACTGTTGTAGGTTCAGTTATCTCTCCCGACGAAAGTCTTTCTGAAAGGTAAGCGTTGGTCGAGTCAATCTCGTTGAGTTCTATATATTTCATAGTTTTAAATCTTTTGATATACGATTCACAAAGGTAATCAATTTTCGGATGGCAACTAAACAATATTTTCAGCCTATTTGCTCTGCGTTATCGTTAAGGCCATTAACGTACTTAATGTCATTAACGAAAATCGTTAATGATCGCAGGTGCATAGGCTGATTTTAAAAAATTGCCATCCTCCATACAACATTATCATAATAACATTAAATATATTTAATTAAATTTTTATTCATGATTATTATTAATGCTTGTGAATAGGTTAGTAAATTTGTTAAAATTCTTCTTGCAAGTTACGGATAAAACACTTTTTTATTGCAGTGCCAAAGAGTGAAATGTTTATTATTCAGCATTTTTTCACTTGCAGAATTTGACATTTTTTGCATCTGTTTTGATGGTTAATTTTACCTCTCCGATTGTTCAAATTGAACCATTTTTCTGTTGAAAAAAATACATCAAAAAATAACAAAAAATTCTTGCTTAAATCCAACTTCCATATAGTCGAGCACCTTACAATTCTGCAAGAAAAATTTAATATTTTTTATTCACAGAAATAACCTTTTGAAAACCGATTCTGTTAATTTCGATTTATTTTTTCAATCAACGACTTACGAAAAAAGCGATTTTTCAATGATTTTTCATTCAGCAAATTAACCGCATTTTTGAAAAAAGTTGATAAGTTTGCTTGCATATTTCAAAGAGCGTGGAAGTCAAATTAATAATGGATAATGTACAATTAACAATGTACAATTTTCTGCACCCTGAGCTTGGCGAATGGCAAGTTGAAGCATCAAATTACTAATTGCTAAAAAACTTCACTTCGGCTACGCTCAGTGGGCGGTTTGTTTTTATTTCATATTCATTTAGTTTCTATGCAGTTAATTGTAACAATACCAACACCTCTACCTTCAACAATTCTATGTCTTGCCTTTTTCTTTTGGCTAATACAGCATTGAACCTTGCAACCATCCATATCTTTAACTTTTCTTGGAAGATTGCCATATACGCAACGAATGTTCGAGTCGTATTCGTTAATATTTTGTTTTTCTGAGTCAGATATTGGTATTTCAGACAAAATTGCAGAAGTAGTAACTGTGCTACCTGAATAACAGTCATACACTTCTTTCTGAATGATATACAAATACCCATCGAAAATATTTTCACACGAACATTCGCTGTACTTAGTGCATCCGCTAAACGCCATTATTCCAATTGCTGTACAGAGAAGAAAAATAGTAATCCTTGATTTTACCATAATAGATTTACAATAAGAAATAGATAAAATTTTCCGCATCCTAAACATTTAGAGGAGAAAACCTTCTCTTCGACAGGCTCAGTGGGAGGTAATTATTATTCTTCATCAATACA
>JBGUHW010000200.1:0-22782 GCA_045112395.1 Bacteroidales bacterium
TGCTGGAGTGAGGATAAAGCACAAGTTGTTTGGAGAAGGTCGTATTGTGGATAGAATTGGCGATGGCGAGAACACAAAATTGATAGTCGAGTTCGATAGTGGCGACACTAAAACATTATTATTAAAGTTTGCTAAATTGCAAATATTGGACTAACTTTGCAACAAAAATATTGTATGGATTATAATACACAGAGGACAGGTTTGAGGATTCCGGAGTACGGTCGCATTATACAGGAGATGGTTGACCATTGTTGCTCTATTCCTGACAGAAACGAACGCAATATGGCGGCTAGGACTATAGTTGGAATCATGGAGAATATGAATCCAGCCATAAAGGAAGAAGCCGATTACAAGCGCAAGTTATGGGACCAGTTGTCGGAGTTATCTGGCTTCAAGTTAGATGTCGACTGGCCTTTCCCTGTTATAACTGAGGATGTAAAATCGCAAAAGCCGGATAGACTTTCATATTCCGACAACTCAATAATGTTCCGTCACTATGGCAAGATTATCGAGGCGATGCTTGCTAAGTTGGAGGAAGAAACCGATGAAGAACGTTACCGTGCTTTGTTTTCGGACATAGCAAACTTTATGAAGCGTTCGTATGTGCAGTGGAAAAGGGAATTGATTCCTGACGATGTTATATTCCGCGAAATAGTATACATAACGGAAGGTCGTGTGCAGGTTCCCGAAAATATAAAGCTTGGCGACTACAAAGATGTACTGATGCAGGCACAAGTTGCTCCAGCAACATCTAAGAAGAAGAAAAAGGCTGTACAACCGCAACCTACTGGTAATCCTCAGAAGAAAAAAAAGAAACATTAATTTATTAGGAATCAATGGGTACTTTTAAGATAGAAGGCGGACATGTCCTAAGTGGTGAAATTGTGCCACAGGGTGCAAAAAATGAGGCATTGCAGGTTATTTGCGCTACATTGCTGACAAGCGAAAGCGTGAAAATCAGCAATATTCCTAACATATTGGATGTAAACAAACTTATTGACCTGCTGATTGCGATGGGTGTAAAAGTTACACGCCATGGAAACGGGGTTTACACATTCAAGGCCGACGATGTAAATCTTGGATACCTGGAATCAGAAGCATTTCGTGCCGATGGTGCTGCGCTTCGCGGTTCAATAATGATTTTGGGTCCATTGCTGGCACGCTTTGGAAAGGTATGGATGCCAAAACCAGGAGGCGATAAGATTGGTCGTCGTCGTTTGGATACTCATTTTATTGGATTTCAGAAACTTGGAGCAAAATTCAACTATAGTTTCGAAGAAAATTTCTACACCCTTGAAGCCGAAAAACTCGAAGGTACTTACATTCATCTCGAGGAAGCTTCGGTAACTGGTACTGCCAACATTATCATGGCAGCTGTTAGGGCAAAAGGAGAAACTACCATCTATAATGCCGCTTGCGAACCATATATACAGCAGTTGTGCAAATTGTTGAATAGGATGGGAGCGAAGATAACTGGAATTGGTTCCAACTTGCTTCATATTGAGGGCGTTGACGAATTCCATGGCGCCGAACACACCATCCTGCCCGATATGATTGAAGTCGGTAGTTTCATCGGTATGGCAGCTATGACAGGTTCGGAAATCACAATCAAGAATGTACGCTACGATATGCTGGGTATCATACCGGATTCGTTCCGCAGACTTGGAATCAGACTAGAACACATAAACGACGATATATATATACCGCATCACGATCATTACCAGATTGAAAGTTTCATTGATGGCTCTATTATGAATATTTCTGATGCAATATGGCCGGGACTTACGCCCGACTTGCTCAGTGTTTTCCTTGTTGTGGCGACACAGGCAAAGGGAAGTGTGCTGATTCACCAGAAAATGTTCGAGAGCCGTTTGTTCTTTGTTGATAAGCTGATTGATATGGGTGCGCAGATTATACTTTGCGACCCGCACAGGGCTACTGTCATTGGCCTCGACAATCAGATAAGGCTTCGCGGTACTACGATGAACTCACCTGATATTCGTGCTGGTATGGCTTTGCTTATTGCAGCAATGTCGGCACAAGGCTCAAGCATCATTAGAAATATCGAGCAAATCGACCGCGGTTACGAGAATATAGACGTACGCCTGAATAAGTTGGGCGCAAAAATTGAAAGAATAAATTATTGATGTTATGAAAAGAATATTTGTTTTGACGGTAGCTGTGATTTTATCATTCATTGCAAGTGCGCAAAATGTAGGCATTAATGTAGGTGATATTGCTCCGGAAATAAGTTTGCCAACACCTAATGGCGATACGGTAAAGTTGTCGTCGTTGCGTGGCAAGATGGTTCTTATTGACTTTTGGGCATCGTGGTGTGGACCGTGCCGTAAGGAGAATCCGAATGTTGTAAAGGCATACAATGCATATAAGGACAAGTATTTTCAGGCAGGAGACGGTTTTACGGTGTATGGCGTGTCGCTTGACAAGTCTGCCGAAAACTGGACTAAAGCAATTGAATCGGATAAGCTGACATGGACCAATGTAAGCGATTTGCAATATTGGAATTCTATTGCTGGACGACAGTATCAGGTCAACAGCATTCCATGTAACTTTCTCATTGATGGCAATGGAGTTATAGTAGCAAAGAACCTTCGTGGTGAAGCATTGGAGTCGGCTTTGGAAAAGTATATTTTTCGTCCGGTAAAATCTTTTGAGGAAGCTTTAGTAACGCTTAGGACACAATTGAATGCTATGAAGGAAATTCAGCAGTTGGATGAATTCTCGAAGGAAATATCCAAAATGGAGAAGGATATAAATGAAATCCAGTCGTTGCTTGAAGGCATGAAAAAGAAACTAGAAAAGTAACTATTATTGGTTCATATATGCAAAAAGGAAGCCCTATGGCTTCCTTTTTTCGCAATATAGCATAAAAAAAGCACGACTTTCATCGTGCTTTTTGTGACCAATTGGGGACTTGAACCCCAGACCCCCTGCTTAAAAGGCAGGTGCTCTACCTGCTGAGCTAATTGGTCGTTCCTCCCAAATATTTGGGACTGCAAAAGTACAGCAAAAAATCGGTTCGACAAATTTTTTTGCCTAAAAAATGAAAAAAAATGCGATACTGTTAGAAGTCTTTGAAAATAAGTGTGTTAAAAAATGATGCAACAAGGCAACCCTTGGCAAAAAAAATCGTTGAAAAAAATAGCAATCAAGAATTATGTTTAAAAACTTTTTCTTAAATTGCACCGTTTTTTACTAACATAAAAGTTATTAAAATGAAGAAGATAGTATTATTTGTTTTAAGTGTAGCTGCATTGCTTGTATCTGCAACAGTATATTCGCAGAATCAACCAGTTAGCTTTAAGCATTCGGAACTTTTGTCGGAAATTGACAATGTTGTTGTCGCTTCGCCCGATATGGTTCAGATTATGAATGAGGATGCCTCCGACGAGAAAAATGGCGAAATGTATAAGGTCGCACGAATCATTGATGTAAATATGAATATGGACAATTGCGGTACTACCGACATACTTGCTGATGGCACAAAGGTATGGCGTGTTCGTATATCGTGCGAAGGAGCAAAGGCCTTGAAAGTGATGTGCGAGGAATTTTATATTCCTAATGGTGCAGAACTTTTCCTTTATAACGAGAACAGACAGCAACTTGTAAGTCTAAATTCAAAGGTTAATCCGCAGTTCGGAACATATTATTCGCCGAAGATGATTCAGGGCGATGCGTTGTATATGGAATATGTACAGCCAGCATCGGTCGTTGGATCGCCAGTTATAAAGATTGATGCTCTATCGTATTTCTATCGTGGAGTAGATGCTTTTGTAGGATATTATGCACAGAAGCGTGAAACGGGATTTGGTGAATCTTACGATTGTGAGGTCAATATAAATTGCCCGGCAGGTGCCAACTGGCAAGATCAAAAAAAGGGTGTTGCTGAAATATTTGTTATTTCAAGAGAAGGTGGAGGATTCTGTTCTGGAACACTTGTAAACAACACGGCTAACGATGGTACTCCGTATTTCTTGACGGCAGACCATTGCGGAGGCGTTGATGGAAATGGATATTTTAATAGATGGGAGTTTTATTTTAATTTTGAATCTTCTAATTGTAATAATCCAACATCTGAGCCTGATTATGATGTTGTTAATGGCTGTACATTAAAGGCTCGTCCTTCTGGAGCCCAGGCATCTGGAACAGATTTCTTGCTTTTGGAGCTTAATACTACAGAGGATAATTTGGAGCAAATAGGTGCTTATTATAATGGTTGGGACAGAACTGATGTGGCAGCTCCGAATTCCACAGGAATCCATCATCCTAGTGGCGATATTAAAAAAATATCTATTGTTACAAGTGAATTGACTTTGAGTACTTTTGGTCAGACCAATACGCAGAATGGTCACTGGAGGGCTACTTGGAATGCATCTACGGGCTTTACCGAGGGCGGTTCTTCTGGTTCTCCTTTGTTCAGAGATGCTAATAAACTTGTAATGGGAACATTGTCGGGCGGACCATATTATAATTGTTCTTCTTCTGCAAATATGTTGTACGATGTATATGGACGTTTCGACCTGCATTGGGAAGATGGTGGTACATCAAGTGCAAACCAACTTAAACCTTGGCTTGACCCAAACAATACTGGTGCTGAAACTTGTCCTGGTCGTTATCCGAATTCTGGAACACCTGATCCGCCTAGCCCATCAACAATCACAGCTGATTTTACAGCAAATCCGACAACAGTGGCTATAGGCGGAACCGTTGCATTCCGTGACGCTTCTACAGGAAACCCGACTTCATGGTCGTGGTCTTTCCCCGGTGGTAATCCAAGTACATCGACTTCACAGAATCCGAGCGTTGTGTATTCAACAGCAGGTACTTACAATGTTTCGTTGACAGTATCAAACGGAACAGATGAAGATTCGGAAACTAAGACCGCATACATTACCGTTAATGAAAACGGAGATGTTCCTCCTCCAGATCCTAATGGCGAATTGACAGCTGCTTTTATTGCTTCGGCGTACAACATTACTATTGGTGACTGCATTAACTTTACCGATAGGTCTTCGGGGTCTCCAACATCGTGGACTTGGACTTTCCAAGGTGCTGAAACTGTAAGTTCTACCCAGCAGAATCCTACAAATATTTGCTACAACACCCCTGGTACTTACAATGTTACCTTGTATGTCCAGAATGCTGATGGCGATTATGATTCGGAAGTTTGCGAAGGTTGCATAATTGTAGAAAACAATCCTACATTGCCGATTGCCGATTTCGAGGCTAGCATAACTGTAATTCCGGTAGGTGGTGTAGTTAGGTTTACAAACCTTTCGCAAAATGGCCCGTTTGACCAGTGGGCATGGCATTTCGATGGCGGAACCCCAGCAAACAGCTCCGATTCTATTCCTCCTGTAATTGCATATACAGAAGTAGGAACATACAACGTAGAACTCAGGTGCCGTAAAACTAATGGTGTTCAGGATATTGAATTGAAAGAAAACTATATTAGAGTTGTTCCTGAATCAGATGAAAGTCCTGTTGCAAACTTTACGTCAAACAAAACCCTTATTCGTCCGGGTGAAACTGTAAATTTCGTTGATTTAAGTACAGCATATCCTTATAGATGGACATGGGAATTTGAAGGCGGAAGCCCAGCTATTAGCAATCAGCCGAATCCTGCAGTCGTTTACAATACTCCAGGATCTTACAATGTCAAGTTGACCGTAGGAAATAACATTGGTACAGATGAGATAACCAAGGAAATGTATATCGTAGTATCAGAGGCTGATCCATGTACAGCGGCTCCACAGGCAGATTTCACTGCTTCCGAAAGGTTAATAGCCTATGGCGATGTTGTAATGTTTGAAAACCTTTCGACAAATAATCCTGCTTATGCACAGTGGACTTTTGAAGGCGGTTCTCCTCGTACAACTACGGAATATTCTCCAATAAATGGTGTTTTGTATGCTACTCCTGGTATATACAGCGTGACATTGTTGGTTTCTAATTCTTGTGGCTCGTCTTCTATTACAAAGGAGAATTACGTGCGTGTATATAATGGTCATGTTCCATCATATTGCGATACATTGAGCAATATTTCTACTGGTGATGTGTTGGGCGCAAAGTCGGTCGCTGGCACATGGGGTTATTATGCAGGACAGAACGGAAAGAAAATCAAAGCTTACGCAGATTATTTCCACACATATACTTTCTCACAAGTTCGTGGTTTGCTTGTACCTGTTACGCAGTCGGTATACGGAGAAGTTAATTCCAGAGTAACTTTCTGCGTGTGGGATGATGACAATGGTATGCCTGGCGAAGAACTCGGAAGCAAGAAAGTATATATAAGGGATTTGTCAGCAGGTCAGACTGCTCTAGTAAGATTTGATAGCCCTATTGAAGTTCCTGGTCCATTCCATGTAGGTTTCAAGGTAAGCTATCCCGACAACAATAATGATGATGTAAGCGATGACTTATTTGTTGTTCCTGTAGTTACAAACAGACCTTATGATGGATTGAATACCATGTCGGTACAGAAGAACGGTGTTTGGTATTCTGCTACCAACCTGTTATCGTTCAACACTTCTTTGCCTATCGAACCTGTTTCGTGTTTGGAAAACGACATAGAGGATCTTGAGGCTGCCAACGGCACAATTGATGTTTACCCGAACCCGACGTCAGGTTTGCTGAATATCTCATTCGAAAATATGCAGGACGTTGATGGTTATGATGTAGAGATGTACGATGCTCTTGGCAGAATGGTTTCTTCTATTAGGGTAAGCGGTGCTGCTGATTATTCAATGGACATTTCTTCGTATCCTGAAGGTCTTTACATTGTTAGAATAAGCAGTTCTACATTTGTTGCAAACAGAAAGATTATGTTGACAAAATAAAATTTATAAGGTTAGTAATTGAAAACTTCCGATTATATTTGTAGTCGGAAGTTTTTTTTATGAATAGACTAGTATACATATTGTTAGCTCTTGTTTTCTTTGCTTCATGCAAGGATTACAGGCACGAAAGAGAGACCGTAGAGGGAAATCGCTATTCCCAGAACTTTGGAATATCGGCAACGGATGCAGGTTACGACATAATGCTTACGCGAAATGGCACATTGTTGCATCTATCGCGAGAAAAATCAGATTCGACAATTCAAATCCCGATTCATAGTGCGGTTTGCTTCTCCACAACGCATACAGCTTTTATCTCGCAACTTGGTGAGGCTTCGACTATAACTGGCATCAGCGGAACAAAATATGTGTGCGACCCGGTTGTTGCAAAGATGATTGACGATGGAAAGATTTACGAAATCGGTTACGACAAACAACTCGACATGGAACGGATTATCTCGTTGAAACCAGATGTTGTGTTTGCATACGGTATTGACAACGAGTCCATTTCGGGATTCCAGAAGCTGGAGAAGATTGGTATTCCAGTCGTTATTGTTGACGATTACCTTGAACCCAAACCTATGGGCAGAACCGAATGGATAAAGTTTTTCGGTTGTTTTTACGATAAGCTTGAAATGGCAGAAAACTACTTCGATAGCGTAGAAAACAAGTACAATGAGATTAAGGCTATGCCTGTGGAAGAAACGCCAAAGGTGCTTGTAAGCCTTCCGTGGAAAGGCACTTGGTGGGTTCCTGGTGGAAATAGTTTCTTTGCTAACTTTGTCAAGGAAGCTGGCGGTCAGTATATATTCGACAATGAATCGACAGAAAGTCTGCCATATTCGCTTGAACAGGTATTCGGTCAGGCCAGTGATGCGGATGTGTGGCTGAATACAAACGAGAAAACAAAACGCTCGCAGATACTCGATGTCGATTCTCGACTTGAGAACTTTTCGCCTTACAAAAACGCTCGCATATTCAATAACAACAAGATAACCAGTGAATACGGTGGTAGCGACTTCTGGGAATCAGGCATTGTGCATCCCGACATAATTCTGCTTGATTTGCACAAGATTTTCATTGGCGACTATGCCGATTTGTACTATTATAGGGAACTAGAGTAAACATTGTAACATTGAACCGCAGTTTGTCTTATATTATAAGGTATGCTTTGATAATTGTCGCGCTGATAGCGCTGGCAATCCTTGATGTATGCACAGGTTCAAATAAAATTCCGCTGTCGGACATATTGGATTATATCTTCGGCGGTTCGGATTTGTCTGTGGATTACCAGTTTACAATACGCGAATTCCGTTTGGCTCGTTTGATAACCGCTATGGTAGCAGGTGTTGCGCTTTCGGTGTCGGGTTTGCTGATGCAGACGGTTTTCCGCAATCCGCTTGCTGGTCCGTATGTGCTTGGCATTAGCAATGGTGCAAGTTTGGGTGTGGCTGTGATTGTGCTCGGAAGCGGACTATTCCTGCCATCATCGGCAGATGTGTCGAATTTGGCGATACTTATTGCCGCTGGAGTAGGTTCGGCTGCAGTGCTAATGCTGATTCTCGCAGTAAGCATGCGTGTGAAGGACATTCTGAGCATTCTCATCGTAGGTATCCTCGTTTCGGGCGTGGTGGCATCGGTGGTAAATGTGATGCAGTTCTTTTCAAACGAGGTAAATGTAAAGTCGTATGTGGTGTGGACAATGGGAAGCCTCGACTCGGTGTCGTTCAACGATTCGATTGTGCTTGTGCCAGTGTGCATTGTTGTTTGTGCTGTGCTGTATTTGTTTTCCAAAAAACTAAACATTCTACTTCTGGGTGAGCAGTTTGCCGTAAGCATGGGCATGAACATCAAGTGGTTGCGAGTTGTTGTCTTTGTAGGTGTAAGTGCTTTGACAGGCGCGGTTACTGCGTTCTGCGGTCCGTTAGGTTTCATCGGACTTGCCGTGCCGCATATTTCGAGGTGGATTTTCAATACATCCAACCATTTTGTTCTTATTCCAGCATCAATGATTTTGGGCGCGGCTTTCCTGCTTTGTGGCGACATTCTTTCGCATTGCCTTTATTCTCAGGGAGTTTTGCCTATAAATGCGGTGATTTCGATACTCGGCGCACCATTTATTATATGGATTGTATTTAAAAATCAGCGGACAGTGATATGATGGGAGAGGTGGTACTGAATATTGATGGACTAGTTTTCGGACCTAAACGACCGTTGGTTTCGCAAGCGGTTGATTTGTCGGCAAGTGCAGGCGATTTTATCTGTCTTGTAGGACGAAACGGCACAGGTAAGACGACTATGTTGAGTACGCTCATCGGTGTAAAGAAGCCTCTTGGTGGACAGATAAGCATCTGCGGAGTTCCTCTTGGAAAGATTTCGGCGCGCGAAAAGTCTCGTTATATCAGTTTTGTACCATCGAAGGTGGAGGCGGTGCTGAATATGCGCATACGCGACCTGATTGCAGTAGGCAGAAGTCCGTACACAAATATTTTCGACCGTCGTACAAAGGCGGATAATGCTATCATTGAGGACTTTATTCAGAAGTTTGGCTTGTCGGGCATTGCCGATTCGATGATTGCTGAGGTCAGTGATGGTGAAAGGCAGAAGGCAATGATTTGCCGTGCAATGGTGCAGCAGACGCCTGTGATTCTGCTCGATGAACCTACGGCTTTCCTTGATTTCTTTGCAAAACGCAAGCTTTTGTCCGACTTGAAGAAAATTGCATCAGAGGAAAACAGGTGCATAATTTTCTCGTGTCACGATTTGGAAATTGCAGCAAAGTATTGTTCCCATATCTGGCTTCTCGACGACAGAAAACTAGAATCGGTAACCGTTGAAGAATTCCTTAATGGCGGTTACTTCTCAAAATATCAGTAAAATACAGCCCTTCGGGATTTGTACTTGCCGTCCTTGGGGATTTGCAATCCCGAAGGCTTGAGTATAAGGATTTTCAATCCGCTAAACACAAAACATTTCACCAATCCTAAATTCTTATTACACATTTTAGAAAACAATGTGTATATTTGTGACAATATATTTTAAATGAAAGGTATGGTTATGAAAAAGAATATTTTAATATCATTCCTCGCTGTAACAATGGTGGTAATGGCATTTGTAGGTTGCGAAAAGCCAGAACAGATAGAACCGAATGAAGAGCAACAAGCAAATGTAGATTCTCTGATAAATCAATTGGATGACACGGTTATACAGCCAAATCAAAATGTAGAATTTTCTGCGATTGAAATAGAATTGCCTAGAAATATACGGGATGGTGTTAACTGGGGAATATCCGTTTATGGTCATTCTGTTTATTGGGACGATGATTCTATTTATTGTACTCCATTAGAAGTCCCATTCATAATAAACTCACAAGAAGAATTCGAAACATTGCTTGGCAGATGTCATGCATCACTTCCAATATTGGATTTTGAAAATGGTTCGCTTGTTTATACTCGTTATACTCCATTAATGTGGCCTGTTCGCATTATAACAAGTCTAACAAAATCAGATTCGCTTCCTGATACATATAATTTATTAATAGATATTTGTGATGGTGATATTGATGGAAGTCAAGATTATGATGTTGCATATTATGTAGTACCAAAGTTAAATGGCAACGAAATTATAAATGTAATAAAAAATGAATATGATTATACTGATGAGTAAGTACACAGTCCCCCTACCGTCCTTCGGGATTTGCAATCCCAAAGGCAGGAATATAAGGATTTGTAATCCGCAAAAAACAACATCAAACTAAGAAACACAGAACTTACTAAAGTTACTTCTCAAAATATCAGTAAAATGAATGCAGGAATCATAATAATAGGAGACGAAATCCTTATAGGTCAAGTTGTTGACATAAATTCATCATGGATTTCGCGTGAGATGAACAAGATAGGTTTCCGTACCGAAACCGTGATTACTGTTGGCGACGATGGAAAGTCGATTTCGGATGCCATTGACAGGTGTCTGGAGGTTGCTGATGTGGTGTTTATGACTGGCGGACTTGGTCCTACAAAGGATGACATTACCAAGAAGGTAATCTGCGAAAAGTTTGGTACTGAGTTGGTCCTGAACGAAGCGGTTCTTGCCAATGTTGCCGAAATGCTTGGTCGCCGTGGTATTGCTCTCACCGAGAACAATCGTGGTCAGGCGCTAGTTCCAGCAACCGCAACTGTGATTAACAATGCTGTCGGTACTGCTCCCGGAATTATGATGGAAGTACCAAGTCCGCACCCTGAGCCTGTCGAAGGGTCGGTTCGTGGAAAACTACTCTTTTCCATGCCTGGCGTTCCTTTCGAGATGCGCTACTTGATGGAGCACGAGATAATTCCGCTAATAAAGAAACATTACAACCTGAAGCCAGTATTCCATAAGACTTTGTTGCTCACCGGAATTGCCGAGTCAATTCTTGCCGAAAAGATTTACGACTGGGAGGATTCTCTTGCCAATAATGTGAAGTTGGCCTACCTGCCTGCATATTCGAGCATTCGTCTGCGTTTGAGCGTTTACGAACCAGATGACACTACCGAAAGTTATATTGATTCCAAGGTCGAGGAACTGAAAAGGATTGTTCCCGAAAACATCATTGCCTACGAGGACATAAAGTTGGAGGAACTTGTCGGTAAGTTGCTTAAAGATAGGCATTGTACGATTGCAACAGCCGAAAGTTGCACAGGTGGCAAGGTCGCCTCGCTGATAACATCGGTGTCGGGAAGTTCGGAGTACTACAATGGCTCTGTGGTGTCGTATTGCAACGAGGTAAAGGCCGATGTCTTGGGTGTAAGCCGTGCCGACTTGGAAAAGTATGGTGCCGTTAGCAGTACCGTTGCCGAGCAGATGGCTTCGGGAGTACGCCGTTTGCTGAAGACCGATTACGCAGTAGCTACAACTGGCATTGCAGGACCTACTGGCGGCAGCGATGAAAAGCCTGTCGGCACAGTATGGATTGCTGTTGCTACTCCAACAAAAGTTGTAAGCCGCAAATATGTTTTCGGAAAGGACAGAAGCATAAATATCGAGCGATTTGCCGCTTCGGCTTTGTCGATGCTGATAGTGGAGTTGGAGAAAGAATAATTCAATTATTATTGTCTGTTAAAAAGGAAACGTCATTCCGCAAAGCAGAGTGAACCGACTAAGGAACGTGTCGTGTAAACTCGCTTATGCGGAATCTCCTTGAATAAAAATCCTATAGGAGATTACGGATAGCAGTCTTCACAACGCTCCACGTTTCGTGTCGCGTGTTACGACTAGCTTCCGAAATGACAAGCTCCTTTATTAATATTATCATCTAAGTTATTGATAAAGATATAATTGTATATATAATCCCATTTATGCGGCGACAATGAATACAATCGTAAATCGTCAATCTAAAATCGTAAATACCCTTTATGCTTTTCCGATTGCCTTTATGAAGTTGTCGATGACATTCTTCATCTGTGGACCTTTGCCATCGAAGTTGTTGATGATAATGCAGAAAACAATCTTTTCCTTGCGAGTGTTGGTTATGATGCCAGCGAGAGAGCGCACTCGAGTCATGCTGCCAGTTTTTGCCTGAACCTTGATTGTGCCGTCGGCACTGCATTTGTAGCTCTTGAGCGTGCCGCTTTTTCCTGCTACCGCCATTCCTGAAATGAAATTTTCGCCGTATTTGCTTTTGCTTATGTGCTTTAGCAGTTGTGCCGTCTGCTTGGCGTTAATAGCATCGAAATGGCTTAGTCCGCTGCCGTCTACAGGGTAGAAGCCTCCGCTTTCGATCCCTCGGTCACTTAGAAATTTTTTTCCGTAATCGGCAAGCGATTTGCCTGTCTTGCGCATAATCTGGAGAGCGAGTACCTCGGCATATAGGTTGTAGCTTACAAGGTTTGTATAGTTTACTATTGTTCCAACATTTGGCGACGAGAATGTGTGTATCACAGTCCGTTCTTCTTCTCCCTCGTATTTTTTGTCGCTTACCATGTAGGTGCCTGTTACGGCAACGCCATTGTTGCGAAGACGATAGTATAGTGTTCGTGCTACATAATGTGGCGGATTAGGGAATCCACCTTTTACCTTGTATTCGGTCTTGTTGCAAGGAAGTGTACCATAAACAACAATGTCGTTTTCTCCATATCCGCGGTAAATCACGGTATTGTCGTCGCTTACGCTTGACGAAGCGGTTACCTTGTTTACAACATTAAGCTCAAGGTCGTCGGGGACAACCCTGACAAGCACTGCCGTATCCTTGTCGTTGCCGGTATTGTAATATAGTTCGTAGGTGTTGTCCATGTAGTTTATTGAGAATCCTCGTGAACCATAGTACGAGCCGAGGTCTTCCCATACCCATTTGCCAGGTGTAGGAACTGCACCGAAATAGGTTATATCGCTGATGATATTGCCGTTAATCTTCTTTATTCCGGCTTCCTTTACCTTTTCGGTCCATGTGTCAAAGATGTCTTCGCCATAGATGCTAGAATATCGTTCGGCACCGAGGCATGGATCTCCACCTCCTATAATATATAGGTCTCCGTTTACAACACTATCTTCTATGGTGCCACTATATGCGATTTTTGTCTTGAAGCGTGTTGACGAACCTAGAGCTTCCATTGCCATTGTCGTGGTAAACAATTTTTGTATGGACGCAGGAGTTAACGAGGCATTTGAATTGTAGTCGAGGACAATATCACCTGTGGTAATGTTTTCGGCATATAGTCCAACTACTGCATTTTTTAGTTCCTTGTTGTCAAGAAAAGCATTCTGTTGTGCTTCGCATTTTGGCGACTGGGCAAATGCACATTCTGCTAATGCAAGCGATAAGATTACGAGGATTATCCTTATTGACTTCATTTCTTTTGCTTTACAATTGTCGCCACGCATCGAAATCCTATATTTGCACTAGGAACTGTTTCCTCTTTTGAGAAAACTCCGTTGTTTTTCAATACAGAACCTTCGGCTGTTAGTTCACATACGCTACTTTGCAGTCCTGTAATGCGTTCTGTTTTGTTTTTCTCGGAAAGAATTTCATAGCTTCCGAAAGTTTTCATCAGCATACGATATTGTTCCTCGGTTGGTAGTGTGTATTCAACTTTTCCCAGACCAGTTTCTTCATTTACTGTATTGACGGCAGCAGTGCGCCACTTGCAATATTCCAGAGCTTGTTCGTGGGTAATACCAGTAAGCGGATGTGTCAACTTTTCCTTTGCCATCATTTCCTTGGCGGTAATACCATCGGGATATGCAGACAAAAGTTCCTCGGAATCTTTTCCATAATGATGTTCAAGGTAATTGATGTATTCGAGCCAGTCGGCAACGATGATTTCGTTTTGGTCAATATACATGACTTCCTTGTCAATCTTTACCTTTTTGGTGCCTGGCGGATTGATTGCCAATGCATTGGCAGAGATGAATGTGACAAGCAGAAGCGAAATGATTACCTTGTTCATGCGAATCGGAGATTATGCGAACAATTCTTCAATTTCCTTTTTGTAGCGTTCCCTTACGACATTTCTCTTTACCTTTAGTGTAGGAGTGAGAATGCCTGTTGCCTGCGACCATTCGTCGGATATGAGTTTTATCTTTTTAACCTTTTCCGTATCACCGAAGAATGCGTTGTACTTGTCGAGTTCGCGGTTGAAACGTGCGATGATAGTCGGGTCGGTAATTATTCGTTTCTCGTCGGTGTATTCTACGTCGTGTCTCGAGCACCAGAGTTTCAGGAATGAGAAATCGGGGTAGATGAGTGCTGCAGGGAACTTCTGGTTTTCGCCGAATACTACCATGTTTTCGATGAATGGCGATTCTTCGAACTTGTTTTCGATTGCCTGCGGGTTAACATATTTTCCGAACGAGGTCTTGAATATGTTTTTCAATCGTCCGGTGAGTACAAGCTGGTTGTGTTCGGTAAGGTAACCGCAGTCGCCAGTATGGAACCATCCATCTTCGTCTATGACTTCCTTGGTGAGTTCGGGGTTCTTGTAGTAGCCCATCATCACATTGTTTCCGCGGCACATAACCTCGTTGGTATTCGGATCAATTTTCACTTCGATTCCAGGCAACGGGAAACCGACAGTGCCGACTTCACGACCATATTTCTTGCGGCAGCTGACCGAAATTACTGGTGAAGTTTCTGTAAGTCCGTAGCCTTCGAACACAGGCATCTTAATTGCCGAGAAGAATGCTGCTATTCTCGGTTGTATGCTTGCTGCGCCAGATACGATGATGTCGAAGTTTTCGGCACCGATTCCTGCGCGAATCTGCTTGTATACAAGCTTGTCTGCAATTTTCAGTTTGAAATTGTACCATGCAGAGCGTTCAAAATCTTGAATTTTGTATTGCTGAGCGAGGTCCATTGCCCAGTAAAAGATTTTCTTCTTCATTCCGCTCAACTTCTTGCCAGAATTGAAAACCTTGTCGAACATCTTTTCCAAGACGCGAGGTACGGCGGTCATCATTGTCGGATGGACTTCCTTGAGGTTTTCGCCAATTGTGCCGAGGTTTTGTGCATAGTAAACCGACATTCCAAGGTACTGGTACATGAAAACCAGCAGTCGTTCGTATGCATGGCACAACGGCAGGAAACTGAATGCTCGTTTCGACCATGGCGATGGCGTCATTATGATACCCATAATTTGGTGAACGATGTTCTTGTGTGAAAGCATTACGCCTTTAGGCGTTCCTGTCGTTCCTGATGTGTATATGATTGTCGAGCAGTCTTGGGGTTTAACTGCAGACTTCAATTCCTTAAGTTTATCAAGGTTGAGATGTTGCTTTCCGTTTTCTACAAGTTCGGTAAATTCGGGATAGCCCTCAACATGGTTGAAGGTGTACATTTTTTGCAGATGTTGCAGGTTTGCAGAAACATTCTTGATTTTTTCTGCGATTTTAGCACCTTCTACTATGGCTATCTTGGCCTCGCTATGATTCAAAATGTATTCGTAGTCCGATTCTGATATTGTCGGATATACAGGCACAATTATGCATCCGAGTTGCATCACGGCCATATCGACCATGTTCCACTCGGGTTTGTTGCCGCTGATGAGAGCAATTTTGTCACCAGGCTTTATGCCGTCTTCCAAAAGACCGCAACTAATGCAGTTAACTAGGTCGTAATATTCTTTCGGACTATATTCTCTCCATTCTGTATTCACTTTGCCTGCGATGGCAACCTTCTGTTCGGGATACTCCTGTAAGTATCTGTCTAGTATGTCAAAAAGTCTTGTTACTTCCATTTCCTTAAGTCCTATTTTGTTAGTTTTAACTAAAACTACAAAGTAAATAATTTATTTCGAGTTTTGAAGGGAGTTTGTGTGTAATTATATTAACCAATATTGTTAATATTCCAAGCAATGAAGCCTAATGGACAATTGGCTGTTATCAATCATGTCAGCATTGCCTAATTTTTTTGGTAATCATGTCCGTTCTTTCAAAAGTTTGAAGTAATTTTACACGCTTTTTATTCAGAAGTTATGAACATTACTTTGCTTGTGGTCGGAAAGACCGACAAGGTTGATAAAAAGAATATGAATCATTTGAAATGTCAAGTAAGAGAAAGGATTCGATAATATATGTCTAAATCTATAGAAATAAGGAATAGTACGGCTGAGTTTCTAATCTTTCAGGTAGAAGGCAAAGAAGATGGTGTGCAGGTGCTGTATAGGGATGAAACGATTTGGTGTACGCAGGATGCTATCGCAATGCTTTTCGATAAGGCTAAATCAACAATTAGCGAACATCTAAAAAATATATTTAGTAGTGGAGAGTTGACAGAGAATATGGTTGTTCGGAAATTCCGAACAACCACTCAGCATGGCGCTATTACTGGGAAAACGCAGTCTCATGAGGTTATGTTTTACAATCTCGATGCAGAAAATCAGCACATTATAAAAGATTTATTTGGAACTAAAGAAATGTAGGAAAAAGAATTATCTTTACACGCTTTTTATTCAGTAGTTATGAACATTACTTTGCTTGTGGTCGGAAAGACCGACAAGGACTATATAAACGCAGCGGTTGAGGAGTATTTCAAGCGGATAAAGCGTTACATGAATTTCGAGTTCAAGGTGGTAAAGGACATCAAGAACGCGAAAAGTGTGACTACGGCCGTGCAGAACAAACTCGAAGGCGAGAAGATTCTTGATGAACTTTCGCCATCGGATTTTGTCGTACTGCTTGACGAGAATGGCAAGAATCCGTCATCAAAAGAATTTGCAGCTTTCATAGAAAAGCAGTCGCTGTCGGGACTGAAGAATCTTGTGTTCGTGATTGGCGGCCCCTACGGATTTTCCGAAGATGTGTACGCCCGTGCTAACTACAAGCTCTCGCTGTCGCGAATGACATTTTCGCACCAGCTTGTGAGGGCAATATTCGCCGAACAACTATATCGCGCCTTGAGCATACTAAACAACGACCCATACCATCACGAATAGCATGAAGCGGAAATTTGGCTACATATTGTATTTTACATTATTATCGTTGCTTACTATTGCGACGGCAGTGCTTGCATTTCTGCCTCGTGGCGGTGGAAATGCCGATATTTCCGAACTCGTTGATGTCGATGCTCTTGAATCGCTTCTTGATGACAAATACAATTACATGTCGGAAAAGAGCGATGATGCCCTTAAGATTGCATCTACCAAGTCCGACAGCGTTAATGTTGAGTTCTTCGATTCTCTTGCTGGCGATTTTTCCGAGAAGGGCATAGGCTTCTTCCACTACGAGCGCGGACGTTTGCAACATTGGTCGACCAACGATATTCCAGTGCCAGTGGAGTTCAAGTCTTCATTGGGCGACAGGATTGTGAGACTGGAAAATGGACTTTATCTCTGTTGTATCAAGTTGACAGACAACAATGCCGTGGTCGGGCTTTACCAGATACGCAAGGAATATTCCTATGAAAATGATATGCTTGTGTCGGCGTATGGTTGCGACATCGATTTGCCAGCAAAGGTTTCTGTATCGGCTGATAGTAGCGAAAATTCGCTCTCGGTGCGACTTCCTGCCAGCGACAAGGACATATATTTCAGCGTTGCCGATGATAGCTATCTTCAGGATAGGATTTCGTTGCCGCAGGCAATGAGGTTGTCTTTCTTGCTGTTAGCACTTGCGCTTCTGGCATCTGTATTCGAGGTGATTGCGCAAAAAAACAAGTCGCGGTCTTGGATTGTGACGATTGTTTTCTTGTCGGTGCTGATGGCAATAAGATTCTTGCTTTTAACAACGGGATTTTTCAGCGATTTGGACAACTTGAAATTGTTTTCGCCGGAGCTGCTGTCAACATCGACAATGCAGGCATCATTCGGCGATATGATTTTGAAAGTGATTGTCATTGGTATAGGTTGCATATTTTTCTGCCGTCATTTCAATGTTGATGCAAGTCATTTGTCATCGCGAAAGTCCTATAGGCGGATTGCAAGCATCGTTTTTTCGATTTTTGTGTCGGCATTTTCGATGCTGCTGATTGATTTCCTTGCCGAAATAGTGTACGACTCATCAATTCCGTTTAATTTCGCCAACCTTTCCAGCCCCGACATGTATGGTTATATTGCCTTGGTGGTTGTCACGGTGGTGATTTTCATAGCGATATTTACCGTTAGAAAAATTATTCGCATTTGTGGAAGCCTTCTCGAAATAGGCTTGATATTGCCAATTACTTTGCTGTTATTTGTCGGTTACGCTGTATTTTGTTGGATTTCTGACAATAATAATGTGATTGTGCAGGCAGGTTTGCTTTGGTTGCTATGGTCGTACTTGCTGTTCTGCCAAAAGAAGGGGAAAACATCGTTCCTCTTTAGGACTGTGCTTGCAATAATTGTTTCGTTTTTGGTAGCTTATTCCATATCGGCAGATTCTATGCGTAAGGAAGCGGAGGCATTCAAGGTGCTTGCATACAATATGTCGGCGGAGCGAGACTTCGATGTTGAATTCAATTTCATTGGTTTCGACAGCGAAATGAGAAGTAGTACGGAACTTGCCGATGCCGTGAAAGAATACGACTTTGTGCGTGCCGATAGCATAATTGACAAGATAATTTCAACAAAGAAATATCTGAAACGTTACGATGCCCAGGTTACCATTTGTACCGACAACGATAGCCTTATTTTTGAAGACGACGAGACATCGGCAGGGTGTTTCGAGTATTTCAGGACAATGTTGCTCGATTACGGTGTGGTAATTCCTAACACAAATTTCTACTATCTGGACAATAACAATGGACGCCAGTCGTATCTTGGCGTGTATGGCATAATGGTAAACCAATCGGAATTCGTAAAGGTTTACATCGAGTTCAACAGCAAGATTTTCAGTGAGGGACTTGGTTATCCCGATTTGCTTCTCGACAAGCGTATGGCGTTGAAACATAGCGACAAGAAGTTTGATTTCGCTCGTTATAGCAAAGGCATACTGGTGGCAAGTCGTGGTTCGTACAAGTATCTTTTCTCGCTTGCTCCAGAAAATGATTTCCGCGAATATTCGGTTAGTAGCAGTAACGGTTACCGTCATTTCAAGTATTGTCCCGACAAGGAGAACACTGTGATTCTCAGCAAGCGCGATTCGGGATTCTCCAACGCTTTCATAATGTTTTTCTTTGTTCTGTTGGGAATATTCATAGTCTATATGCTTGCTTTTGCAATATATAGAATTGGTCACAGGAACAAAGTTGTAACATCGAGCCTTGGACAGCGTATCAGGGCGGCATTTATCGGTGTGTTGGTTGTCAGCTTGTTCCTTACCATGGTCGTGTCGGTGTTTTTCATAATCGATACTTACGAGACCAGGCAAAACGAACTTGTGCTCGACAAGGTACATTCGGTGGCTGTAGAACTCGAACATTCATTGGATCTTGCCAATCTTAAGAATGAAGACCCGCTGTATGTGAACGATATGTTGGTGTATCTATCTAATATCCTGTATGTTGACATAAATATTTATGATGTTCACGGAGTGCTGATGTCATCGTCGAGACGCGAATTTTTCGACAAGGGACTGAAGGGGATGTTCATGGATCCTAGTTCGTACAGGCATCTGATAATGAACAAGGATGAGCTGTTCTCGCACAAGGAGCGAATTGACAAGGTGGAGTATCTTTCGGTGTATTTGCCACTTAAGGACAAGAGCAACAAGGTTGTTGGCTATCTTAACCTACCGTATTTTGCAGCCGAAGCGGAGGTGGAGGAGGAGATGTCTAACTATATTTCGGTGTTCGCATCCATTTTCCTGCTTGTGATTTTCTTGGCTTTGATAATCGGACTTTTGGTGTCGCGGCGAGTAACTATTCCGCTTTCGATGTTGCAGAATTCCATCCGCAATATGGAGATAAACCGTGCCATGAAGATAAACTATGGTAGCAACGATGAAATAGGCCTGCTTATTGATGAGTATAACCGTAAGGTTGACGAATTGGCGGAATCGGCGCAGAAACTGGCAACATCGGAGCGAGAATCGGCTTGGCGTGAGATGGCAAGGCAGATAGCTCACGAAATCCGTAATCCGCTCACACCTATGAAGTTGCGTATACAGTACCTTGAGCGTGCATATCAAGAGAATGCTCCCGGATGGGAAAAAATGCTAGAGCAGCTTCCGCAGATGCTCATCGAGCAGATTGATGTGCTTGATGCAACGGCATCGCAATTCTCCGAGTTTGCCAAGATGCAGCTTCCGCAGAAGAAGGAAGTCAATCTATGCGAAGTGATTGAGAACATTGTCGATTTGCATAATGGAACAAACGGCGTTGAGGTTCGCAGGGAATGCAATGTGGACGGCAAGGCGGTTGTCATGGTTGATCGTGACCAGATTTTGCGTGTGTTTACCAACTTGGTAAAGAACAGTATACAGGCAATTCCCGAAGACCGCAAGGGCGAAGTGGTGATTTCCATTTCCGACGATGGAGACCGCTATTTTGTGTCGGTGCGCGACAACGGCTGTGGCATTGCCGATGAAATAAAAGCAAAGATTTTCCAGCCCAACTTCACGACAAAGTCGTCGGGAATGGGACTTGGATTAAGCATGGTAAAGAATATATTGTTTGGCAATGGTGTCGAAATCGACTTTGATACCGAAGTTGGCGTTGGCACCGAGTTTAAATTGTATTTCGAGAAATGGAGAAATTGAAATTTTTTGTCGTAGTGCTTCTTTTGGGAAGCCTTATGGTTTCGTGCAACAAGAAGGCTGAACGCTTTGATTTGCAAGATGAAAATCTTGTCGGATATGTAAATCCAATGGTTGGAACAGATGTGCACGGACATACATTCCCAGGCGTGGTGATGCCGTTCGGAATGGTGCAGCTCAGTCCCGACACTCGCCTCGATGGCTGGGACGGTTGCAGTGGCTATCATTATACCGATTCGGAGATATATGGTTTCACTCATACTCACCTCAGCGGAACGGGATGCTCTGACTATGGCGATGTCCTGCTGATGCCAATGTGCGGAAAGTTCTCCACCGACAATAAGGAGTATTCGTCGCGTTTCTCACACGATACCGAAATTGCCGAGCCTGGTTACTATGCCGTAAAACTTTCAGATGACGACATTGATGTAGAACTTACGGTTTCTCCGCGCGTAGGTATGCATCGCTACAAGTTCAACCGTAATGGCAAGCGTTATATAGTTCTCGACCTTGAGCATCGCGATGTGGTCCTTGAGACAGGTTTGCGCAAGCAGTCAGGCAATCGTTATACAGGTGTGCGCCGTTCGCGGGCTTGGGCAGACAACCAGCATTTGTATTTTGCTATGGATTTTTCTACAGATGTTTCGGTTGTTGATCCTGCCGACTTCGATTGGGAGAGCGATTCTTTGTGCAATCCGGGCAAGGCTATATATGTTTTCGAGGTAGCAGATACTGCTGTGGCGGAGGTGCTTGTTAAGGTTGCAATATCGCAGGTCGATGAGGATGGCGCAATGAAAAACCTTGATGCAGAAATTGCAGACTGGGATTTCGATGCAGTACGCAAAAATGCATCCGATGCATGGAATAGCGAGCTAAACAAAATAATCGTCAAGGGTGGAAGCGAGGAACAGCGCAAGGTCTTTTATACGGCTATGTATCATTCGTTTATTCAGCCTACTTTGGCACAGGATGTTGATGGTCGCTATCGCGGAACCGACCTTCAGGTGCATTCGAGCAATGATTTTACATGCTATACAGTTTTCTCGCTGTGGGACACTTATCGCGCTGCACATCCGCTGTATACCATTACTCAGCAGAAACGCAGTGTCGATTTCATAAAGACTTTCCTTGCTGAATATTCGCAGGGGGGAAGGTTGCCGATGTGGGAACTTTCGTCAAATTACACTGGTTGTATGATTGGTTATCACTCTGTTCCGCCGATTGTCGATGCTTATTTCAAAGGCATAAAGTTCAAAAATCTGGAAAGTCTTGCACAGGAGGCCATGGAAGCGGCGGCAACTGCCGATGAACTAGGTAAGCGCGATTATGCCCGTCATGGTTTTATTTCGGTGAACGAAGAACACGAGTCAGTTTCGAAAAACCTTGAATATGGCTTCGATGACTGGTGCATTGCTCAGTTTGCCAAGTCGCAGGGTGATGAGAAAACTTATCGCGAATACATGATTAGATGTCAGGTTTACAAGCATATTTTCGATAAGAGGTGCGGATTTATGTGTCCGCGTAGGAATGGTGCTTGGAAGGAGAATTTCGATCCTAAGGAGATTGATTTTAACTTTACCGAGGCCAACTCGTGGCAGTATTCGTTCTATGTTCCTCACGACATTCTCGGTTTTATCGACATGATGGGCGGGAACGATACATTCGAGGCAAAACTCGATGAACTTTTCACCACTGGAAGTGAAACTTACGGCAAGGACCTGAAGGACATTTCTGGCATGATTGGTCAGTATGCACACGGAAACGAGCCGAGCCACCATATTGCGTACCTGTATAACTATTGTGGCAAGCCGCATAAAACACAGGAACTTGTTCGACGCATAATGTC
>JBGUHW010000201.1:0-10664 GCA_045112395.1 Bacteroidales bacterium
TGAAAGCAATCAGCTGGTGTGGTAGTTCAGCTGGTTAGAATACCGGCCTGTCACGCCGGGGGTCGAGGGTTCGAGTCCCTTCCACACCGCAGAAAAGACAGATTTTAAGTCTGTCTTTTTTTATTTCTCATTCCATTGCCATTACTTGCAAGCATCATGACCCATGTTACCATAAAACATAGCGAACAGCGTACCGACTAAATGGTATAGTAGCAGCAAAAAAAAATGGAATCTCTCGAAACCGGATTTCATTTTTTTATCCATTGCGTAGCAATACCTTGATTGCCGCCTTGGCTGGTGAGCGTTAAGAAAATCGGCGAAACGGAGCGTAATAAAGTCAGACTGTTTGAAGCCAAAGGCAAGTTTCTGACTTTTAGCGTAGTGAAGCCGATTTTTAGCGAAGCAGACTCAGCGGACACACTTTTTTTGTTTACTGTTTTTGGTGACAAAAAAAGTAAATGCCCCCGCGGCACGAGCGGAATGTTCTTGCAACCTCGGAGAGGTTGTTAATAAGTCAATACAATTCAACAACTATATAATGCATTTTGTGCAAATCCATAGAAAATTTAGCGAACAACAATGTTTTTCTTTTTGTTTGATAGGATATTCATATCGCTAATATCATATATTCATATAGCAACAATAATTCACAATCAGCATTTAATTTCTTTTAAATCTTATTTTCCTTACAAAAAAATATTTTTTGTAAGTTTGTGCTTCATATTGAAATGAATATGTATTCGACATTGAAGGAAACTATAGAACGCATTTGGGAACATCGCGAATTGCTCGAAAAAGATGAAAGCATACAGGCGATAACCGAAACGATAAAACTTCTTGACAGTGGAGAAATCCGTGTGGCAGAACCAGTCGATGACAAATGGCAAGTCAACGAATGGGTAAAGAAAGCCGTCATCTTATACTTCCCCACTCAGAAGCAGCAGAAAACAGAATCTGGCATTTTTGAATATTATGACAAAATACCGCTAAAGCGCGACTACGACAAGCTTGGCGTACGCGTGGTTCCTCCTGCAACTGCACGCTACGGAGCATATCTCGCCAAAGGTGTAATAATGATGCCATCGTATGTCAACATAGGTGCATACGTCGATGAAGGTACAATGGTTGACACTTGGGCGACTGTAGGTTCGTGCGCACAAATCGGTAAGAATGTACATCTGTCGGGCGGCGTTGGTATTGGCGGTGTGCTCGAACCGGTGCAGGCAGCACCAGTAATCATCGAGGATAACTGCTTCATAGGTTCGCGTTGCATAGTTGTCGAAGGCGCACACATTTGCCGCGAGGCTGTGCTAGGCGCAAACACTGTAATAACAGCGTCAACTAAAATAATCGATGTTACAGGAAACGAGCCTGTTGAATACAAGGGATATGTACCCGAAAGGTCGGTTGTTATTCCTGGAAGCACAGCGAAACAATTCCCTGCTGGCACTTACTACCTGCCCTGCGCATTGATTATCGGAAAGCGCAAGGAATCGACTGACAAAAAAACATCGCTTAACGAAGCGCTTAGAGATAATAATGTTGCAGTATAAAACAACGTATAATGATAATCGGATTCGACGCAAAACGGGCATTTGTAAACAAAGCGGGACTTGGCAATTATAGTCGCGATGTAATTCGTTCATTGCAAGACCTCTACCCCGAAAACAAGTATGTACTTTTCAGTACCGAAAATCCTTACGGACTTGTTGAAGACAAATACTGCAACAACTTGATAATGCCGCCAGAAGGCTCATCAAAATTTGCACAGGCTCGTTGGCGTTCAATGCGACTTGGTGAACTTATCGAACAACAAGGAATTGATATTTTCCATGGACTGAGCAACGAATTGCCACGCGACATAAACAAGACAAAGGCTGTGAAAGTTGTCACAATCCACGACCTTATTTTCTTGAAATTTCCACACCTATATAAATATTTCGACCGTAAGATCTACGACTACAAATTCCGTTATGCCTGCGAAAAATCAGACCGCATAATCGCAACTAGTAGCCAGACAAAGAAGGACATAATGGAATATTATGGCATTAGCGACAAGAAAATCGATGTGCTGTACCAAACATGTAATCCTAAATATGCCCAAAAGGTTAGCGACGAAGAAAAGGACAGAATCAGGAAGTCAAACAATCTGCCCGAACATTATCTGCTTTCCGTAGGCACTATCGAAAGACGAAAAAACACTCATAGAATACTCGAAGCCGTTTACGAACACAACATCGACATTGACATTGTTATGGTTGGACGCAAGACAGAATACTTCGACGAAATTAAGGCATACGCCGACTCACACGGGCTTTCGTCGCGACTGCATGTTTACGAACGACTTGGCAATGCAGACCTGCCTGCAATATACCAGATGGCCGACATTTTCATTTATCCCTCAATGTACGAAGGTTTTGGCATCCCAATACTTGAGGCATTTTTCTCTGGAACTCCGGTAATTACCAACAGCAACGGAAGTACAGGCGAAATAGCTGGAAATGCCGCCTTCACAATAAACGCGCCTCACAAGGACAACCTTGCCGAAGCTATCAAGTATCTCCTCGACAACGAAAGCGAACGAAATAAACTTATCGCACGTGGTTACGAAAGGAGCAAACGTTTCGACAGGAAACTTATTACAGAAGAACTGATGACTTTTTACAATAAACTATGAAAAACATTGTTGACGAAACTTGTAAAGTCTTGGAAAATGGAGGTACAATCCTCTATCCTACCGATACAATATGGGGAATAGGCTCAGACGCCTGCAACGAAAAAGCAATCGCTAGAATATACGACATCAAGCATCGTGACAAAGGCAAAAGCATGCTTATCCTTGTCGATTCGATGGAAATGATGAAAAAGTACACGACTTCGATTCCTGAAATAGCAGAACAACTCATCGAAGCGGCCGACCGTCCTCTTACAATAATATATCCCCAAGCCAAGAATCTACCAAAGAATCTTGTTGCAGAAGACGGTTCTATTGGAATCAGAATTGTGAACGACGATTTCTGTCGCGAAGTAATTGGAGTATTGGGCAGACCTATCGTTTCAACTTCGGCAAACCTTTCGGGATGCAACCCGCCACTCGGATTCTGCGACATTGCAAATGAAATCAAGTCCGAAGTCGACTACATTGTGCCTCTTCGCCAAGACGAACTGAGCAGAAACAGAAACTCCGACATTGTAAAGGTTGACGAATCTGGCAATATTCAGGTTATCAGATGATTTTTCTATGTCGTCATTCCGCAAAACAAAGCGAACAGGCATAGGTTCGAGCCTTGTGAGCCTGTTTATGCGGAATCTCCAATCTACAATCCCAAGGAGATTTCGGATAGCCGATTTCACAACGCTCCACGTTCCGTATCGCGTGTTCGCTCAGACTTCCGAAATGACTATAAACAAGTTTTCTGCGTCTAAAACAGCCATAAATCATAACGAATGACGATTTCCAAATTCATACATACGCTTAGCACCAATCTAGAAGCAATATACGAGAAAAACGAAGCTCGTTCTATTGCCGAAATTTTTGTTTGCGATGAGTTGAAACTATCCAGAACCCGGATGCTCCTTGATAAGGATGAGGAAATAGATGAATTAACAATTGATAAGTTAACTGAAAAATCCATTAGGCTAACAAATGGAGAACCAGTCCAATATGTCACTGGTATTGCTTCTTTCTATGGACTCGAGTTCAAGGTCGACAGCAATGTGCTTATCCCCCGCCAGGAAACAGAAATGCTTGTGGAAATGATTTGTAACAGTTCACAGAGCGAAGCCGAAGCTGGACATACAATATCTATACTTGACATAGGCTCAGGTAGCGGATGCATCGCAGTCGGAATAAAGAAAAATATGCCCAAGGCAAATGTATTTTCCATCGACATATCCGAAAAGGCACTGGAAATCGCCAAATACAACGCAAAGAATAACCAAGCAGATGTCTCCTTTGCAAAATACGACATTCTATCAAAGGAAAAATTCCCCTTTGATGAAAAGTTTGACATCATAGTCAGCAATCCTCCGTATGTTCGTAACAGCGAAAAGACTCTGATGCATAAAAACGTCACCGACTACGAACCATCATTGGCCCTGTATGTCGACGACAGCGATCCGCTCCTATTCTATCGCAACATTCTGCAATTCATAGTCAGGCATCAGCCCAATCATAGAACAACAGTGTATTTCGAAATAAACGAATTTCTGGGAAAGGAAATGCTGGACTTATGTTTTATGTATGGTTATAAAGCAATAATAATCAACGATTTGAACAATAAACCAAGATTCATAAAGGCAATCGGCTCTCAGCATGCCAGGCAGATTTATAAATAGGCAGAACAGCTTTTCAAAAATTAACGGAAAAAATATTTTTTGCGAAGATTCTAGAATTTCAAGATTTTTACCTTACACAAAATTTAATACACAAAAACAATCTATTTATAATAAAAGTACAATCGCTTTTCTGTAAATTTCTGCAAAATTCACTTTTTTTCATTATGACTATAAACAGGTGTTAAAAAGATGATCCCAGAATGCCTTTTTTTAAGTTACAAAGGCAAAAAAATCCGCAACAAATTGACTACAAATCTGTTATTTGTGTTAAAAAGTCTGTTAATAGATTAATCATGTAAACATGATTTTAAAGGAACAAATGAAATAATTTCGCAAAACCAAAAAAGAAAGAACCAATAGGAGATTTTTGATTGGTAATTTATTTTAACAACAAAAAATTAAGTACAGGATTTATGCTTTATAACGAAAACTTTATTGTAAAAAGAAACGGCAAAAGGGAATTGTTCTCCGTTGAAAAGATTAAGTCAGCCATTTCCAAGGCTTTTCTGTCAGTTGGCAGTTTTGCTACCCAGGAAATTCTAACCAACATTCTAAGTCGCGTAAATATCTATGATGGTATAAGCGTTGAGGAAATCCAGAACCAGGTTGAGGTTGCACTTATGGCAGAACGTTACTACAATGCTGCTAAGTCGTACATCCTGTATCGCCAGAAACATTTGGAAGACCGTGAAGTAAAGGGCAAACTCGACTTCCTTCTCGACTACTGCGAAGCTAAGAATGCTGCAACAGGAAGCAAGTTCGATGCTAACGCAAATGTTGAAAAGAAGAACATTGCTACTCTTATCGGCGAACTTCCAAAGCAGAACTTCATTCGTCTTAACAGAAAGATGCTTTGCGACAAGATTAAGGAAATGTACGGCAAGGAAACAGCCGACAAGTATCTTACCCTGCTCAACAAGCACTTTATCTACAAAAACGACGAGACTAGCATAGCAAACTACTGCGCAAGTATTACAATGTACCCATGGCTTCTGAACGGCACTCAGATAATTGGCGGTAATTCTACAAAGCCGACTAATCTAAAGTCGTTCTGCGGAGGCTTCATCAACTTGGTATTCATTGTATCGAGTATGCTGAGCGGTGCATGTGCAACTCCGGAGTTCCTCATGTACATGAACTATTTCATTGGTCTAGAATACGGACAAGACTACTATAAGCGTCCAGATGAAGTTGTTGACCTTTCGCTCAAGAAACGCACAATCGACAAAGTCATAACCGACTGCTTCGAACAAATAGTATACTCTATCAACCAGCCAACTGGCGCACGTAATTTCCAGTCGGTATTCTGGAACATATCTTACTACGACAAGTTCTACTTCCAGAGCTTGTTCGGTGACTTCCGCTTCCCTGATGGCACACAGCCCGATTGGGAATCACTCAACTGGTTGCAGAAGAGATTCATGAAGTGGTTCAACAAGGAACGTACAAAGACCGTGCTTACCTTCCCGGTTGAAACTATGGCTCTCCTATCCGAGGATGGTGATGTTCGCGACAAGGAATACGGCGATTTTACCGCAGAAATGTACTCCGAAGGTCACTCGTTCTTCACCTACATCAGCGACAATGCCGATTCGCTCAGCAGCTGCTGCCGTCTCCGCAACGAAATTACCGACAACGAATTCAGCTATACTCTTGGTGCAGGTGGTGTTTCCACAGGATCAAAGAGCGTACTTACTATCAACCTGAACCGTTGCATACAGTACGAAAAGAAGGAAAAGATGCCGTTCCTGAGCTTCATCGAGGAAGTTGTTGACTTGATGCACAAGGTACAGACCGCATACAACGAAAACCTCAAGTATTTGCTCAACAAGGGTATGCTTCCGCTATTTGATGCTGGATTCATAAACATAAGCAGACAATACCTCACAATAGGTGTAAACGGTCTCGTAGAATCGGCTGAATACCTTGGAATGGAAATCAGCGACAACGCACAGTATCGCAACTATGTAAAGGATGTTCTCGGACTTATTGAAACCTACAACAAGAAATACCGCACAAAGGAACTTATGTTCAACTGCGAAATGATTCCTGCCGAAAATGTTGGCGTTAAGCACGCTAAATGGGATAAGGAAGACGGATATTTCGTACCGCGCAATTGCTACAACAGCTATTTCTTCATTGTTGAAGACAAGGAAATTAATACACTCGACAAGTTCCGTCTGCATGGCAAGGAATACATTGAGCATCTTACTGGTGGTTCGGCATTGCATGTCAACCTCGAAGAGCACCTTACCAAGGCACAGTACCGTCAGTTGCTGAAGGTTGCCGCTATCGAAGGATGCAACTACTTCACTTTCAACATTCCAAATACGGTTTGCAACAAGTGTGGTCACATCGACAAGCGCTACCTCAAGACTTGTCCTGAGTGCGGAAGCTCCGACATCGACTATCTGACCAGAATCATCGGTTACATGAAGCGCGTCAGCAACTTCTCCGAAGCACGTCAGCAAGAAGCTAACAGAAGATATTACGACAACAAGTTAAAGGAATACGAAAATGCTTAAGTACTACAACTACGACATTGTTTTTCAGGAAGTTCCTGATGAAGTGACTTTGGCTGTAAATATAAGCAACTGCCCCAACCATTGTCCTGGTTGCCATAGTCCGCACTTGTGCAAGGATATTGGCAATCAACTTGATGAAGAAACCATCTCAAACATGATTTCAAAGTACAGCAAATGTATTACATGTTTCTGCTTTATGGGTGGCGATGCCAATCAGGAGGAAGTTATTAAGATGGCAGAATATGTCCACAAGACTTTCGACAAGAAGGTTGCATGGTATTCTGGCAAACAGAATTTCCCCAAGGACATTACTCCGTTCCAATATCTGAAACTTGGTCCCTACAATCCTAAATATGGCGGATTGGACAAGAAGACCACCAACCAGAGAATGTACAAGATTAATAACAAAAAGCCAGTTGATATTACTAATAGATTCTGGAATAAAGTGATATAAAAATCAAGACCGCCAATGAGCGGTCTTTTTTTTGTAGTTTTGAATTGCCAATCACAAACAAAAAAAGCGGAAGAGTCTCCTCTTCCGCTCTATTTTTATAAGATTTTACTGCTAGTTGTTCTTTGCAAATTCGTAACCTGCCTTTATAGCAGCAAGGTTTGAATTTACAACAGCTTCGCCCTTGCGACCGAAAATGCGCTGGATTGATGCTTCGAGTTCAGCGAGTTCCAATCCGAGGAAAGGAATTGTTGCTCCAAGCAGAACCATGTTGGAACGAGCATTAACCTTCTTTGCAATTTCATTTGCATTGAAAGCAACATTTGTCTTTACCTTCTTGATTTCTGCCATAACCTTGTCCATATCAGGATAATTCTTGATATTAACGAAAGGTTCCGAGTTTGTGATTACACAACCATCAGCAGCAAGGAATGGCAAATAACGCAACGATTCCATTGGTTCGCTCGACAGAATGATGTCTGCCTGACCTTCGGGAATAACATCAGCATAAATCGGCTTGTCGGAAATACGCAAATGCGAGAAAACCGAACCGCCACGCTGCGACATTCCGTGGATTTCGGACTGCTTCAAATACAAATTCTTGTTGAGTGCTGCATCAGAGATAATTTTGGCAACCGATACTATACCATCGCCACCTACGCCGCACAATATGATGTCTTTTTTCATGTTTATTTCTCCTATTATTAAAAGGTTATTTCTTTTCGCCTATGTGCTTCTTGAGTTCTACGATACAAGTTCTGCGCGGAATGATTACCGATACGCCGTTGTAATTGATTTCCTCTTCGAGAATCTTTACAAACTCATCGTGATTCTTTGGCAGCGGAACAATCTCGCGGATATGTTCTGGTTCAACGCCAAGACCTATACAAATCTGTGCAATCTTGCAGTGTGCCGACGATGGCTGACCACCTGTCATTGCGGTGATGTCGTTGTCGAGAATCATGATTACAACATTTGCCTTTTCGTTTACGCAGTCCAAAAGACCTGTCATACCGCTGTGACCGAAAGTACCGTCACCGATTACAGCAACCGATGGGAAGATACCAGCCTCAGCAGCACCCTTTGCCATAGTGATTGATGCGCCCATGCAAACGGTTGTATCGATAGCCTTCATGTTGAAGCCCAAAGTGTAGCAACCTATATCGCCGAATACCTTACCATGATATTTTGCCATAACATCGTTCAATGCTGTGTAGCTGTCAACATGAGGACAACCCTGGCACAATGCTGGCGGACGGTTTGTTACCAATTCTGGAACAGGCATTCCCTTTGCTGGAGCGAGCTTCAATGCAGCTGCAATCTTTTCAGCGTTCATTTCGCCATCGCGGCGGATGGTTTCATCCAAACGACCCATAACCTTCTTGCCCTTTGCAAGGAATCCCTTTATATGCTCCTCGATGAACGGCTGACCGTCTTCGAGAACAAGGAGTTCATCGCACTCATCATACAACTTGCTGAGCATATTGTATGGCAACGGATACTGTGTAATCTTTACAACCGGATACGGGCAATGTCCGTCCTTGAAGTTTTCCATCAAGTAGTTGTATGCGATACCGCTGGTGATGATACCGAGCTTCTTGTTTTCGCCATCGAAATACTTGTTGTATCCAGATTCTTCAGATGACTTTGTGAACAAAGGCTGCTTGTCGATAAGATTTCTGTACAAGCGCTTAGCATTTGCCGGCAACAAAACGAATGAACTAGCATCTGCTGGTTCTGTCAATGGGTTTTGTGGCAACGGATTGCGGCGTTCAACACCTGCACGGCTGTGAGCCAAACGGGTAGGAATTCTGTAAAGAACAGGAGTTCCAAGCTTTTCCGAAAGTTCGTAACCGAAGAAAACCATATCGTAAGCTTCCTGCTGGTTCGATGGTTCGAGCATTGGAATCATAGCCCAATGTCCGTAGAAACGGCTGTCTTGCTCGTCCTGCGACGAGTACATGCTAGGATCATCGGCAACAACTACGAGCACGCCCTTAGTACCGATGATAGCTGCGTTCATGAACGGGTCACCGCATACATTGAGACCAACATGCTTCATGCAGGTCATAGCACGCTTGCCAGCGTATGCAACACCTATAGAAGCCTCGAGAGCAGTCTTTTCGTTTGCACACCAGTTGGCGATAACACCTTTTTCCTTTGCTTCCTTTGATTTGATTACATATTCGGTAATCTGAGTGGACGGAGTTCCAGGATAGCTGTTGATAGCGCTTCCGCCAGCATCTATGAATGCTTGAGCTATCGCTTCATCTCCCAACAATAATAATTTCTGCATATTTCTATTCTTTTATTTTTTACTTTTAATTAGTCCACGAAAATACAATTTTTCCGACACTTACCAAAATGTTTCAAAGCATATTTTGAGGAGAGTTATTCACGGTAATATTTTTTTGCAAATAACTCTAAATCAAAGATATATTCAACGATAAAAGTTTCTTTGTTAAAAAAAGCATTTGTTTCTTCATAACAATGGCAACCACATTACAAACAATGGTCGGCTGAATATGAGACAAACAATAGGTCTTTATTCCTTTACGAATTTCCGTTGAATATCCGCACCCTGAGCCTCGTTCCCTGAGCCTGTCGAAGGGCGAAGGGCGCGAACTTTTACCAAATACACCCCACTCGGCAGATTCTCAACATCGCAAACTGCACTTCCGCCATTCACATCCATTTGCAAAACAACTTGTCCCAAAGTATTCACAATCTCGACTGATGAAATTTCTTCCGAAGAAGTGATGTTCAGAATATTGCCTACTGGATTGGGAAAAATTTGCAAGTCTGCGATTTCGTTTTCTTCTACACTGGAACAATCTTCTTGAAAATTTGTAAAATTGTGCCAGCATTCAGCATTGCTGTATGCAGTTGAGCAGCCACAGGGGACAATGACAGGAATGGATGTTGAAACGCCATAAAAAGTGGAATAATTTAAAATTGGAGGATTTAAAGCATAGTTAAAAATCGTATCAATATTACGACAATTACCAAATGCGGAATTCCCAATACTTGTAACCCAATCGCCTATTCTAATAGATGTTATACATGTTACACCTGCAAATGTATGATGTTTTATCTCCGTTACCGTTTCTGGGATAACTAATTCTGTCAGCAGTTCGTTATTTATATACAAATTACCAGATGAAAAGCAAAATGGATGTCCACAACTACCATCAAATGTAATTCCACACCATCCATCAACATCTCCTGTGTAATATACAGAAGTCAATCTTCTGCAATATTGAAATGCTATATAACCAGTACTTATCAGTGAACTTGGAAGTGTAATGGAAGTCAGTTCGTTGCAATCATAAAAAGCAGCCCCGGCAATT
>JBGUHW010000202.1:0-11936 GCA_045112395.1 Bacteroidales bacterium
CCTTTGCTTCAAAATGTCGATTAGCTGATAGTCGAGGAAATCAATTTTGTTTCTTAGCGTCTCAAGTTCCATTTCGTAGTTGTGGTCGTCACTGGCTGGACTTTTTATCTTCAGACTATCGATGAGATTTTTTGTTTCTTGAGGCGTAAGTTGTTGGTTGCTATCGCTTAATGCTTGTTGCGGACAGCAATGCGATTCAATCATCAGTCCTGCCATGTTGAGGTTTATTGCCTGCTGTGCAATTTCGGCAATGTATCTAGTGTCGCCTGCAATGTGGCTTGGATCGCAGATGATTTTTATGTCGGGCATTCGTCTGGCGAGTTCAATCGGTATTTCCCAGCAAGGCAGGTTGCGAAGTTTTGTTTCCGAAAATGGATAAAAGCCTCTGCTAACGGCAATTATGTCATTAAAACCGATTTTGCGGAAACGCTCAATTGCACCACACCACAAGTCTATGTCGGGATTTGTCGGGTTTTTAATAAAAACCTTGAAATCACCGCCTTTTGCAGCATTGGCAACCTCCTGTACCGAAAATGGATTTGCAACAGTGCGAGCACCTATCCAGAATGCCTTGAATCCGTATTTTGCAATTTTTTCTATGTGGTTTGCATTTGCTACTTCGGTGATTACAGGAATGTTAAGTTCATTCTGAATGCGTTGCATCCAAGCGAGCGCTTTTTCGCCAAGTCCTTCAAATGAGTCGGGATGTGTGCGCGGTTTCCATATTCCTGCACGAAAATAGTCGGGAGCGACAAGTTCTTTCAGTTGTCGTGCTGTCGTGTAGACCTGTTCCTCGCTTTCTGCACTGCAAGGTCCGCATATTAGCATCAGTCTTTTCGCCATCTTTGCAATTTTGCGCAAAATTAATTTAAATTCCGAATACTTTATTCATGTTTTCTTCGTTAATAACAATGTGATATATGAATTTATGTGTAATGCGGCTGTTTCAAATAAAAGTATTAACTTTACGGCTCAATTTTTAGTATTGTCATGAAGAAGTTTTTCAATTTTATATTTAGCAAAGCTTTCTGGTTTAACATATTGGGAATCATATTGCTATTTGTGCTCGCTGTATTGATACTTATGCTTAGTCTGAAGTCGTGTACGAGACATGGCGAGGCTGTTACTGTGCCTACTGTGGTCGGTATGGACGCGAATGAGGCCATTGCAATGCTCGAGGAAGAAGGCTTCAACTATGAAGTGGTTGATACTTTATTCATCGATTCGTTGCCCAAGGGTGTAGTTGTTGAGCAGAATCCAGCAAAGGAATCGCTTGTAAAGCATGGTCGTACAGTTTATATGAAAGTTAATACCGTCAACGAAATTATGGTCAAGATGCCATCGTTTGTTGGCGAGCAGTATAAGACTCTGTCTGTCAGGTTGAAACATTCAAAATTGAAGATGGGCAGTGTGAAGTGGCAGAAGGATGGCGAAGTTGTCAATATTGTTTTGAAACAAATGTACAATGGTCGCTCGATAGACCCAGGAACCGAGATAAAGCAAGGTTCGCGCATCGATTTTGTTGTTGCAGGACGTGACCCCAATTCGCAGGAAGAGGATGAAGATGAGGAGGAAGAAGTTTCAACTCTCGAAGAGATGAACAAATTGGAGGAAGCTGCAGCTTCAAAATCTAGTGGAACTAATTCTGATGAATAACCTAAAGTGCTTTCTATGAAAAGGTTAGTTTTAGCATTCTTTTTTGTCGTATGTGCGATTGGCGTTTTTTCGCAGGAAGTAATTATTGATTGTGGAAATCCGGCACTTAGCGACTACAGTGCAAGGTATTTCGAGAAATATGGCGCCAAGGTGGCAACATCAGATACTCTTGAATTGCCTTTCTTTGATGATTTTTCTTCATCGTACATATATCCCGATTCTTCGAAATGGTCTGATAAATATGCATATATCAACAATTCGTGCGGCAAGAATCCTATTTCGATAGGAGTGGCTACTCTCGATGCTCTCGACCAATATGGACGAATTTATGCATCGCTTCCAATAGGAATGTCCGATGTGGCCGATTATCTGACATCCAAGCCTATAAATCTCCAGCGCAGTGCTTCCGATTCGATATACCTGAGTTTCTTCTACCAGTGTGGAGGCTATGGCAATATGCCCGAATATCGTGATTCGCTTGTGTTGCAGTTTTATTCTGTTGACGATGATGAATGGCGTAGCGTCTGGAGGGTTGCTGGTGGCGAATTGATGAGCGATTTCCAGCAGGTGCTTGTGCCGATTGTAGATTCCGTTTGGCTGAAAAAAGGATTCCGTTTCCGTTTCCTCAACTATGTGAGCATAAGTTCGAACTATGAACCGAGCTGGCAGAGCAATGTTGACCAGTGGAATCTCGACTTCATTATTCTCGATATAAACCGTAGCTACGTTGACACCATTATCGAGGATGTGACAATGATAAAGAATGTCGGTCCGTTCCTGAAAGACTACATTACTGTCCCGTGGAAACATTTCTTGCACAAGGGGCGTGAGGCTGTTTACGATTCAATAACATTTTCGTATGCCAATTTGCAGGATGCTACCCACAATATCAATCGTCAGTACGATGTGTACAATGCCGATGAAACCACTTCGTTGATACCTGTTCAGGCATACTTCGACTACCATTGTGGCGATGACAGCGAAAACATCAATGCTAATGAGGAAATTTCGTATACCAAGAAATTCTGCTATTTCTTTAACGAGAATAGCTATCAGGCTGATGATTCTGCAAAATTCATCATCAGGGCAAACATAAAGACCGATGTCGCACAGGCTCGTGAATATTACCGTTGGAACGACACTGTCAGGTACTATCAGAATTTCAAGAACTACTATGCTTACGATGATGGTTCTGCCGAAAAGGGTTATGGATTGACTGGACAGGGAACTGCCAATGCAAGCCTTGCTTACAAGTTCAATACATATATGACCGACACGCTATACGGCGTTTACATTTATTTCAATCGTACGCAAGGCGACGGCAATGTTAAGTATTTCTATCTCACCGTCTGGGAAGATAATAATGGAATACCAGGTGATACGATTGTAAGCAGGTTGGGCGTTCGTCCGTTGTTCTCGAACACTATTAACGGATATATATATTATCCGCTTGATACTGCAATTGTTGTCAGTGGTACTTTTTATGTAGGTTGGATAAAGACGACAAACGATATGCTCAATTGTGGCCTCGACATGGAAAACGATGCTCACGACAAAATTTTCTACAATGTTTCGGGGTCCTGGGCAAACTCGATAATTTCGGGAGCGCTGATGATTCGTCCAGTGTTCGGTTACGAACTAATGCAGGATGCTGCAGATGTTCCAATACAGCGCGTTTCGACTTCGTGCAGCGTTTTCCCAAATCCGGCATCGGATGAGATAAACATAGATGTCAATGCTGATTTTAGCGGTGTGATGATATATGATAGTCTTGGCCGTCTGGTAATGCAGTCGGGTAACGAAAGTGTGATAAATATTTCTGCTTTGCCCGATGGTACTTACTTTGTGAAACCATATTCCGAAAGCAAGGTTTTTGAAACCGTCAAGGTTCTAATAATGCGATAGCACTTATGGATAAAGATTTTGAAGAATTTGAGGAATACGAGGATGATGGCCTCGAACTAGACGATGACTTGGATCTCTCCGAATCGGGTGACGAAAAATACGAGCATAAGCATTTGGTAGTTGAAGCAGGGCAGAAGTCGATGCGAATCGACAAATACTTGTCTATTCGTCTGCCCAGTACCTCGCGCAACAGAATACAGTCGGCTGCCGAAGGTGGTTGCGTGTATGTTAACGGCAAACCGGTGCGTAGCAGCTACAAGATTAAGCCCAACGATGATATTAGCATAATGCTGTCGTTTCCCAAGCGCGAAACTGGCATTGTTCCGCAGGACATTCCTCTTGATGTGGTATACGAGGACGATGACCTAATTGTTGTGAATAAGCCGGCCGGATTGGTTGTGCATCCTAGTTTCGGTCATTATGATGGCACTTTGGTGAATGCGCTAGCATATCGTTTCAAGGATTTGCCTATGTTCAATGCCGACACTTTCCGTCCTGGACTTGTGCATCGCATCGACATGAATACATCGGGACTACTTGTTGTCGCCAAGTCGGAAGTTGCACGCGAAGGACTTGCGAGCCAGTTCTTCTATCACACCTGCAGGCGCGCATATAACGCTCTCGTGTGGGGCAATATGCCAGATGATGAGGGAACTATTGTCGGCAATGTGGGACGCAACCTCAAGAACCGTAAGATTTTGGATGTTTTCCCTGATGGCGATTACGGCAAGGAAGCCATAACGCATTGGCGCGTACTCGAAAGGCTTGGCTATGTGAATCTTGTCGAATGTCGACTCGAAACGGGCAGAACACATCAGATCAGGGTTCATTTCAAGCATATCGGACATCCGCTGTTCAACGACTGGGAATATGGTGGCGACCAGATATTAAAAGGAACAACCTTTACCAAGTACAAACAGTTTGTTGAGAATTGCTTCAAGATTCTTCCGCGTCAGGCATTGCATGCCAAGTCGCTTGGATTCATACATCCCGTTACGAAAAAGGAATTGTATTTCGAATCGGAACTTCCAGATGACATGACAAAGTGCATCGAAAAGTGGCGCAACTATGTGGCGGGAAGGGAGACGGAATAATTGGCACAATGGATTTAAAAATTCGTTATGCTACAATATAATTTTTGTTTAAATTTGCGAAAAATTTTAAAGCTATGGCAAGTAGAAAAGTATTAAAGAGAGACATTGATTACATGACAAGCGAACTTTTGTCGGATTGCGTATTGTATGTTGACTTGTATCCAGCACAGCCGACAGAGCCTGTTACCGAAATCATCAATGGTGTATTGCTCAAGAAGCAGGAAGTATTTTCAAAGATTAACACTCCAACCTCGAAGATGGATAAGAAAGCAGTAAAGGAAAACTACAAGGGTTATATTTCCGAAATGCTTACAACCGTCAACGAAGGCTACGAAAAATTAAGCAAGTTGCCGCGCAAGTAATGCAGCGGATTATAAGTGTCGAAGGTGTCGGCGATGTTGTTGTGTCAAAGCGGCACAATTGCGTGCAGATTCGTTTGACCGTACATCCCGAGAAGGGCTTGCAAATGTCAATACCTTTCAGGGTCAGTTATGCTGACGCTGAAAGGTTTATTTTTAGCCATCGCGAATGGATTGCCGAAACCATGAAGGCGCAGCAGCAGAAAGGTGCAAGGCGCAAATTCACCCCGCAATCGCATTTTACCTGCCGTAGTACAACGCTCAGATTCGAACCTACAGGCAATCAGAAAAAAATACTTTATGCCAAAGTAAACAACTATGTTGTGACGGTTTTCTATAATCCCGAACTCGTAGACTTTGACCTAGATACGGTGCAGAATTTCATAAAGAAGGTGCTTCTTGCATCTATGCGCAAGGAGGCAGAATCAAATCTTTATCCACGTGTAGATGAGATTTCGCAAAGGACGGGACTGAAATTCCGCAAGGTTTCGGTTGGTACGGCGCATACGCGTTGGGGAACATGCAGTTCGCGCGACGAAATAATTTTGTCGTGCCGGTTGCTTCTGCTTCCCGATTATCTCATTGATTTCATTATACTTCACGAACTTTGCCATATCGCCCACAAGAACCATGGAGCAAAGTTTCATGCCCTTCTCGACAAACTGTCGGGCGGGATGGAGGATAAGTACGACAAGGAATTGAAGGCTTGGAACGGCAGGATATTGCCAGAAGTAGAGCCCTAGTCCTGCGGTTTCTTAAAAATCTTACTTCTGCAGATATGCATTTTATTATATAGGTATAGGAACGATGTGTGAATCACGCCAAACCCATACTTGCAACTTCTCCTGAAATTTATAGAACTTGCCTCCTTGAAATACTTTGTAGGGCAGGTGACTTCGGCAATTTCGTATCCTGCATAGAAAATCTGCGCAAGCATCTGGTTGTCGAATACAAAATCATCGGAATTTTGGTTGTAGTTGATTGCTCGAAGCACCTCCGCCGAAAATGCGCGGTAGCCTGTGTGGTATTCCGACAATTTCTGGTGCATGAGTAGGTTCTGCATGAATGTCAGCATTCGGTTGAACCAATACTTGTACAATGGCATTCCGCCTTTGCGAGCTCCGCGACCAAGGATTCTCGAACCAAGCACTACAGGGTAAACATCGTTGGCAATTATGTACGACATCGACTCTATCAGCTTTGGCGTGTACTGGTAGTCGGGGTGGAGCATGATTACTATGTCGGCACCAAGCTCAAGCGCCTTGTTGTAGCACGACTTCTGGTTTCCGCCATACCCTTTGTTTTTCTCGTGGACAATAATGTTCTTTATGCCAAGCCGTTTGCCGACCTCCACGGTGTTGTCGCGGCTGAAGTCATCGACAAGAATCACATCATCAACAATGTCGAAAGGAATTTCGTTGTAGGTCTGTTCCAAAGTCTGTTCGGCGTTGTATGCCGGAAGTACAACAACTATTTTCTTATTCTTTATCATTTTCCGCTTTTTTCTGTTTTAAACTCTCGCCCATGGCAATGTATTCTTGACCTTTTTGTGTGTCGCCGAGGTTCATGTATGTGTAACCAAGGTTGGTGTACGATAAATCGTCATCCGGGTCAAGTTCTATTGCTTTTTCAAGTACAGGAATTGACTTTGCGTAGTTGCCCGAAATTCCGTATGCTACACCCAAGTCCTTGTAATATGCAGCAGTCTTTTCGAAGTTGCAAGTTTCTGCTTTTTCGAAACATTGCAACGAAGCTTCAATATTTCCAATTTCGCGACCGTAAAGTACACCTAGTACATGGTAGGCTTCGCCACAGTCGGGCTTTACCTTTATTAATTCTCCAATCACATTCAGCAATTCGGGAACTGTAGATGTTGTGAGCTTGTTGCGTAGCATTCCTGGAGTTTGGTTTAGCACGACTTTTATGTTTGAATTGGCAATGTCGTGGTTTGGGAATGCCTTTATGATGTTCAGGTAGGAATCGAGAGCATTGGCTATGTCGCCAATCTCGAAGTACGCGTTGCCGAGAAGGTTCATCGCATCGCTGTAAACTGCGCTCGAACTATGTTTCTTTGAGTTTCGCTTGCCATCGCTTGCGTAAATTTCGTTCGATTTCTTCAAGTATTTTATTGCCTCGTTGCATAGGGCGTCGTGGAGTTCCTTGTCGTTGTCCTTAACTTCCTTCGACTGTGCGCGTTCAAGTGTGCGTCCGCCAGCGGCGCAGTTGCCCTTTGCCGACATTGCTGAGGTCTTAACATCATGCGTGAAAAGTACGGTGTCGTTTTCCCAGTCGGCATTGCGGGTTACGGTTTTCAGCGAAAACAAAAGCAACACTATTATGCCGACAACGCCAGTTATGTATTTTGCCATTGTGATGTTTTTTAGAAGTTTTGGCAAAACTTCAGCAAAGAACCATGCTACTATCAGGCAAAATCCAATGGATGAGATGAAAACGAAACGCTCGTTCATCAGTGTGCCCACTGCAAAGAAAATATTGCATACTGGCGCAAGCGGAATGAGGAAGAACAGAATCGAATACGAGGCGATGTCTTTCTTTTTTATCATTCCGTACACTGCGTAGATTCCCAAGGCGATGTATATTGCCAGCGACAAAAGTGCAAGTCCGTCTGTTAGTTCGGTCTTTGGAATCTGCCACGGGTAGTAGTCGTAGGTAAGAGGGTGGGGGAAGAATAGTAACTTAATGTACATCAACAAAGTTACGAATATCGTACCATACCTTTCGGAGAAGTTCATGTTGATGAACGGGTCGTTCATGAGTTCCTTGGTTTGTTCCGAGTGCTCCCATCCGAGAACCATTCCGCGTACTGCCAGAAATGCTACCGATGCCAATGCAAGCGGAATCATAACCTTGCCTATTTCTTTCCATTTTGCGTTGGTGAAATAGTAGAGCGTCAGCGGAACGAGAGCGAGGAACACTATTGCATTTTCCTTCGAGAAAAGTCCGCACAGCAATGCCAGTCCCGACAATATAAGGTAGTACAATTTCTTAGTATCGATGTACTTTATCGACCACCATAGCGCAGCGAGCGAACCAAGTAGTGTTAGTATTTCATCTCTACCTTTTATGTTTGCAACTACTTCGGTATGAATCGGATGGAATGCAAATAGCAATGTTGCGATGAATGGAATCGAGAACCACCACGATTTGTCCCTGCGAGGGAAAAGCCTTACGAGAATAATGTACAGAAGCACGACTGTAAGTGCGTAATACACAGCGTTCATTGCATGGTTTATGGCAGGGCAGCCCTGTCCGACCAGTATGCCATTTTCATCGTGGAAATCCTTGCCGAAAAGTTCTATTTCGATGGCAAATGTCGCAAGCGACAGCGGACGGTAACGGCCACCAGCAAGTAATTTTTTCTCCTTTACGATTTGTTCAACTGTGTGAGTGCTGTCGTTGAAAACCCAGAAGCCCGTGAATGTGTCGTATTTAAATATGTCGCCAATTCCCGAAACACCGTCCTGTGTGAACGAATTGCGGATTAGCACCATTGAATCGTCAAGAGCGTAGTCGTTGCGCAAAGCGTTGATGTACAATGCCAGCGACACCACAGCTAGAATTATTATCGGTATTATTACAGCCTTTGCCTTGGGCATTTCTGACAGAGGCGTTGCGGTAGTGGCAATGTTTTTTGCTTTATTAATTTCGTTTTTTCCTTTGTATTTCGGTTTAGACATATTCTATATTTATGATATTTAGGTGCAAAGGTACAATTTTTTTTTGTTTGGCGATTTTTTGAATTGACAATGGACCCATAGTTGTCACCTTTTCTACCTTTGAATCATTGGGCGTCTGGACTTTCTTCGTCCACGGTTCTTCTAAATATTTTATATCCTACAAATGCCACAGCTATTGACATCAGCGGAGAAATGATATTGAAGAAGCAATAGGGGAGGTATTCCAAAGTGGAAACTTTAAGTACCATCGACTGAGTCATACCGCATGAATTCCATGGAACGAGCACGGAGGTTACTGTGGCCGAGTCCTCGGTAGAACGGCTTAGCAGTCGTCCTTCAAAATTCTTGTCCTTGTATAACTGCTTGAAAATGTTTCCAGTCAGCACAATGCTTAGGTATTGGTCGCCGGTAGCCATATTGGAGAAAAGACCAGTTGCTACCGTAGATGTTACTATTGAACGTCTGCCGCTTATGCCACGAGCCAAGGCTGTGGTGATACTTTTCATCATGCCGCCGCCAGTAAGTGCGCCTCCGAATGCCGATGCGCAGAAAATGAGGAATACTGTGCTGAGCATACCTTTCATGCCACGGGTCTGCACAAGGTTGCTAAGTGTCTCGTTGCCCGTGTCGATGGAGGTGCTGTCGTAGTAAGTGAGCATTAGTCCTCGGAAACTGTTCCCTTCGCCAATCTGTGCCACTATGTCGGGTTGAGCAAAAAGCATTACTATGCCAGCAACCAGAGCCGACAAAAACAATATGACGGCAGCAGGAAGCTTCAATGCAATGATAACGGCAGTAAATAGTGGTATCAGCATTAGCCAAGGATTGATGGCAAAGGTATTTTGTAGACCATTAGCAAAAGATTCTGCTTGAGCGGTGCTTTCTGCCGAATGGTTAAGGCTTACGATGAGGAATATTACCAAAGTTATTACAAAAGATGGCACAGTGGTGATAAGCATGTAGCGTATGTGCTTGAATAGTGGCACTTCGCCAACCGATGAGGCAAGCACTGTGGTGTCGGAGAGTGGCGAAATTTTGTCACCGAAGTATGCACCCGAAATTATTGCACCGGCAGTCCAGCCGGCAGAGAATCCGTGAGCAGTACCAATTCCAAGCAGTGCAATTCCGACAGTTGCTATGGTTGTCCACGAACTGCCAGTTATAAGTGACACCAAGGCGCAAATGATGCAAGCCATGAATAGAAACAGCGAGGGCGTGAGTATCATCATCCCGTAATAAATCATTGTCGGCACTACGCCGCTCAACATCCAGCTGCCAGATACTGCACCTATGAGGAAAAGGATTATAACGGCAGTGCCAATGGCTTTTATGTTGTCGCCGATGGCACCGTTAATGTGGTTCCATGGCACTTTGTAGCCAATCATTGCAATTGCAATAGCAACGGCAGCAGCGAATAGTAGTGCCGTTTGGCTTGCTCCATCTATTGCATCGGAGCCAAACTCCTTAATTACCAGTATCTGTAGTGCGACAAGCACTGCAAATGGTATGAGTGCGATTGTCCAATGGATTCGAGGGATTGAGAACTCTGTTTTATTGTTCATTTGTAGTACTATTATGGGGCAAAGATACAAAAAATCAAATTTTTGCGCTTCTAATCATTCTGTTGTAATTCTTAAAGTTTCGTGCTGTTCTTTTCTCATAGTCCAATATTTCTTCCTCATTCAGGCTATCAATAAAACAGGTCGGGTCTTCGGCAAAAGGATTGCCTGTCTTATAGTACGCCATAACACGGCATCCACCGCAAGTACTTGTGTATTTGCACTTTCCACATTTGCCTTCAAGATTTTTTCGGTCGGTAATTTTGCTGAAAAGTTCCGACTTGAACAAAATATCTTCAAGATTTTCATTAAGCACATTGCCAGCATACACCGAATCGGCAAACAAGGGGCATGGAGAAACATAACCTTCGGGATTTATCGCATAGTACGAACCAACCCAGCACCCAACTGATGGATTTGTAGCGAAACTATTATCCTGCAATTGGTGTTCAGTAATGATTTCATAATCACTTGGATTCAAGAAATATGGAACATAACTTACATGTCCATTGTAGCAATCGGTAAGGTATGGATGAAAGCATTTTTGTAATATTTCCGCATTAAGCATTAGTTCGCTTGCTTTGCAATTTCTGACAACAAACGGTATCCTATTGAAAGGCAAATGAAGCTTTTGCAATGTCTCAATGGTATTCTTGAAACTTTCCTTGTTGAAATCGCCAATAGTAACACAAATGTTCAACCGTACACCATGTTTTTGCAAACGGTTAACCACATCCATAATGAAGTCCGTGCCAACCTCGCGGGTTTCCTTGTTCTCCAAATCAAAGGAATTGATGCCAAGCGACACATACAAATTATCGCCAAGAATAGATTTTAGTTCCTGTATTTTGTTATCCGTCAGTAAAATGCCATTGCTGACAATGCTCACGGAGAAGCCCATTTCACTAGCGGTTTTTAGCAAATCAATATGGTCTTCCCTCAGCAAGAATTCTCCGCCCGAGAAACTGGCATTCCTCGTCCCAACTTTCCATGCTGGCTCCAAAATGCGTTGTACAATCGTGTCGTATGGGATGTCGTCAAATTTCTTTTTGCATGACGAGCCAGTAGAGCAGTATTTGCAATCAAGATTGCAATTTCGTGTAGTTTCGAGGTATAAAGTGTGAAATTTGCCCATACTATACATCAAAAATTTGTCCTGTTACAAAATCTTCAGTACTAATTATGGACATCATTTTTTCCGCCACAGCCCTTGGACTGCTAGTCCGACAACCTTTATCTACAAGACCCTGTATATAAGAACTATCGCCAAAAGCTCTAACTGCAGCCGTATCCATGATTCCTGCTCGGATAATGTTCACCGATATTTTTTTGCAGGCAAGTTCATCAGCCATATAACGGCACAAAGTTTCAAGTCCTGCCTTGGCAACGCCATTGGCTGCATATTGCGGAAAAACAATGCTAGCTCCTTCGCTTGAAAAACCAAATAAGTGGGAATTCTCCTCCAAAATGCCATTTTCGAGCAATAGCTGTGTCCAACTTGCAAACGACACGCACATCGAATTGAAAGTGTACAAGAACGAATCAGCATTCAATATTCTGTCTCCCGAAAAAATTTTTCCGATATTCCCATCGGCAATAGCGTGAACAAAGCAATTCACATGAACATCGCGCAACTCGTTGCAAACCTTTTCCATACATTCGGGA
>JBGUHW010000203.1:0-5457 GCA_045112395.1 Bacteroidales bacterium
GTCTTGTTGCCAGAAATCTTCGAGAAGGCCGATTTTAATGCCGCATTTCGCGCTGCATTCGTCAAACACTCCACATCGGATGTAAGATTAGACGACACAACCTCGGCAGAAGAAACCTTCCCACTTGCTGCCACCGAAATCCTGACAACCACAACCCCACTACCCTCGCAGGTAAAAACAGGCACATGCAAATATGAAGCTTCGCGCTGCTTGTTATCGAGTTCGGCATATACAAGCGCAGGTCCCGACTTAACCATATTGCGTGGCTTATTATCGGACTGGTACTGCTCCATGCGCGACTGGTCGATATAATCCTCGTATGTTCTATTTTGTGCATCATCGTAATTGTCGCCATACTTCTCGCGAAGAAATTGCTCCTCATACCTAGCCTTCATGTCGGCTTCCGACATCGACTGCCCAGAGGATGGCTGATATGTGCGAATTCCCGAATAATTGGAACCAGTAACGCCGAGCCTTTCCATATACTGGGCAATCTGCTCATCGGTCATCATATCATCCTCAGCTTCTGACGACTGTTTGTCTTCCATGTCGAAATCCTGAGGATCGATTATGATATAGCTTTCCGGTTCCTTTTGCAACACACCTATCTTGCAAGCAAGACACACGCATATCACAATCAAGTGAAAAAGGATCGTACCTAGTATTCCGTTAATATTTCTGCGAAAAAACGACAACGCAATAAGTTTTCCACAAAATTAAACAAAATTCAACTCACTCAAAAAAACAATAATAACAAAATTTCAGAAATTAGAACGTACAACAATTTAAGAAGCCAACATTCATAAAAACAAAGTTATATTTACATATTTTTTAAAGGCATTTCTATTTATTACACTAATAAACAATAATTTACAAAATAAATTTCAAAAAGATTCCGCTGGAATTTATATAAAGTATTAGCGGAATATATGTTTTAGAATATAGATTCCGCTGAGATTTGAAAAATATTTTGGCGGAATATTGGAAAATATTATTACCTTTGTGAGGTTAAATGAAATGTATATGGACAAAAAAATCGTCGGTCGAGAATTTGAATTGGGGCAACTATCCCGCTACTACAAATCAAAGCAATCGGAATTTGTGGCTGTGTATGGTCGTCGAAGAGTTGGAAAAACATTTTTGGTTAGAAATGCTTTTCCGCAAATTGATTTTCAATATACAGCAATGATGAACGTTTCGAGACGCGAGCAGTTGGTCTGCTTTGCCAATGCCCTACGTGAACAGGGACTTGTTGATGTTGTGGATTTATCATCGTGGCAGGAGGCATTCGCAGAACTGAAAAGGCTTGTATGCACATTGCCAAAGTCTCGGAAAAAAGTCATTTTCCTTGACGAACTGCCTTGGATGGACAAGTCGGATGCTGTTTTCATTGCAGCATTCGAACACTTTTGGAACAGCTGGGCATCTGCCCGTAACGATATTATGCTCGTCGTCTGCGGTTCGGCAACATCGTGGATGATGGACAAGCTGATAAACAACCGTGGTGGGCTTCACAACCGTATTACTTTGCACATTCGCCTTGAACCTTTTACGCTCAAGGAAACGGAACTTTATCTGAAATCGCGCAAATTCCGCTGGGGAAGAACCATGATTGCTGAATGTTACATGATTTTCGGAGGCATACCATATTATTTAAGCATGCTTGATTCATCCTTAAGCCTTGCAAAAAATGTTGATTTCCTCTTTTTCAGGCAGAACGCAGTGCTTCGTGGCGAATTCAACAACCTATATGCCTCATTGTTTACAAATTCAAAATTATATATTGGTATTGTCCAGTTGCTTGGAAGCAAGAAAAAGGGCCTTTCGCGGGATGAAATAGTCAAAGGTTTGAAAGTAACAGATGGAGGAACATTCTCGAAGGCATTGGCAGACCTGGAAAACTGTGGTTTCATTCGTTGCTACACGCCATTTGACAAGAAAAAGAAGACAGCATTGTTCCAACTTGTTGATTTTTACACCTTATTTTATCTCAATTTTATTGGGGAACGCAAAATAAACGACGAGGAATTCTGGTCGAAAAATTCGCGTTCCTCACTGCGCAATGCATGGATTGGATATGCATTTGAACAGCTGTGTCTTGCTCATGTAAGGCAGATAAAACAAGGTCTTGGAATTTCGGGAGTAATCACAAATGTGTATTCATGGCGTAGCACACTAAAGGAAAATGGCGCACAAATAGACCTTGTCATAGACAGAAACGACAATTCCATTACGCTTTGCGAAATGAAATGGACGAACAAGCAATATTCTATAACCGCCGCATACGAGAAAAATCTCAGTAACAAGGTCGAAACTTTTATCGAGGAAAACGAAACAAACAAGTCTGTTTTTCTAGCAATGATAACTACCCAAGGTATTTTACCCAATTCTCACTCGCAAATTTTAGATAATAATCTGGTATTAAGTAATTTATTTGTATAAATTTCAAAAAGATTCCGCTGGAATTTATATAAAGTATTAGCGGAATATATGTTTTAAAGTATAGATTCCGCTGAAATTTGAAAAATATTTTGGCGGAATATTTGGTTGCTATTATTCGAAAAACTCTTCCGACCAGCCGTGTCCTAAGTCCCAATGGACATCAACAACAAATTCGAAATCCGATGGAAGATTGAATTCATCTTCCAATGCTTCACGGAACTTTTCAATATCCACATTTATGCCGTTTGTCGGTTCTGTTAGCCAGTGACCTACAAAAACACGGAACTTATTGTCGGTTTCGTCAAGGAAGATTCTGCCACGCGGTATCATTGTGTAGTTGCTTTCCTTGTAAAATATCGAAGATGCATCGTTTCTAGCTACCGCACGATGATGTTGCTTTTGCCAATAGGTTTTGTGCAGCTTGTTTATGGTGGCCTTGCCGTTTATGAAAACAGCTTTGTCTGCATCGGTTTTTTCTACACCGAACAACGAGTTTTCGGCAATGTCATACCAAAAGATGCCAACCTTTGGTTGTCCATTGTCCATGAATCCAGACATTATGTTGCAAAGTTCGTTATGTTCGTTTTCGTTTGTATGTTTTATGCCTTTGTCGTCAGTTGTCATTTCGTGCAATTTTTACAATGTGCAAAGTTAGATAGAAAATTCTATATATTGAAATTAAGTTTTTGAAGCGATTCTAATCAAAAAAGCCGCCCATTAGAGCGGCTTTTATTATGAATTTCAATATTTCCTACCAAGCGAAAAGCGGATAGTTTGCCATCATCTTGTTAACTTCGGCACGAACCTCAGCGATAACGTTTTCGTTTTCAGGATCGCAGAGAACGCGGTCGATGAAGTCAACGATAACAGCCATCTTGTCCTCCTTTACGCCACGGGTTGTGATAGCCGGTGTTCCGAAACGCAAACCTGATGTCTGGAATGGGCTGCGGGTGTCGAAAGGAACCATGTTCTTGTTGGTTGTAATATCGGCAGCAACAAGAGCCTTTTCAGCAACCTTACCGGTGAGTTCCGGGAACTTGGTACGAAGGTCAACAAGCATCGAGTGGTTGTCGGTACCGCCGCTGACAATCTTGTAGCCCTTTGCCATGAAAGCATCAGCCAAAGCAGCAGCATTCTTCTTAACCTGCTTCTGGTATTCTTTGAATTCTGGAGTAAGAGCTTCGCCGAAAGCAACAGCCTTAGCAGCGATAACGTGCTCCAACGGACCGCCCTGGCAGCCTGGGAATACTGCTGAGTCGAGCAATGCCGACATCATCTTTACTTCGCCCTTTGGAGTCTTCTTGCCCCAAGGATTCGGGAAATCCTGACCCATCATGATGACACCACCACGAGGACCACGGAGAGTCTTGTGTGTTGTTGTTGTTACGATGTGAGCATACTTAACTGGGTTGTCGAGCAAACCGGCTGCGATAAGACCTGCAGGGTGTGACATATCAACCATAAAGATAGCGCCTATTTCATCGGCAACCTTGCGGATGCGAGCGTAGTCCCATTCGCGGCTGTATGCTGATGCGCCAGCGATGATGAGTTTCGGCTTGTTTTCGCGAGCAACGCGTTCGAGCTGGTCATAGTCAACACGACCATCGCTTTCCTTTACATTGTATTCCAATGCCTTGTAGTTGATACCCGACATATTAACTGGTGAACCGTGTGAAAGGTGTCCGCCGTGTGCGAGGTTAAGTCCGAGGAATGTGTCGCCAACATTGAGGCAAGCGAGGAATACTGCCATGTTTGCCTGTGCGCCCGAGTGCGGCTGTACATTTGCCCAGCAAGCACCGAAGATCTTCTTCAATCTTTCGATAGCGAGGGTTTCGCTCTGGTCAACAACTTCGCAACCACCATAGTAGCGCTTTCCAGGATAACCTTCAGCGTACTTGTTTGTCATTACTGAACCCATAGCTTCCATTACCTGGTCGCTTACAAAGTTCTCCGATGCAATGAGCTCGATGCCCTTCATCTGTCTTTCTCTTTCCTTCTTTATAAGGTCGAAAATTTGTTCATCTCTAACCATGATATTTTATTTTAATGTGTTTTAAAAATTTTCGGCAAATGTAATAATTATTTGTCACAATGAGGATTCAAAAAAATCAAAGATGAAGAAAAGTTTCTGAGTTTCTGGGTTTCTGAGTTTCTATGTTTCTAGGTTTCTAGGTTTCTAGTTGTTTGAAAACATTGAACATGAAACCAGAAACTTGAAACTTGAAACCGGCGCACCTACTGTAAAGACGTGCCATGGCGCGTCTCTACAGAAACGGGCTTTAGCCCATAAAACCAGAAACATGAAACCTGAAACGCCGCAGGCATTGAAACGGCGAAGCCCATAGAAACGCCGCAGGCATAGAAACCAAATATTCTAATTTTTTTCCTTATCTTTCGCAAAATTTTTGACAATGAAACGAGTTTTGGATTTTTTCAAGGAGTTGCAGCAGAACAACAACAAGCCGTGGTTCGATGCTCACAAGCAGCAGTACAAGGAAATGCTTGCAGTGCATAACGATTTTTCGCAGAAGCTTATCGATGGCATAGCCAAATTCGACAAGTCGGTGGCTGGATTGCAGGTGAAAGACTGCACCTACCGCATTTACCGCGACCTGCGTTTTTCGCACGACAAGACGCCCTACAAGCAGCACATAGGCACCTTTGTTTGTCCTCATGGCAAGAAGAGCGGCTACTCGGGCTATTATATTCATATTGAGCCAAATGTGAGTTATTTTATCTGTGCAGGTCTTTGGCTTCCCGAACCTCGTATTGTGAAAAGTGTGCGCGAGGAGATTATGCTCAACGGCAAGAATTTCGACAAGGCCATACGCAATGCCAAGGGCTTTTCGCTATCGTGGGCAGATCCCCTGAAGAAGATTCCCGCAGGCTTCAGTGCCGACGACGAATTTGCCGAATACTACAAGCTTAAAAGTTTCCTCATCGAGATGCCAATTGATGAATCCTACATCCTCGACAATAATTTTGTTGACCATGTCGTTTCCGACCTCCGCCGCA
>JBGUHW010000204.1:0-20347 GCA_045112395.1 Bacteroidales bacterium
AATTCCGTATCCTGCAAATCCTCCCCAAGCGCAAGCCATATATCCAATTTTAGGCACAAGCAGGAAGTTGATTGCCAGCAGCACAGCGCAACCTATAGCTGAAATTATTGCTCCCCAGTATGTCTGATCGCTCAGTTTGTACCAGAATGACAAATTGAAGTAAATTCCCATAAATATTTCAGCCATCATTACGATTGGAACGGCTGCAAGTCCTTCCCAGTAGTCGCTGCTGATTATGAACTTCAGGACATCCATATATGCCATCACTGCTACAAATGCTAGAAGCGTAAAGATGACGAAGTATTTCATAACATTTGCTTGCATCTCCTTGCTTTTCTTTGCTTCTTCGCGGTTTTCGCCAAACACAAACGGCTCGTATGCATAGCGGAATGCCTGTGTTATCATTGCCATTATCATTGCAATCTTTACGCATGCGCCGTAGATTCCAAGCTGGGTTTCACCCTCCTGTCCGGGAACGATGAAGCGGTAGCAAATCTTGTCGGCAACCTGGTTCATAATGCCAATGATGCCAAAAATCAGCAACGGCCATGTGTATTTCCACATTTCCTTCATCAACTTCTTGTCGAATCCGTTGCGAAGGTTCTTTAGTTCGGGCAGGAAACCAAAGGTTATCAATGATGTGCATATTAGGTTCACTACGAAAATGTATCCTACCTGGTAGCTCGGGTCGTACCATCCCATAAGCGACGGGCACCATTCGCACATCTTTGGTGCAAGCAGGAATATGAAGAGGTTCATACCTATATTTAAGAATATGAACAAAAGTTTCAGCGCGGCAAACTTTATTGGTCGTTTCTGGTAGCGCAGGTAGGCGAACAGTATTGCTTGGAAAGCATCTATTGCCACCACAATCGCCATCATTTCAATGTACTCGGGATGGTCGGCATAGCCAAGAGCATCGGACAGTATTGGAAGAAAGGCAGTGCATAGTGCTATAAACAAAATAGCAACGGCACCTACCGAAATCAGCGATGTGGAGAATGCCTTCAGCGGATTTACACCTTCCTTGTTGGCAAAGCGGAAGAAAGTTGTTTCCATGCCGAAAGTGAGGATTACAAGGATAAGGGCTGTGTAGGCGTATATGTTTGTTACCACACCGTATCCTCCCGATTCTGCTGCAATCTTATAGGTGTAAAGCGGAACGAGCAGATAGTTCAGGAATCGTCCTATTATGCTGCTAAGCCCGTATATGGCGGTGTCGCCGACTAGCTTCTTCAGTTTTCCCATAATCTATTCCAATGTTTTGACTATATACAAAAAAGAACACAATCACCCAACTTAATGGATAATTATGCTCGACAAAAAACAATAAAACTATTATTACTATCTTCTCTTGTGCCTTGGTTCATCAGAAACTGTGAGTTTCTTTCTTCCCTTAGCTCTTCTTCTTGCCAATACCTTGCGTCCTTCAACGGTTGACATTCTTTCTCTGAAACCGTGTTTGTTTCTTCTTTTCCTCTGTGAAGGTTGAAATGTTCTTTTCATTGCCTTATAATATTTTTATGTTTTACAATTAAGTTTTCTTTCCCGTAAAATTTGGACTGCAAAAGTACTGCTAATTTTTTAATCCACAAAATTTTGTTCATATTTTTTGAGAGAAGATTTCGCGGTGTTTTAATTTATTGTAAATCAGTAATTTCTCGAGTATTTTGGGCTAACAGGCTTGCAGGCTAACAGTCTGACTGTCCGATGTCGCACAGACGGATCTTCTGTCAGACTGCAGGACTTTATGCCTTTTCAGATTCTTGAGTACATCAATTTAAAAATTGCAGCATCCTAATAGTTTCTCTTTATGATTTTGCTTGTGAGGACAATATCCTTGCTGTTTGCGCGAACATTATACATCGCAGGAGGCAGGAAGCTTACATCTAAAGTTAGCTGGTAATTGTATTCTACATTTACTGATTTCGAGAAAACCAGCCGTCCTAGCATATCATATATCTCAATATTTACATCCTGCCTGTCAAAATTTTCGAGGATAATGTTCACATATTCGGAAACTTCGCTTGGATATACGGTTAGTGCTGGCGATTCAAGTTTTTCTGCGGAACAACTTGCTTCTATTATTTCCGATACGGAATGTCTACCATCAAAGTCAACCTGCACCAAGCGGTAATAGTTATTTCCAGAAGTCGCATCATAGTCAACGAAAGAATAGTCGCTCATCTCGATTGAGTTGCCAACAGCGGATATTTTGGAAATGTCGGTGAATTTAACCGCATCGGTCGAATGCTGGAGTATAAAGAAGTCATTGTTCCTTTCGGAAGCTGTTGTCCAGGATACAGAAACATACGAACCTTCACATTTGGCTTCGAAAGAATAAATTTCTATCGGCAGAATTATGTCATTGGGGTCGTGTATAGGCATTCCGAGATTCTCAAAATCCGTGTCGTGTTTCCATGCCTTATAAATGCCGGAACCATTGTTTTCTACAACCCATTTGTTAAGAGCATCGCACAATATCTTTGTTCCATACAATTCGTCGCATAAGGAGCATTCGGTGCTATAGACATCATCGTGAGCAAAGCAGGTGCAATCGGCAGAAACACCTTCGCTATCGCTTTTTGTGCATAGCGGATTATACCATTCGCTTTTGTAATAACAGTGCATTATAGTGCTGCCCAAGCGATTGTCGCACACAATACTGGTACGATAGCCAGAAACATTTCCGCCATTATAGCAATTTGCAATACTTCCATACTTGCTGACTCCTGCAATACCGGCTACAAGTTTTCTTTCTTCACCACTCACATTTCCTGTGTTGTAACAATTTTCAATCTTGCTCGTTGCAGAAGAGCTGGAGCCTTCGCAACCGCCAGCAATGCCACCGATTCCTGTTGCATCTGGCGATGTGCCGCTGATGGTTCCCTTATTGAACGAATTGATGATACGCGATTCATTTGAAATATTTCCAGCTATACCACCAATGCGTTTGGCCGTGCAATTTACATTCCCATAATTGCAACATTCGTCAATAAGTCCGTTTATAGCACTGCCCGCTATTCCTCCCACATTGCCATTGGCACCATTAACTTTTGAAGACTCGGCATTAGTGCAAGCTACAATTTCAGTTCCTTCGTACATTGTTCCAACAATGCCACCTACAGCTACTGACGATGTTACCCAGCCATCGTTTCTGCAGTTTGAGATTTTGCTATACTTATAAAATAATTCAGCTGCTATGCCACCGGCATAACTTTTAGAGATTATAGTTGCTTTATTTGTGCAACCAGCTATTGTTACGGGTTTCTTGTTGTTGTAGGTGCGTCCAACAATGCCTCCGGCGTATGAGCTGACTGTTATGTAGGCATTGTTTGTGCAGTTTAATAAGGCAACTTCATCGTGGACATATCCAGCAATACCACCCACATTAGAAGCGTCCTCGCCAGACATTGTGCCATTATTGCTGCAATTCGTTATGGTTGTCCCTATGCTTGCTTCGCCAATAATTCCACCAGTATTTTTTCCAGAAGATGAAATATGTTCGCTGTTATCACATCCGTCAATGATAATATGTCCGCAATAGTCGTTGCCGATAATGCCGCCCAAGTTGCTATGACCGTTAATAGAACCTGTATTCTTACATTTGCTTATTACTACGTCGTGAAGCATTGTGTGTTTTGAGTAGCCTATTATGCCTCCTATATTATTTACACCAGTTACGAAGCCAGTATTCTGGCAGTTGGTTATTGAAAAATCCACCGATGAATATCCAACAATTCCGCCGGCATAGTCTGATGTTCCCGTTATAGATGCTTCGTTATTGCAATCAATAATTTTAATATAGGCGCTTCCGGTAAGCATTGCTGCTATTCCTGCGCAATAGCCACTACCAGACACTCTGCCAGTTGTGTTTACGTTGCAAATAATAGCATTTCCGCCTACGCAGCCAAAAAGTCCCGAATAATTGCCTGAAGTTATATCCAAGTCAAGCCATACTCCATTTCCGTCGAAATTGCCTTCAAACACTTTTGAATCGGAATTGCCAATGACCTTTGTAATGCTTTCTACAGAACTGTAATCGGCAGATACTTTGTAGAATTTCCCATTCGTACTACCTCCTTCATTTACAAAATCGGCAAGTTTATCCATATCCGTTTTACTTTTAATAATATATGGACTGCCGGATGTTCCTTCGCCAAGCAAATCCTGACAAAGCACAGGCACGGAAAATGTCGAAAAGACTAGAGTAAATAAAATTAGCAAAGGCTGATTATTAGAAAGGTTTATGTTTTGTCGTCCAGAAAAAAATCTTCTGGACGTTTTCCTGTTTCCCTTTGTAAGGTTAAAATTTTTCATTGTATAGTTGTATTATCATATTATCTTAAAAAAACGCGCAAAAATAATTTATTCTTGTAATATGACTGCTTTTTTTTTGAAAAAATTTTAACATGCACTTGAGATATGAAATGGAGATAGAAAAATGCTTTTAGAAAAGATTTTTTTTCGCTTGTTTGTCACTGATAACAAATAAAAAACGCCTTTGATTGAAGGCTTCATGGGATATGTTTAAAACTATTTAGGCTGTCAGTTTTTTCAACCACTTACTCTGCCTCTATTTCTTTCCACACGAAAATATCATTCTTCTCTTTGGGGCGAACGCTGTCGAACCACTTGAAATTCTTGAGGAACAACTTGTCGTCTGTTATTTGGTCCATAGGCAGAGCAAGGCCATCGGGCTTCTCGAAAAACATAATGTCCTTTATGGTCTTGTCCTCGTAGAATACGCGCATATTGCTGCTCAGTAGCTTGTTCTGCGCCACAAATTCGTTGGCTTCCTCGTCCTCTATATAATATATGGTCTGGCAGTCGGAATAAAGATCGGTGCGGTACAATTTCTTGTCCTTAAGGTAGCCGTTTATGTTCTTGCAGTTTATCTGGTTGTAGTAGTCATCCTCGATGTGCTGGCACAGGAACGACGAGTTTTTCATCACAAACGAATCGGGCTCCTTGTTTACGAACTTCACCGAAATGTATTCGGCGGTTGCCTGCATGTTGTCGCTCCACATTATGGGGCTGTAGAACATTTCGGCAATGGAGTCGTTGGAGTGGAAGGCAATGGAGTCGCAGCGTGCCTGTCCGTCCGACTTGAACGCCAGCACCTTGTGGAACGCCCGCATCAGCTTGAAGTCCAATGTGTCGCCTTGCTTTTCGGATGTAATAAATATTGTGTCGGCGTGAATGAACAGAGAATCGCCATCCATAACGTATGTTAGCAATGTGCTGTCGGTCATAAACGCCCGTTCTGGATCTTCGTAGAAATAGCCGTAGTTTCCGCTGGCTATCATGTTGTTTGATGTGTCAACAATCGACACATTGCGGAATCCTTCGCCGTAACGGATTTTGCGGTCGTAGTAGAGGCTGTCGCCGTAGAGGTAGTTGCTGCCCGACTGCAGCCACGCATTTCGGGTAAGGTTGGCCTCGTCTGTGACGGTGTTGTAGCGACCATATTCGCAATACAGGTAGTTGGAGTCGGAAACTATCTCGGTAGGACCGAAAAAGTCGGCAATCTCGGTTTCTGTGTTGTACCTTAGCGTATCGCTTGTGATCGAATAGTCGGGATTTTTCAGTATCACGCTATCGACAGCATAGTATTCGTATGTCTCTGTGTAGTAGTAGCCCCACTGACTGCGCAGACGGTTTTCTCCATCGTACATTCGTCCGCCCTCGAAGTAGTAAATCATGTTCTTGTCGCGGTCGTAGTCGAGGGAATCGGTTATGAGGTACGACTTGTTGTGCTGCATAATCACCGAATCGCGCATCTTTGCCATACGGATATCGCCATCATATTCGGCATACTTGCCGATGAGCAGAATAGTGTCGCCCTGCTTGAAACGCACATTGTTGTATGCTTGCACAGAGTTGGTCTCGTCGTAGAAGTAGGCGGAGTCGCAGAACATGTATATTTCATCGTGGCGAAAAACCACATCGCCCAGAAGCCTTTTGGCTTCAATTCCCGACTTTTGGCTGTATTCAAGAGTGTTTGCGTGAAGAATTTCCACTTTCTTCTGCGCCAATGCAAGCATGGTCGCGAAAGTGAGCATCAGTGTCAGCGCAAACTTCAGTTTCATCTGTTGTAGGTTTGGTGAAACTTAGTCTTTCACAAGTTCATCAATGATGTCCTCGATGGAAAGACCTTCGGCCTCGGCCTTGTAGTTCTTTACAACCCTGTGGCGCAGAACAATCTTTGCAACAGCCTGAACATCCTCGATGTCGGGCGAATATTTTCCGCTAAGAACTGCTACGGTCTTTGCGCCTATGACAAGGTATTGGGATGCACGTGGTCCTGCTCCCCAGTGTATGAACTTGCGTGTGATTTCGGGAGCAATCTCAGAATCGGGGCGAGTCTTGTTGACAAGGCGAACAGCATATTCGAGTACATTGTCGTTTATTGGAATCTTGCGGATAAGGTTCTGGAAATAAATGATTTCCTCTGCACTAAGTATCTGCTTGATTTCGAAATTCTTGTCGGCAGTAGTGTTCTTTACAATGCGGATTTCGTCATCGAGGCTTGGGTAGCCGACATTAATGTTGAACATAAAACGGTCGAGCTGAGCCTCGGGAAGCGGATAAGTACCTTCCTGCTCGATTGGGTTTTGTGTTGCCATTACGAAGAATGGTTCATCGAGTTTGTAGATTGTTCCCGATGCGGTTACCGAGCGTTCCTGCATGGCCTCGAGCAGAGCCGCCTGAGTCTTAGGCGGGGTACGGTTGATTTCGTCTGCAAGTATGAAGTTGGCGAAAATCGGACCCTTTATGAATTTGAACTGGCGGTCTTCGCCAAGAATTTCGCTACCTATGATGTCGGATGGCATTAGGTCGGGCGTGAACTGGATACGCTTGTTCTTCAATCCTAGAACTTCGGCTATAGTGTTAACCAACAAGGTTTTTGCTAGTCCAGGTACACCAACCAGCAGGCAGTGTCCACGGCTGAAGATTGAAATCAGCACTTCCTTCACAACCTGATCCTGTCCGTAAATCTTCTTGCCAATCTCGACAAGCATCTCATCATATTTCGACCTTAAGGCGTTTGCAGCCTCCACATTGTCCTTGTACTCAATCATACAAATAAATTTTAGGGTGCAAAGGTAAAGAGAATTTACGATTTACGAGTTACGATTGACGAATTTATTTTGGCTTCGCCGTTCAAGGTTTAACTTCGTTGAGGGCTTCGCCGTTCAATGCCTACGGCGTTTCAAAGTTTAACTTCGTTGAGGGCTACGCCGTTCTATGCCTGCGGCGTTTCAGGTTTTTGGGTCTCAGGTTTCGATGTTCAAAGGGTTCAACGTTCAAAGATTTAAAAATTAGCTTCGCTGAGCTAAAGGTTAGCTACGCCGAGCAATCTTTGAACCAGAAACTATTTAGCCAGCAAGAAACAAATGGTTGTATTGCTATATGCCCCGATGCGATTTTTCTTTTCCATCTTTTGTATTAATTGTTGATAAAATTATTTCCAAAAGAAGGTGGTTTTGTGTAAATTTGCACTTCAATAGATAATTTATGATTGAGACTGCATAATTGATATGAACAATATATTTGATGGTAAATTACCTTTGCTGAATGTTAATGGATAATAATTTGATGAATATAACAGAGAGTGCTTTTATCAACGACATCAAGAAAATCGTTGAGCAAGGCCAGAATGCCGCCTATGGAGCATTAAATACCATAATGATAGAAACATACTGGAACATCGGACGGCGCATTGTTGAGCAGGAGCAGAACGGCAATGAACGCGCCGAGTATGGTAAACAATTGATAAAAAACTTATCCGCTGAACTGACGAGAACATACGGACGAGGCTGGGGTATAAGAAACCTTCAGTATTTCAGGACATTCTATCTGACATACAGCGATATACAAATTGTGCAATCGCGATTGCACAATTTAACCTGGACTCATATTCTTACTTCTTTGCGCGTTGATGACCCTGTTGCCGCTCGCTGGTATCTACAGACAGCATCGCAGGAAATGTGGAGTGTGCGTACGCTCGACCGCAATATTAGCACCCAGTATTTTGAACGGCATTTCAAGCAACCGCAAATTCTTGATAATCCAGAAAACAAAACGGCACCAGACAAACTGGAAATATTAAAAAATCCTGTTATGGCAGAGTTCCTCGGTTTCCAGCAAAATACCGATTTCTCTGAAACTGAATTGGAAAAGGGGCTAATATCACATTTGCAGGAATTTATGGTTGAACTTGGCAGAGGTTTCGCTTTTGTGGCACGGCAGCAGCATATTTTTACCGATGCGGGCGACTTCTATATCGATTTGGTTTTCTACAACTACATTCTCAAATGTTTTGTGCTTATTGACTTGAAGAAAGGTCGTATTACGCATCAGGATGTAGGGCAAATGGATATGTATGTGCGAATGTACGACGACTTGAAGCGAACCGAAGGCGACAATCCAACAGTAGGCATTGTGCTGTGTAGCGAGACAAGCAAAGATATTGCCCGCTATTCTGTATTGCACGACAGCGAACAACTGTTTGCTGCCAAATACTTGCCACTGATGCCTACCGAGGAAGAATTGCGTCGCGAGATTGAACAGCAGAAGGAGATGTATAGGTTGCAGGAGAATAGGCAGTAATGTCAAGACCGAGCAGTACTAAGTAATAGTTAATTAGAGTTTATAACTTTCTGTTAAGAGAATATTTTTATTACTATTTTTGCAAAACATTACAAGTAAAATAATATGATAACCATTTCAGAAATTCTAAAAGGTAGCGATTACAATTTGACACAATTCAGCAGTGATAAGATTATTAAGCTGGAGAAAAATATAATTGAAAAGGAAGTAAAAGGCAAAGTTACGCCTTATATTAACTGTATTGTCAGAGGAAAAGAGATAAAGCTCACGCCCGAAGAAATTGTTCGTCAATTGTATTTAATGGTGCTAACTGATGATTTCCATTATCCTGCTTCACGAATGGAACTGGAATATGTCGTAACATTTGGGCGGGAAAAGAAACGTGCCGATATTGTCATATTCGACAAGGATCAAACATATTCACCATACATAATTGTTGAATTGAAGAGTCCGAAACTGAAAGACGGAAAGGAGCAATTGAAGAGTTATTGCAACGGTACGGGAGCTCCAATTGGTGTTTGGACCAATGGCGAAAGTATTTCATATTATCATCGCAAAGACCCGAATTTCTTTGAGGATATTCCCATCATTCCAAAAGCTAATGAAAAACTTTCTGATATTCTAAGTGAGCGTTGGTTCATTGATGATTTGGTGAAAAAGGACAAATTGGTAAATGAACGCAAGTCATTGAAAGACTTGATTTTGGAAATGGAAGATGAAGTGCTTGCCAATGCTGGTGTAGATGTGTTTGAAGAAGTTTTCAAGCTTATCTTCACCAAGTTGTATGACGAAATGGAGAGCGGCAGAAAGAAAGACCGCCATTTGGAGTTCCGCAACTATGGTGATACGGAGACAGAACTGAAGGAAAAGCTTCAAAATTTGTTCAACGAGGCAAAAGAAAAATGGTCTGGAGTTTTTACTAAAGATGATAAATTGATGCTTACGCCATCTCATTTATCAGTTTGTGTGAGTTCGTTGCAGGATGTTAAACTTTTCAACTCCAATTTGGATGTAGTTGATGAGGCCTTTGAATACCTGATAAACAAAAGTAGCAAAGGTGAAAAAGGACAATACTTCACCCCCCGTTATGTGATTGACATGTGTGTGAGAATGTTGAATCCTTCTGATAAGGAAACCATGATTGACACTGCTGCCGGCAGTTGTGGATTCCCTGTGCACACCATTTTCTATGTTTGGCAAAAGATTTTGGAAAGCAAGGGATTGAAAAAGAGCCATTTGTTTACATTGGAACAGAAACCTGCAGAGTGCACTGATTATGTACAAAACAAGGTTTTTGCCATTGACTTCGATGAAAAGGCGGTTCGTGTGGCAAGAACACTGAACCTTATTGCAGGCGATGGGCAAACAAATGTATTACATCTCAACACATTGGATTACGAACGGTGGAACGACCGAACGGATGATAAGGATTGGTTAAAAACATATTCTCAAGGATGGTATAAACTTGACGATTTGCGTGTTGATTCAAAATCTAATCGCGACTTCAAATTTGACATACTAATGGCAAATCCGCCGTTTGCTGGTGATATAAAGGAAAGTAGAATCCTCTCAAAATACGAATTGAGCAAAAACTCGGCAGGGAAAATGGCAAGTAAGGTAGGTCGCGACATTCTTTTCATCGAGCGTAACCTTGATTTCCTAAAGCCAGGTGGCCGTATGGCTATTGTATTGCCACAAGGACGATTCAACAATAGCAGCGACAAATATATCCGTGATTATATTGCCGAGCGCTGCCGTATTTTGGCGGTGGTTGGCTTGCACGGAAATGTTTTCAAGCCGCATACAGGAACAAAGACAAGTGTACTTTTTGTTCAGAAATGGGACGATGAACTTTGTCCGAAGAAAGATGATTATCCAATTTTCTTTGCCACTATGCAGGAACCGAGCAAGGATAACAGCGGGGAAAAGATTTTTGTGAAGAAAGGTGATTTTCCACATGTGGAGACGCAAGATTTTGCGTTTTTACAATGTGACCCACCTGCACATTATGGTGTATCTCCAAAGGAGACTAACGAATACTTGTTGGATACCCATGGACATTTAATAGTGAAACACGACCTTTTCAATCATGATGGATTGACCAAGGATGGCATTGCAGAGGCTTTTGCTGAATTTGCCAAGAAGGAAGGGCTAAGTTTTTTTTGAGTAGCCCTTTCAACGAGGAGAAATATAGACAATTGTTGGAAGGGCTTGAAATTAGCGAAGTTCGGCTAAGTGATGTTTTGAATGGTGTTGAAACTTTTAGGCTTGATGCAGAATATCATTCTAAAGAATATGAAAGGATTGAGAACTATATAAAAAATAATCCAGAAATATTTTCCAAGTTTTCAAATTGGAATGTCGGCATTGATTGCAGTGCTTTTTACCCAGGTGTTGAGCCTTTATATGGAACTGGTAATATTCCACTAATCCGTGTGCAAAATGTAAAAGAAGAAATTGAATATGATAATTGTGTAACATTGCCCACATTATCATCTGATTATTCTACACTTAAATTTGTAAATCCAGGTGATATTGTAATCACAAAAGGCGGATCAATAGGATTTGTTGGGTATATTACAAAAAGAGCATATGCAAGTAGAGATTTAATGTTCATAAATTCTTCACAACTTGAAGAGAGAGAAAGAATTTTCTTATATCTTTATTTGTCAACAGATTTTTCTTTTAAGCAACTAATACGCTCTAGTTCTCAATGCGCACAACCACATCTTACAATTACTTTAGTAAAAAACTTCGATATTTTCTTGCCTAGTAATCATTTGAAAGACAAATGCTATGCGTTGTATAAGGAATATTCTGAAAAACAATCTAAGTCAAAACTACTATATGCTTATGCAGAAGGGATTCTTCTCGCAGAATTAGGCCTAAAAGGTTGGGTTCCAGACAATAATCCTGTCAATGTCAAGCAACTGGGAGAATCATATTTGGCAAGCGGCCGATTGGATGCTGAGTATTATCAGAGCAAATATGATGAAATAGAAAATGTAATCATAAAATACAAAAATGGATATGATTTGATTAGAAATCGGTTCTCCCAGAATGTTGAAGTTTGTGATTTCAAGGGAAGTGAATATAATTATATTGAAATAGGAAATATAAATATCGGAGATGGAACAGCCATTTATAATTTGATTTCGAAAGACGAATTACCTGATAACGCAAAGCGAGTGCTTCACAAAAATGATATTTTAATTTCAAAAGTTAGACCATATCGTGGTGCTGTATCAATTATTGATTTTGATGATAATAATTTAATTGGCAGTGGGGCATTTACTGTTTTACACGAAAAATCTTCATACAAGAAAGAAGTTTTGCAAATACTTTTGCGTACCCAAATATATAAAGATTGGTTGCTAAAATGGAATGTCGGAAGTTCCTATCCTGTTATAAAAGATGAAGATATTTTAAATTTGCCAATACCTTTAATCCCTGATAGTTTGCAAACGAAACTCGCTGAATATGTACAAAAGAGCATTTCCTTGCGCAATGAAGCAAAACGATTGCTTGAAGAAGCAAAGATGATGGTAGAAAGGGAGATAGAGAAAGGGGGAAAATTATGATTAGTTTAATTAAAAACAATTTCAAATTTGTTTCGCTAAAAGCCTTGAGAATAGCTTTTGCAGTTTCTACTTTTGCTAGTATTTATGAAATTGCTATCGGTAAAATACTAGAAGGAGAATCAAATGTCTTGAATTCGATAAAATGGCTTTTGATTGTTGTTGTTTTGCTATATCTGTTGTCATTTATTGGTGTCAGTTTATGGTTGTTTTTCAGAAAAAACATAAAAGTGTTTGCAACAGACAAACATTCAGTGTATGTCCATTTTGGAGACTTATTCAATAATGAGTATACAAATAGCAAATCGAATCATAAAAACATCGTTATCAATGTAAATCGTTGCTTTGATACTATTGTGAATAACAAACTGATTTCTGAAAGAACACTTCATGGGATAATATTCAAGGAATTGTATGATAAAAAAAGGTACACAGAGGAGACATTGCAAACCGCCATTTTCGACTCGTTAGATGGCTTTGATTTTATTGATATTCAAAAAGGAGAAAAGCCACAAGGAAATTTGAAAAGATATAATATTGGCACGATTGCCAAAATTGACGACACTAACACAACATCATATTATTTGCTTGCAATGAGTACATTTGATAAAAATCTAAATGCACATACAAGCAAAGAAGATTTTGTTTTGGCAATACAGCGTTTAATAGAATACTGTGACAAAAATTCTCAAGGTTTTCCCGTTCTTATGCCTTTGTTAGGTAGTGGCATGTCTCGTACAGGGTTAGATAATTATTCTGACATTTTGCAATATATAATAAATTCGTTACGAATGAATAAGGATATTTTAAACTGTGACTTCCACATTTATATTCGTCCGCAGGACAAACAAAAAATCAACTTTAAAAATTTATAAATATGAGAACAAAAACATACATAGCTGCTGATTTTGATAACGACAAAGATGCTGTCGATCAACTATATAATTGGAAAAATGATAAATCATTGAGTTTTGATTTTCAAGACGCCCACGATATCACCCAAGCTCGTGACACTAGTCTGTATTGCTCCATTAAGAGCTCCTTACGAATTAGGTTGAACGAGTCAAAAACTTTTGTGCTAATTGTTGGGGAACATACTGATTCAGTAACTAAAGGTGGTTGTCAGTTTTGCCAAAGCTATAATAGTTGGACTTCAACATGTGCACGTGGTTATAATGTCGATTTTCGAAGTTATATCAAATACGAATGTGAAATGGCAAAACAAGACTACATGATTTCTGAAATCGAAAAAATTGTCGTTTTGTATAAAGACACGACAGCAAATAGAAACTTATGTCCAGAACCAATAAGATATTTAGGAATACATGTACCTATGATTTATCATTCATATAGTGATGGCAAATATTATTGGGATTATCAAACGGTAAAGAAAGCTTTAGAATAAAATTATGGCATATAGAAATGGTAATTATACGGCTTTTTATGTCGCATCACCCTTTAAAGAAACAAACTTAGGGGCTAATTGCGCACACGATTTTTGCTATTATAGAACTCTACGTATGTGGAAAGGAAAAGATTCCTCATTTCCTTTCAATGATTCACATGATAAAAACTACAATGTAAGGGATGGTAGCGACTGGGAAAAAACATTAAAGCCTCGACTTCGTAACCGACTAATGAATTCGAAAAACATAATACTCTTTCTTAGTTCCATCACTAAAAACAGTCAAGCTTTAAGAGAAGAGATAAATTATGGGATAAACAATTGCGAACTGCCTATTATTGTGGTATATCCAGATTTTTGTAATAGGGAGGACATAGTTTTTCTTAGTTCATTCAAACAGCAGGTCATGAATCTATGGGAAAAGTTACCAGTATTTAAGAATTACATGCATAAAGTTCCAACACTGCACATTGCCATGAATAAAAATGATATTACTTTGGCATTAAACGACAAAGATTTTATGGTGAATACAAAATGTGACGCAGGACAGTATTATTACAAAGTGTAAAACTATTATAACAATCGCGAATTGTCTTAATTTAGGCTTATGAACATACTCTTAGACACCAACATAATCATCCCTTTGGAGGACACCAGCCGAATACTGGATTCCTCTTTTGCTGAATTGCGGAGATTGGCAACGGAGCAGCAACATTGCTTATATGTTCATCCAATGCAACTTGTCGATATTAATAGAGACAAAAATCAAGAAAGGAAAAAAATCGTTCTTTCACGTATTAGCCAATACTCAAAAATAGACAATCCGCCTATACTTTCAAATGAAGAGCGAGAAAAATTAGGACTAACCCAATCCAATGATAATGACAGTGTTGACAACAATATTTTATTTGCATTATATCGTGGTGCAGTACATGTTCTTGTGACAAACGATGAAGGAATACACAAAAAGGCTTCAAAAATAGGGATTCAAGACAAGGTGTATCGGTTGGAACAAATATTATCGTTGTTAAAGAAATACACTAATCAGTCGACAACACCGAGTTATACTGGCGTTCAAGAAAGATATATGTACCAGATTGACAAAAAGCAATCATTTTTTGATTCGCTTCGCCAGGCCTACGATGGATTTGATGGATGGTATCAGAGATGTGCGGAGCAGCAACGAAAATGCTGGTGCATAGAAGACCGTAAAGGAAATATTGTAGCCATTTGTATTTACAAACTAGAGAATGATGACAAATTGACTGATGATGGTGAAATCATAAATGGAAAGATTTTAAAATTATGTACACTTAAAGTCGATAAGGCAGCTAGAGGAAAGAAATTAGGAGAGCGACTTTTGTATATCGCTTTCGATTTTTGTGTAAAAAATGACATTGACTGGGTGTATTTGCACACATTTGGCAAGGAACAACAAACATTAGTTGGACTTTGTGAAGATTATGGATTCTATTTCCTAGGCAAATATCAAAAGGATGATGTTTACATAAAACCGATGAAATTAGGTGCGGAACCATTTGATTGTCTAGATTCTTTGAAGAGATATTATCCATATTTTCAAGACAACGATACTGTTCAAAAGTTTATAGTTCCTATTCGTCCGCAATATCACGAAGATTTGTTCCCAGACACTAGCGCAATGAAAGGTACTTTATTGGAAAGCGAACAGAGCCTAATTTCTAGTCAAGGCAATACAATAAAGAAAGCATATCTTTGCCATTCAAAGACAAAACTATTAAGGAAAGGTGATGTCCTTTTGTTTTATCGGAGCCACGACAGAAAATCAATACAATGTATGGGAGTCGTTGAAGAAACATTATTTTCGGATAACATAGATGAAGTATTTCCGATGATAGCAAAAAGAACAGTTTACAACTATTCTTATTTAACAGAAATACTCAAACAAAAAACACTGATTATTTTATTCAGATTCATCGCCCTTGACAAGGAAATACCTTTTTCTGCATTGGCTTCTGTAGGAATTAAGGGATATATTCAAAGTATTAGAAAGATTAGTAACGAACAATATATTGCATTAAGAAATGAAAAGTAAGACCATATTATTATCGATTCATCCATGCTATGTTGAAAAAATCCTTTCTGGAGAAAAATTGTTTGAATACAGGAAGAACATTCCAACGGACATAAGCCATGTTATTATATATGCAACAGTTCCTGTAAAAAATATTGTAGCCTTTGTTGAAGTGGATTCTGTATTAAAGGGCAGTCCGAAAGAAATATGGGAAAAGACTAAAAATAAATCGGGTATTACAGAAGATTTCTTTATGTCCTATTTTAGTCATAAAAATGACGCTTACGCAATTCGGTTTAAGGATGTTCGCAAATTAGCAGAGCCTAAATCAATAAATGTTTTGGAAAATATCGAATGTGCTCCACAGTCATATAGATATATTAAGGAACCGCTTTGCGATTTGAATGATAAGTTAGGAGTAATGTAGTTTTGTCAGGGACATATTTTTTTGAACGACCAAACCATCTACAAACATTCCCAATCTCTCGTATAAAAATTAGGCAGATGTAAAGGGATGAATGGGAAGAGAGGAAAAAGGAAAAAGAACGAATATGGAAGAGAAAAAAGATATATCAACGGAACTGCTTTCGGCAGTAAAGGCAATAAAGACGGCGATACTGCAAAGTCAGGCTCGGGCGGTAAGGATGATTAGTGGCACACAACTGTCGTTGTATTTCGGAGTGGGTCTGTATGTCTCTGCCAATTCGCGCAAAGGAAAATGGGGTACTGGCGCAATCAAAACAATAAGTGAACAATTGCGAAGAGAATTGCCAGGTTTGCGCGGATTTTCGGAAGAAAGCATTAAAAAGATGCGAACATTTGCCGAATTTTGGTCGATGTACATAAATCGGTCGCCAATGGCGACCGATTCGGAGGTCGAGCAAAAGCAAATGCCGATAGTGTGTGATAACTTTGCCTTATCAAAATGGTCGCCGATGGCGACCGAAATTAACAGGGACGAGTTTCTTGGCATCAGTTTCTCACATCACATGGAGATTTTGCATAAGACAAAGAATATCCAAGAGGTGTTGTTTTGTATTCACGAAGCTGTTGTTCACCAATGGGATAAATATACATTGAGGGAAGTACTCAAGTCGGGGATCCCTAAGCCCGAACATACTGCGCCCAACAACTTTGTCCAGACTATGCCATCGGCAAATGCAGCTATGAAAGCCGTAAGGATGTTCAAGGACGAATATCTGTTGGACTACGTCAATGTTGAAGATATTGACGCCCAAGAGGAAGATGTTGATGAACGGTTGGTGGAACAGCGTATCATTCATAATATAAAGCGTTTTATAATGACACTAGGTCGCGACTTCACATTTGTTGGAAACCAATATCATCTTGAAATCTATGGCGAAGAGATGTGGAGTGATTTGCTATTTTTCAATAGGGAGTTGAACGCTTTGGTTGCCATCGAGTTAAAAGTCGGCAAATTCAAACCAGCCTACCTCGGTCAGTTGTTTGCTTATTTGCAGGTGCTTGACGATAAGGTACGCAAGCCTCACGAAAATCCTAGCATAGGAATTGTTCTATGCAAGAGCGCAAACCAAGCATACGCCGAATATGCAGTTCGCGATTACAACAAGCCTATGGGTGTCGCTACTTACAAAACAATTTCAGAAATGCCAGAAACAATGCAAAATGCGTTGCCAGACATAGAAGAACTAAAGAAACTTATGGATGATGATTCTGGCGAGAATAATGAAAGTGGTGAAGCGATAGAACAATAGAACAAATTATTTTTGCACCCACCAACATTCCCAATCCCCCGTATAAAAATTAGGCAGATGTAAAGTGTAGTTGCAAATTATGCAACCACTAAACACGGTGCAATAGAATTGTCACAAATTCATCTGAGGTCTGTGTGGATTCTAGTTTGTAAGTTTCTATTATATTGGTGTCCGCTAAAAAATAAAAAAGGGGCTTGTCATTTCGGAAGCTAGTCGAAACACGCGATACGGAACGGGAAGCGTTGTGAAGACTGCTATCCGTAATCTCCTATAGTATTATTCTTTAAGGAGATTCCGCATAAGCGAGTTCACACGACACGTCCCTTAGTCGGTTCACTCAGCTTTGTGGAATGACTATTCATTTTTTGCGGACAATGCTATTTCTATTAAAATCCTATCCCTTCAAATACCTCGCCGTCACCGATTCCTTGCTGTTCAAAATTTCGGTAGGTTTTCCTGCGAAAAGCAGTCGTCCGCCGGCTTCGCCGCCTTCGGGACCGACTTCGATGAGGTGGTCGGCTTGCTTCATCACATCCATGCTGTGTTCGATGAGGATGAGCGTATTGCCGGCATCGGTCATGTCGTTGAAAAGGTTGAGCAGCTTGTGGATGTCGTCCAGATGCAAGCCGTCGGTTGGTTCGTCGAGGATGAAGATTTCTCCTTTACGGTGAAGCTGGTCGGCAAGCTTTATGCGTTGCAGTTCGCCACCCGAGAGGGTCGTCATCGACTGGTCGAGATGCAGGTAGCCAAGACCAACTTTGTCCAAGGCAAGAAGTTTTGGCAAAAATGGCTGGTCGGCAAAGAATTCGATGGCTTCTTCGACGCTCATTCCCATCACTTCGGCAATGTTTTTGCCCTTGTAGCGGTGCGAGAGGGCTTCATCGTTGTACCTTGTACCGTGACAGGCATCGCAGACGGTCTCAATCGACTCCATAAAGGCCATGTCGGAGACAATCACGCCCTTGCCACCACAAGCGGGACAAGCGCCCTTCGAGTTGAACGAAAACAACTGCATGTTGCTGTGGCTTGCCTGTGCAAAAAGTTTGCGTATCGGGTCGGAAATTTCAAGGTAGGTGGCTGGTGTAGAACGCAGGTTTATGCCTATGTTTTTCTGACCGATGAAGATGGTTTCGAGTTTGCATTGACTCTGGAACTCTTCCATCAGCGACGACTTTCCCGAACCAGCGACACCTGCAATTACCGTCATTACGCCTGTTGGAATGTCAACCGAAACATTTTTGAGGTTGTGCAAAGAGGCGTTTTCGATGCGGATGAAGCCGGTAGGCTTTCGTATTTCGGTCTTGAACTGGCTCTTGCTGCGAAGCATTTTGCCAGAAATAGTGTCGGAATTGAGAAGCCCTTCGTAGGTGCCTTCGAACATTATTTCTCCGCCGTGCGCACCGGCTTTCGGTCCCATATCGACAATGTGGTCGGCCATTGCAATAATTTCGCGGTGATGCTCGACGATTAGGATGGTGTTGCCGTGGTCGCGGAGGTTGCGAAGTGAATCCTTCAGCTTGCTGATGTCCTGCGGATGCAAGCCTACGCTTGGCTCGTCGAGAACGTATGCCATGTCGGTAAGCGGTGAGTTGATGTATTTTGCAATCTTTATGCGCTGTGCTTCACCGCCAGAGAGAGTTCCTGTGCCACGGCTCAACGATAGGTAGCCCAGACCAATCTGCATAAGTGCCTGCAGGCGCTTGGCAAGTTCGCGCTTGATGTCAACAGCCAGCGGGTCGTCAATGGCGGCAACAAATTCCACAAGGTCGGAAATCGGCATATCGCCGACTTCGGCAATGTTCTTGCCGTTTATGCGGCATGAGCGAATCTTTTCGTTTAGACGAGTTCCTTTGCAGTCGGGGCAGGTGCCCATCGTAAGCATCGGGTTTATTGCTGCTGCGTGAAGCAGACCTTCTTCCGAATTTATGATGCTGCGGTACATTCGTGGGACAAGACCTTCGTATTTGGCAGTCTTCGGCCAGTTTGAAGGCGGATTTTTCAGTTTTATCTGCGGCGAATACAGGAAAAGGTCAAGTTCTTCGGGCGTGTAGTCCTTTATTTTCTTGTCGAGGTCGAAAAGTCCGCTGTGTGCGTAGCGAATCCATCGCCATCCGCCTTTGCCGAAAGCAATGTAATGTATTGTGTCTTCATCGTTTAGAGACTTGTCGAAATCAACGAGCTTATGTATGTCGAGTTCGCGAATTTCACCCAAGCCTGCGCAGCGTGGACAGCTTCCTGCCGGGTGGTTGAACGAAAATGAGTCGGAATATCCGACAAAAGGTTTTCCTATGCGCGAAAACAGAAGTCGAAGCAACGGCTGTATGTCGGTGTAGGTGCCGACAGTGGAGCGACTGTTCGATGCAGGCTTTTTCTGGTCGATGACAATCGTCACGGGCATGTTTTCGATTTTTCCCACCTTGGGACGACCGTATTTCGGTAAATATTGCTGCACGAAACTAGGAAAAGTCTCGTTCAGTTCGCGGCGGCTTTCGGCGGCAATGGTGTCGAGGCAAAGCGACGATTTGCCCGAACCCGAAACGCCCGTAAATACTGTAATTTGATGCTTTGGAATGTCCAACGAAACATTTTTAAGGTTGTTTTCGGTGGCATCGGTTATTGTGATTTTGTCGGAAGTCATAGACATAAATGTTCAAAAGTTTAAAAATTCAAAGTTCCAATGATTTGATAATTTGAAGATTCAAAATTCATAAATCCTATTCAATCGTAAATCTAAAATCTAAAATCGTAAATCACATTTATTCTTGTTCTCGTATTGATTCCTTATGAATTTCGGAAAACAGTGCTGCAATCATTTCCTTCGACAGCCCTATTTTTTCGGCGTATTCGCTTCGCGATTCCAGAACTTTTTTCCAGCGGTCTATTTGCAGGATGGCAACATTGCGCGATTTTTTCAATTCGCCAATCTCGTTGGTAATGGCAACCCTTAGCTTGAAAATGT
>JBGUHW010000205.1:0-3233 GCA_045112395.1 Bacteroidales bacterium
ACATCGGCATATAATTGCGCAGGAAATCGTTGAACCACGGCAAGTTACCGCCCCACGCCATAACGATTCCTATTATCGTCACTGCAAGCAACCACCAACGTTCAGGTCCTTTTACGACAAGCAATCCGAGCAAAAATAGGAAAACTATAATTGCTCCGAAATAGACTGGCCCCGATGTAAACCTCTGATTTCCCCAATACAACGGCGCAATCTCATCCTTCTGCAACTTGTAGTATGCTGAACTTTTCGACACTGGTTCATCGGAACTGCCGCCATAGAATCCAGGAACAAGCAAGGTCATTGTTTCCGCCTTGCCGTAACTCCATTCCGAAGCATATTCCGCATCAAGTCCATCATTTTCAACTGCTTGATTTCCTTCTGGATATATGTCGTTTGGTGTTATAGTTAATTCCGTGCCACCACGCATTGTCTGCTTTACATATTCGGCATTAACCATAAAGTAGCGCGATGTCGACAATAATACAAGCACAGCACATATAGCAAGTCCCCCAACTCCTTTTGCGAAATGCTTAAATTCCTTATTCTTAATGGAATACACCAGATATACAATTCCAACGACAACTGCCATCAGCAATGTATAATAGGTAATCTGTATGTGGTTGCACTGGATTTGAAGCCCCAACGCAATGGTAAACAGCAACATTCCCCACAGATATTTCTTTCGGAACACGAGAATCATACCTGCCAGAATCGGAGCGATCATAGATATCGCCCACGCCTTGGTAATATGACCGACCGCAATAATTATTATGTTGTAACTTCCAAAACCAAAGGCAAATGCACCCAACAAACTCAACCAGGGCTTCACTCCAATTGCCGTCAATGCCACATAAAAACCGAGCAGATATAGAAACATTATTCCCCAGTCGCAGTTACGCCCTTCGGGACCATCACCGATAAATGTAAGCGTAAGCACATATTTCAGCGGCTGGAAAATGTTCTTCGATGGAATGTTATGCATCTGATACATAGGCATTCCGCTGAAAGCAGAACTATTCCAGTAGGCATCTTCGCCAGTTTCGGCCTTGTATTTTGCATATTCAGTTGACGACCACCTATAATTAATTACATCGTCCTGACTGATAATCTTGCCGTTAAGAATCGGATGCATATACACTACCGCTACGACAAAAAAAAGCAGTACAATGACTGCGTGTGTGATTATATTTTTAGTTAACGGTTTCATTGTCAATATGCTACTCTTTTGGTTCAAAACATGGTCTTTCCTTCCAGTAGCCCATCTGGTCTATATAGCTGGCAACCTCTTCGGGCATGAAAAACCGCACATCCTTTCCTTGCCTTATCGATTCACGGATAAAGCTCGATGAAATCTCAATTAACGGAGCATCAACGATTTCGATGTGCGAATTTTCGTATTCAACTACCTTGCATCCAGGACGACGATATACATATATCTTGTAGTTTTTCAATATGACATCGTAGTTTTTCCACTTGTGAAAAGTTTCGAGATTGTCGCCGCCGATCAGTATGCTGAAATTGTAATCTGGAAACTTTTCAGACAAATGCGTCAAGGTATTGATTGTATAATTCGGTTTTGGCAGGTAAAACTCAATGTCCGACACTCTGAATTTCGGATAGTTGCCTATTGCCAGTTGAACTAAATATTGACGCACCCTGTCATCAATCAATGTTGATGATTTCTTGAGTGGATTGTGTGGAGTAACGACAAACCACAATTCGTTAACTCCAGTATATTCAACGAGATAGTTGGCAATAGCAAGGTGTCCAATGTGAATCGGATTGAACGATCCGAAATAGAGCAATATTTCCCGTTTATTTTGCATCAAGTAGTTCTATTTCAAAGACTAAAGTGCTATATGGAGGAATTACATTCCCGTATTTTTGTTCGCCGTATGCCAAACGGAACGGAATAATCACAAGGCAATGGTCGCCGATCTGCATGTTCATCACGGCTTCCTCAAGTCCGACAATTACTTGCTTTTTGCCAATCACAAACGAGAAAGGTTCTGAACGTTCGAGAGTTGAGTCGAACACCGAACCGTCTATAAATGCTGCGGTATAGTCAATTTTTACAGTACTGCCAACCGAAGGCTTTTTGCCAGCTCCTTTATTTATAGTAAGGATATAAAGTCCGCTGTCTGTCCTTTTTTGTGGATAATTCTTGCCAATCAAGAATCTGTTTATCAGGCTGTTCTCCTCCTCTATTCGCTTTTGTATTACGTCCTTGTTGGCGTTTGCATAATCGATTCCGGAGACTATCTTTTTCATCTTCACATTAAAGACAAGCCTATCGCCCTTACGGATAAAAGCTGGGATACTAGACCTTCCCTGCGACTTGACAAAGAACTTTATCGCATCGACTTTGATTACAGCGCTGTCGCCTTCATGCAAAAGCATAAATGCTTCCTCGATGCAACCTTTGTCGCTTGGTGCAGCAAGCCTCATCTTAAACTCTTCGTTTAAGTCGAAACTTGAAAACAACAATGAATCACCTTTTTCGGTACTGTACGACATGTTCATGTACATGACATCGCCGACCTTTGGCATCTTACGCGACTTTGATGCTTTCACTATCTTGTATTCAATGCCAGTTACGGTCTTAAGGAACACATTTTCTGGACGGTCTACAACATATTCCGCTTCTCCGTTTTCTCCAAAGACCATCATTGTAACCTGTCCAGAGTCGTTGCTGTAGTCCCATTGCGAAAGGAGCGAATCTATCTCCGCTTGTGTAAGTTCTGCGCCTTTGTTTTCAGAAGTTTGTGTCGTTTCTTCTGTTTTCTTCTCCTTATCCTTGCACGAAATTACCGTCAAAACGACGAACGACAGCAACAACAATATGACAAATCTGTATCTCATTTAACATCAAGGATTTCAATATCAAATATTAATGTTGAATAAGGCAAAATATCACCCTTTGTTTCGGAACCATATCCTATTTTTGACGGAATGATTACAGTGGCCGACATTCCTTTTTTCATCATCCGGATGGCTTCCTCCCAACCTGCAATAAACTTTTCTCTTCCAACAACGAATGTCATTGGTTCCTGACCAAGCGTGGTTTCCACCAGCGAACCATCGGTAAGCGTAAGCGTATAGTTTACAGCAACTTCGTTGCCTTCCTTTATATAATCACCCGAACCAGCATTGCGTTCAATGAAATATAAACCCGATGCCGTTGGCTCGACTGTAATGTTTGCGTTTTTCAAGTAGTTGTCAAGGATTTCCAT
>JBGUHW010000206.1:0-5222 GCA_045112395.1 Bacteroidales bacterium
CCTTTGCCCCCCACTCTCCCATTGGCTGGCTTGCGTAAGGATAAAATGCCTGCAAGACGTAGGTGTAATTGCGAGTGATTTCGGGCAAGTAGCTTACGGTAACATCCGAAAGCGTAGCATTGCGGTCGCTACGGAGCGACATGTTATCGACCCACTTGGTGGAAAGAATTACGCCTAAGCCCTTTTGCGAATAAGTTGCATTAATAAGGAAAGCCTGTCCAGGACGATAAATATAGTTATTGTCAGCCGACGGGTCATTTATCTTGTATGCGTATTCCGATATCAGGTTAAAGCCCGAATAACCGATGTTGAGCCTTCCTGCACCTGTAGCCACATTGTTTGGCAGATTGTAAATAGGATTGTCCTCCTTCTGGTACTTGCTCACAAAGCTACCGCCTATTCCAAAACGGAACAGACTATCGTTCAGCGATTTTATCATTTCGTTAAACTGAATTTCTCCATCGACACCACGGAGAATGCCATCGGAAAGCTCCCAGTAATAGCGTTGCTTACCGACCAAACCTTTTATGTTTACACCTGGCACAATCGTGTATTTCACACGGGCACCAAGGATTGCATTGTCTATACCGAGCGACTTTTCCTCGTATGAACGAAGGGTAAGACCATTGCCGAACTGTTCGTAGAAATGTCCGACAGTGACTTCGAGTTTGTCATTTGTAAAGTTAGCCCAGTAGGAAGGAACACCAAACCCATCGTTCTTGCCTCCCGAATTGGGGAATCCGAGCAAAGTATTATAGTATCCTTCAAAACGCACACCTGCCGAAAATTTCCCATACGAAATCATAAAGTTGGCGTACGAATTCGACAACAGGCGCTCATCTACGGCAACTGCGCCAATCTTCTGGTCTTCGAAATAATATTGCAAATCGCTCTGGAAATTACCCGAAACGTTAAACTTGTTCTCGTTCTTGCCGTCCTTCTGCGCAAAAAGTTGAATTGCAGACAAAAATACGACAAGCAGAAATAAAAATCTCTTCATATACTATAATGTTCGCATTATTAGTTGCAAAATAATTCCTTTTTAGGGAAAATGGAAGTAGGAATACTATTCCTCTTCCTTTTCTTTCTTCTCGTCCTTCAGCAGTTCGCCGGCTGCCACTTTCTTTATTTTCTCGAAAGTTTCTGCCTCGTCGCCTTCCAAGTATGAAGTATGCTGCCATGCTATATTGCCCTTGCCATCGAGCAGGAACGAATGAGGAACATTGTTCACATTCATGGCACGCTTGAAGTCGCCGTTAGCATCAAGGTAAACATCGAATTCCCATCCACGGGCATTCACAAACGGACCAACCGAATTTGTACTGCGGGCATCGTCTATCGAAACTGCGATTATCTTTACTCCTGTTTCGTCTGCCCAATCCTCGTAGGCTTCGCTGAAAGCCGTCAACTCCTTAATGCAAGGCTTGCACCAAGTAGCGAAAAAGCATATCATCACTGGCTTCCCCTCATTTTCAATTATCTCCTGCGAATTTACCACTTTTCCCTTCAAGTCCTTGAGTTGAACCTGCGGAATCTCTTGCGAGTACAATGTTGCGCATACTGCAAATGCTAGTATTACCAAAACAATTTTCTTCATATTCGTAAAATTTAAAAACAAAGATAATACTTTTTTATCAAAAAGCATTCCACTCCAACAAATATTTTCTTTTACAGAATCTGCAAAAACATTTTTTCGGAAAAAACTTTGTCCAAATGAAAATATTTTCTTATTTTTGCAGAAAATTTTGGACGTATGAGACGAATTATTACCATAATAGCCGCTTTAATTATTTGTGTATCAGAATCTTTTGCACAATTAGTGATATTAAACGGACAGGAGGGTGAAGAAGTTATTACAAACACGACTGTTAACATTCAGGCAGGCGTTGAAACAAACTTATATTTCAGGGTTAAGAATACAGGTTCGACAACTATCGAAAATTTAAAATCATTTTTGCTAGTAAACGGAACAGAAGCAACGGCTGGTGTTGATGCCATTTTCCAATTGTGCACAGAACCGGGAGGACAATGTGGCGTAGGCGCATCAAGCCCGAATTTCAAACTTGATGCTGGAGCAACCAAGACTATCCACTTGAATATAACCACTATGTCGACAACCGACTTTGTAATAAGCACTCATCCTAATCGTGGTAGCTCGCCTGAAGCAAGTTTCAACATTCATGCTAATACCACATTAGTAGAAAACAACTTTGCAAACACATTCAATGTTTATCCAAGTCCAGCAAATGAATCGTTTACCATTGAAAATAGTTTCGGACAAAATAGCTACGTTGAAATATACAACGTTCTAGGACAAGTGGTAAAACATGTCGCATCCGACAATGCAAACCGCATATCGGTAAACTGCAGCACTTGGAAAAACGGTTACTATGTATGCCGCCTCTACAACGATGGCAAAGCAGAAAAGACCGTAAAAATCGTAGTGGCACATTAATAGAATTTATTGCACTTATAATAAGAAGGTATGCATGAGCATACCTTTTTTATTTGCTACTATATACAAGTTGACTAAAGTTTACCTCCCAATCTGTCATTACTCGCAAGCTTCGTGCGCTAAAGGGTCCACAAGTTAGAACAATAAACAGAGAGCGTTGTAAGCCGCTCACTGAGCGTGTCGAAGTGCGGCAATATGCAAGGAGATTGGCTTCGCCGAGCTAAAGGTTGCTCACTTCGTTTCGCGAGGCTGCAAGCAGCGTTCCATACAGACAGGCTCACTAGCACCGTTCCTTATGCAGTTCGCTTTGTCTTACGGAATGACAAAATGGGTCTGAATAAAAAATACAATCAGTCAACACATATATAGTTACCTTTATATTTATACAAAAAAAAGGCCGTCACGTGACAGCCTTTATAATGAAGTTATTCGGTTTATTATTCTGTTGGAGCATCTGCCGGTGCTTCTGCAGGAACTTCTGCAACACTGTCGGTTACAGGAACTGCAGTACTATCGAGTGCCACAACCTCTACAGGTTCATCCTTGTGGAAAGGTGAAGGCAAACCAACACGCGACAATACATTGGTGAAATACAATGCGCAGAATATGATTCCAAGTAAAATTACAACATAGAGTATTTTTCTCCATACAGGAACACCCTGCTTAAATGGATCGCTAGCGTTCTTTACATGCGGGAACTTGGCAATCTTGGTAAGAGTTGCGCCAAACTTAATGTTGACGTATGCCTGAGCATTGACAGCCCAACCATTTGCATTGAGTACAGGCGAAAGGTTACGCTTGCGCAACTTGAGCCATGCAATTATCATCGATGGACCAGAAATGAGCAAAATGACACCTATAATTGCAAGAGGCATCTGCCACCACGAAAGTTTAAGGAAGCCTGTTGCCAATGAAACCAAGAAACCGCCAATATATCCCAATGCCAAACCTATTGCAGCAAAAATACCGCAGAACTTAGCGATGTCGAATGCCTGGTTTTTCTTAGCTTCGGAACCTGGTACATTTTGAGCAGCTTTACTAGCGTTGGCTACCATTTGGTCGCCAGCAGCTTCCATCGAGCCAGTTGCCTCGCTTGTCACCTTCTCGTCCTGACTAGCAGCGAACTTGTTAATCTGGTTTTCAATGAACCTTGCAAATTTGCGGTAAGGTGACCAGAATGCTTCGCGAATGCTTATCGGGTTTTCGATAATCTTCGTGATTGTTGCATCCCAGTCGTTACCTTGACGGTCGTAGAAAATAGCATTCTTGCCAACCATCAAGTTGTTCACTTCGCCATTCGTTATAACAGCGGCAATAGTCATTGTCTCGTTCTTAGTCTTGGAGGTGCAGTCGCAATATGCAATGTACATTCCGCTGAAACTTGCCGTCAAATTGTGCTTAGGCATGTCGCTTACCTTTATACATAGGTCGCAACTACGCTGATCTATGTACAATGTACCAGCCTGGAATATCGCCTTGTCGCCCTTGCGTGAATAGAAATCGGAGAATGTAACGAAATTCTTCAGCAACAGGAAGAAGTCGCGATACAAATGCATCAACTTGTCAACGCTTTCAATTTCGTTGGCTTCGCCTTCCAATGCCTTGTCCTGATCTACAAGCGACAAAAGTTCTGCCTTGCGGTTTTCTGCCAAAATAGCGTTTACAGCTTCGAGTCCTAGCGATTCAACAACTGCGCCTTTCTTTGCATCCTTCCATTCCTTGTATGCAGCAAACTTTCCGCCAATCGAATTCCATTCGCTTTCGCTTATAGAATCCTTACCTGCAAAATCAACATCAAAAATGAGACTCTTCAATGACGAGAAGGCTGCTTCCCATGCTGGATTTATGCCTTCGTTGAGCATCAAGTCCTTCTTGCTACCAACGCGTGCGAGCGGATAGGTTGAAATCTCATCAATGCAAGTTGTGAGATTCTTGTCGCTGATTGCCTCGAAGCGAGCAACAGAAACATCCAAAGCTGCGGTAGAATCGTTGTTGAATGCTATCAATTTGCAACGCAGGAAATAGTCGTCAATCTTTTCCTTCAAAGCAGTGTATGCATTGAGAGCTGCCTCGGTATTGCCGCCGTATGGGAAAACTGACTCCTTGCGGTCGTCACCATCCTTGCTCCAAGCTGAAAAATCTGCACAATTTGTGTAAAATTCTTCAATCTGGTCGACATTTATGCCTAGGTCACCACTGCGGTCGGTAACACTGCCAACAGTTTCTATGCACGACTTTATTATTGCCTTCAGACCTTCGTCATCTGTAGAATTTTCGGTAATAATACCATCGCCGTTGAACCTAGTCTTAGCAAAAATTGCAAGTCTGTCGGATGTGTCGGCTATCGAAATGCTATCCTTTTCGAGACCGAGATTTTTCAGGATTTGCTTAGCGGAATCATAAAGTTTCTTGCCATCTTCGTCTTCCTGATTTATATCCGAAAGATTCAGTGTACTATCTTGCTTAATGAGCAAATTCGGGTCTTTCAGTACCTTTGTCAGCCACTGCGATGCAGATATTACTTCGTTTACCTTGATTTTTCCATCATGGTCGAGGTCAAGGATTTCAAGAGTCTTGTCATCAATTTCAAGGCCTTTTGTCGGACAGCTGAGAACCGTCCACATCTTCTGGTCAAGTTCAGCGAGGTGAGCAATGTCCTCTCCAGTTTCAATGTTTACACGAGTAACTCCACCTATTTTAGAGAATTTCCACTCGTATTTGTTTTTTAATAAAATTGCCATAAAGTTTTCCTATTATATAATATGGG
>JBGUHW010000207.1:0-40911 GCA_045112395.1 Bacteroidales bacterium
ATCGGAATCGGCAAAATTCAAGTAGCGAGAATAAGTCGCGGAAAGTTCGCGCTTTAGGCGTGAATTGTTCGTGCTTATATGCTACAAAGGCTTTGCCGAGCCTCGATTACGATATAAGCCCAACGAAGCAGTTCCGCCTTTTTTGTATGCTTATATTCGGAATAAGGGCAAGGTTCGCAAAGGCAAAGCAATGGATAACGAACCGCACATAGGACACATAATAAAGCAGGAACTCCGCCGTCAGGGGCGCACAATCACTTGGCTTGCAACACAGCTCGGCTATTCGCGGCAGAATATGTACAAGCTTTTCGAGCGCAAATGGATATACACCGACTTGCTCCTAAAAATCAGTGACATTATGGACTACGACTTCTTTAAGTGCTTTTCGGAATATATTGAGGGTAAAAAGAATTAAAAAACTTCATTTTGTAGTTTGCAAATGCAGATGTTTATTATCTTTGCGAAATATGAAGAGGTATTTCGCAATATTTTCATTTGTTTTGCTTTTGTCGTTGTCGGCATCGGCACAGTTTTTCCAGAACTCTGTGGTGAAAATACGACCGTTGAAAGCTCTTGTGCTCAATCCGAATATTGGTTTCGAAAAGCCTTTCCATAGGAATTTCAGTGCCACCGCCGAACTTACTTACAAATTTGCCTGTATGTACAATAATGGTAATGAGTGGAGTCTTTTTTCTGGTTGCAAAGGTGGTGAGATTTCTGTTGGAGCGCGTGGATACTGGGGCAAGGTGAACAAGCATCTGACGGAATACGACCAGAAGGCTCCTTTTGGTTGGTACGGCGAACTGCAGATAGCATATAAGGGAATAAATATTGATTCGTATCATGCAGGTTCTTTCAGTTCGGCATATAGTTATGTGGAGGATGTTGCGATAAATGATATAACATCAGCTTATCGAATTGGATATCAATTTAACGCTGGTAATAGAATAGCATTCGATTTGAATGTCGGATTCAACTTCCATTGGTTGACCTCATGGAGTCATGATGTAATCTCAATTGATGAAACGGATCCAGAAGTAATTGACAATGCAGACATACGTCCTGGTGATGTTTTTCGTGAAAGTGAACAACGATTTGGCTTCGTATGCCAGTTTGCATTGGGCTACTACATCCGTTTCAAAAACAATCGGTAATAACATCATAAGAATGTACGACCTCGCTGAGGTCGGTTTGTATCATTTTTATCATCTATAGAAATATGACCTCTCCGAGGTCTATTTTTTAACATCATAGGCGACCTTGGAAAGGTCGTATTTTTATAGAATAGTTGATCATTGGAAACAACGACCTCAGCGAGGTCGCACAGATTTTTTATTTGCACAACCGAAAAAAGTATTAGTTTTGCAAAATGATGAAAAAGGTATTGACAATATTGTTTGCCTTGGTGCTGTTTTCGATGTCAACGTTTGCGCAGGTAAAAGACACTTGCATAAATATATGGCAGTGCGAAATAAACTATGCATACCAGTTTTCGTTAACCGACATGAAGGCAAAATACAACCGAAATCCATCGACGATGGGAATCGGTCTTTCGTTCAAGACAAAGCATAACTGGATTTTCGGCTTCGAGGGAAGCTACCTTTGGGGCGGATACGATGACAAAGGCGTGTCGATTTTGCGTAACATTATGACCCAAACGGGAAACATAATAAATTCATACGGCGAATATGGCACGGTATTGATGACTCAATCAGGATTCTATACTGGTGTTAAGTTCGGGCGTGTTTTTGCATTCCGTAAGCCAAATCCGAATTCTGGTATAGTGGCAAATGTAGGAGTAGGCATTCTGGAACATCATATCCGTATTGAGAACCGATCGAATAATACTCCTCCTGTGCTTGGCGACTACAAAAAAGGTTACGATGGACTTAGAAACGGTATTGCCTTGCGCGGATTCCTGGGTTATCAGTTCTTGAGCAACAAAAAGTTAGTGAATTTCTACGGAGGTGTGGAATATACTTTCGCGTGGACAAAATCGCGTCGCAACTACGACTTCAACCTGCGAGGCAAGGACAATACCCAGTATCACGATTCTATGATTGGAATACGTATAGGTTGGATTTTGCCTATATATATTCACGCTCCTGAAGAATACTATTATTATTAACGATGAAATTCTTCTATTTCCTTTGTGTCCGTGCTTATTTCCTTGCTGTTAGGCTGGCTGCCCCGTTCAATCGCAAGGCCAAGCTTATGGTGTCGGGACGAAAGGATTGGGAGAAAAATCTACGAGCAAAAATTGAACCGGGACAGAAATATGTGTGGTTTCACGCGGCTTCGCTTGGCGAGTTTGAGCAAGGTCGTCCGCTGATAGAACGCTATAAGTCCGAAGGAAAGAAAATCGTGTTAACTTTTTTTAGCCCGAGTGGCTACGAGGTGCGCAAGAATTACAACAAGGCTGATATAGTATGTTATCTGCCTTTCGACAGCAAACGCAATGCACGGAAATTCGTCGAAATAATAAATCCCGAGTTTGTCGTCTTCGTGAAATATGAGTTCTGGTACTGCTTTATTCGCGAATTGGCGAAACGGAAAATAAATACCTATCTGATTTCTGGAATTTTCCGTAGCGGACAGATTTTTTTCCGCCCGTGGGGAAAGTTCTACCGCAAGGTTCTTACCGATTTTGCCTGGATGTTTGTGCAGGACGAAAATTCCAAAAATCTCCTCGAAAGTGCTAGTGTGAAGAACATTTCGGTGTGTGGAGATACGCGTATCGATCGTGTTTATCAGATTTCACACGAAGAATACGAAAACGAATTCCTCCGCGAATTTTCGCAGTCGGGCAATGTCATTGTTTGCGGAAGCACTTGGCCGCCAGATGAGAAGATTATTTCGCAATACATAAACACCCACGACAATTTGAAGGCAGTGATTGTTCCGCACGAGATTCACGAGGAACACCTTTGCGCGATAGAAAAGATGCTGGACAAACCATGTGTCCGCCTGTCGAAATGCGGCACGTCCAAAGCATCGGAATTGTCGTACATAATTGTCGATTCGATGGGAATGTTGTCGAAGATGTACCGCTACGGACGACTGTCGTATGTTGGTGGTGGTTTCGGCGTTGGAATACACAATACTCTTGAAGCGGTAGTTTACGGATTGCCAGTGATTTTCGGACCGAACTATCGCAAGTTCAAGGAAGCGTTTGATTTGATAAGTTGCAGAGCAGGATTTTCAATTTCATCGTACGATGAATTTGAAAATGTTGTCGAAAAACTTCTTTCCGATGAGGGTAAATATACCGAATCGTGCTCGCAGGCAAATGCATACGTGGAAAAGTCGGTTGGAGTTTCCGAGTTCATTTACAACAAGATAAAGGAATTGCAATGAAAAGGATAAATGTTGCATTAAGGTTCGGATTGTGCGTTTTGTCGGCTTTGCTGCTGAGTGCAGGTTGGTTCAATCTGCATTTGCCGTGGCTTGTACTTGTGGGCTTTGTGCCTATGCTTCTGCTGATGAGGGACATTATCGCCGAGAACGGCAAGCGTGGCGGAGCAAAGTTTTTTGGATATTCGTATCTGATGTTTGTCCTTTGGAACCTGATTACAACTTGGTGGGTTTACTTTGCAAGTCCGGCAGGCGTGTTTATGGCGGTGCTTGCATCATCTCTGCTCATGGCGTTGACAATGAGGATTGTATATGCGCTGTGGAAGTGTGGTGGCGAAAAGGTCGGACTTATTGCATTCGTCAGTTGCTACGTAGCATTCGAGTACCTGTTTATGAACAGCGAGATTGCATGGCCATGGCTGGTGCTTGGTAATTCGTTTGCCAACGATGTGATGTTTGTACAGTGGTACGAAATTACCGGACATCTTGGTGGATCAACTTGGATATTGATAATTAATGCATTGATGTTCAGGTTGCTATGCGGATTTTTTGAAAAACGCAAACCAAGATTGCCAATTCTTATTACAACTGCTGTTTTATTGTTTGTTCCGATAATTTCATCCGTCATCCGCTATTATACATACACTGAAAAGGGAAATCCACAGAATGTTGTTGTAATTCAGCCTAATATCGACCCATGGGGCGAAAAGTTTGATGAGAACACTTTCGGTTCGCAGATTGAAAATATACTCGATATTGCAACTACTTACGGAAATGCAGAGACCGATTATTTTGTCGCTCCCGAAACGGCTCTGAACGGTACTATTCAGGAAGATTTCATGCAGGGAAATTCGTCGCTTTTGGCAGTGCGCAAGTTTATGCACGACTATCCTAAAAGTAAGTTTGTTATAGGTGCGACTACATTCAAGGTTTACTACCACAAACATGGCGACAAGGCCTACGACGGCACTTCCATTACCGAAACTGCCCGCGAAATAGGCGAAAACGACCACTACGACATTTATAATGTGTCGATGCAGGTTGATTCTGGACAGTATGTGCAGATTTACCGCAAGAGCAAGCTGGTTCCAGGGGCAGAGATTCTTCCCTACATCAAGGTTTTCGGTTTTCTTAGCGACCTTATGACCGACCTTGGCGGAATGAGTGGAAGTCACGGTTGTCAAGAGCATCCTACTGCGTTCTCCAATAATGTAAGCGGTGTAAAGGTCGGTGTGCCGGTGTGCTACGAATCGGCATTTGGCGAACATTGCGGAGGCTTTGTCGAGGATGGCGCACAGATGATTTTTGTCATTACCAACGATGGCTGGTGGCGCGATACACCCGGCTATCGCCAGCATTGCAGTTTCTCGCGTCTGCGTGCCGTAGAGACTCGCCGTAGCATAGCACGAAGCGCCAACACGGGTATAAGTTGCATTATCAACCAGCGTGGCGATGTCGTTGAATCTCTTGGCTGGTGGGAGCGTGGTGGCATTGCAGCAACTATAAACGCCAATGACAAGGTAACTTTCTACTCCAAGTACGGCGACTACATTGCGCGTATGTGCTGCGTGGCTTCGGTTATACTTATTCTTATGCAGATTGTTGCGGGAATAAGGAGAAGGATGGGAAAAAAAGAAGATATTCAGTAACCGTATGGGCCAAATAAGAATATTTTGCCAAGTTGGAAATAATGTGTATAATTGCATTGTAAAAATCTAATAAAAAGATGAAACAGGAAAAAGTCATAGAACGCATTATGGAAACAGCTGGGTGTACGCTGCCTAAGGGTGCTTCTTTGTGGCTTTATGGTTCTCGCGCACGAGGAGATGCTCGTCCTGACAGCGATTACGATTTGCTAATATTACTAGACAAGGATGAGTTGACACTTGATGACTATTTAGTTCAGAAACCTCTTCGCGAACTGGGGTGGGACATCGGAGAAGAAATCAATCCACAAGTTTATTCCAAAAGAGAATGGGAAGGATTCGATTATACTCTGTTTTATCATAATGTGTCATTAGATAAACGTGTGCTGATATGAATTTAAGTGAAGAGAATAGGCGTATCATTGTAGATAGAGAGATAGAAAAGTCATTTGCAAACTATCAACAGGCAATAATAATGCGGGAACACGAACAATGGGATGCCGCTGCTAACCGTTTGTATTATTCGGTATTCCATGCCATCAACTCCTTGCTTGTGCACGATAAACATGAGGTACGAACGCATCATGGGCTTGGCATGTTGTTCAGACAGACATATATTAAGACGGGAATACTGCAGGAAGAACATTCTGACACCTTCACGCTTTTGCAGACAATGCGAGAAAAGAGTGACTATAATTGTTCGTTTGATGCCACCAAAGGATTGATAGAACCATTGTTTTCTCCTTCAAAGAAGATGATAGATACTATCGCAAAAATTGTAAAACAATAACATCAAAAATTCGGCAATTAATCTAATAATTTCAAAATTCTGTAATTAACACCCACTTTGTTAATTAAAAATAAGGTATAGGTCAGATTTTGGCGTAGCTGTGTTGTATTTTTGCAAAGCAAAAATTTTGTTCAATGGCAGAAAACAACAACATAAGCAACTACACCGATGACAACATTCGCACCCTCGAAGGTCTTGAGCATGTGCGTCTGCGTCCAGGTATGTACATTGGCAAGCTCGGCAACGGCGAGGCTTCCGATGACGGAATCTATGTCCTCGTTAAGGAAGTCATAGACAACTCTATAGACGAGTTCCGTATGCACTTCGGACTTAACATCGAAATCAAACTGCGCGAAAATACCATTTCGGTTCGCGACTTCGGACGAGGAATCCCGCAGGGAAAGATGATAGACGCTGTTTCGATAATGAACACCGGCGGCAAGTACGACTCCAAGGCTTTCCAGAAGTCAGTTGGTCTTAACGGTGTCGGTACCAAGGCGGTAAATGCACTTTCTGTAAAATTTACTGTAAAGTCGTTCCGCGATGGACAGGTAAAGCAAGCCGATTTTGAAAAGGGCAAGCTGGTAAAGGAATACGACCTTGTTCCGACAACCGAAAGGAACGGTACATACGTTGAATTTACCCCCGACGAGGAAATCTTCGGACACTACCGCTTCCGCGAGGAATACCTCGAGACGATGTTCCGCAACTACAGCTATCTCAACACCGGTCTTACGCTTAATTTCAACGGCAAAAAGTACATTTCGAAAAATGGTCTTCTCGACCTTGTGAAAGAACGTCACAATTCGGAACCTCTTTATCCGCATATCCACCTTAAGGGCGACGACATCGAGATTGCATTCACACACACCGATCAGAACGGCGAGGAATACTATTCGTTTGTAAACGGACAATACACCTCGCAGGGCGGTACTCATCAGAGCGCATTCAAGGAGCACATTGCCCGCACCATCAAGGAATACTACGGCAAGAACTTCGAGCCGCAGGATATTCGTAGCGGAATCGTGGCTGCCATCGCTATAAATGTCATTGAACCTACTTTCGAAAGCCAGACAAAAATCAAGCTCGGCTCTGCGAATATGGCGCCAGAGAAGGATGAAGAAGGCAATCCTTATCCGCTGTCGGGCGTAAGCGTCAACAAGTTTGTGGGCGATTTCATTAAGCGCGAAGTTGACAACTATCTGCACAAGAACAAGGATATTTCCGACAGGATGCTTGAGAAAATCCAGTCATCCGAAAAGGAGCGTAAGGCAATGTCGGGTGTACAGAAACTAGCCCGCGAAAAGGCCAAGAAGGTAAGTTTGCACAACGAGAAGCTCCGCGACTGCCGTATTCACTACAACAGCAACAATCCCCGTCGAGACGAAAGTACAATCTTCATCACTGAGGGTGATTCGGCAAGTGGTTCCATCACCAAGAGCCGCGACGTTACCACTCAGGCAGTGTTCAGCTTGCGCGGTAAGCCGCTTAACTCGTATGGCAAGACCAAGAAAGTGGTTTACGAGAACGACGAGTTCAACCTTCTGCAGGCCGCACTCAACATCGAGGAGGGAATTGACAATATCCGCTACCGCAATGTGGTAATCGCCACCGATGCCGATGTCGACGGTATGCACATCAGGTTACTGCTGATAACCTTCTTCCTGCAGTTCTTCCCCGACATAATCAAGCAGGGGCACTTGTTTATCCTCGAAACACCGCTTTTCCGCGTGCGCAACAAGCAGGAGACCAAGTACTGCTACACCGAAAGCGAACGCGACGAGGCACAGAAGAAAATCAAGAATTCGGAAACCACACGATTCAAAGGTCTCGGTGAAATCAACTGGCAGGAATTCAAGAACTTCATTGGTCCCGATATGAAGCTTTCGCCAGTTACCCTGTCGAAGGACGACAACATAAAGGCACTGCTCGACTATTTTATGGGTAACAACACCCAGGAGCGCCAGAACTTCATTATCGAGAACCTTAGGATGGAAGAAGACTAAAAAACTGAAACTATGGACGACGAAAACAAGAATATACCGCAGGACGAAACCAATGTTATCGAGGTTGAACAAAATCCCGAAACCGGTGTCACCATTACCCGCATGAAAAATATGTTCCAGAACTGGTTTCTGGACTATGCTTCATACGTAATTCTTGAGCGTGCCGTGCCGCACATTTACGATGGTCTGAAACCCGTACAGCGCCGTATCCTTCATGCAATGAAGCAGATAGATGATGGTCGTTTCAACAAGGTGGCTAACATTGTTGGTCAAACCATGCAGTATCACCCTCACGGCGATGCCGCAATCGGCGGCGCATTGGTGCAGCTCGGACAAAAGGATCTGCTCATCGATACTCAGGGTAACTGGGGTAATATTCTTACCGGCGACAGCGCTGCTGCTCCGCGTTACATCGAGGCTCGTCTTTCGAAGTTTGCTCTCGAGGTGGCATTCAACAACAAGACTACCTTCTGGAAGGATTCGTACGATGGTCGTAAGCAGGAACCTATAAACTTGCCTATAAAGTTTCCTCTTTTGCTTGCACAGGGTGTTGAAGGTATTGCTGTAGGTCTCAACTCGATTGTCCTTCCGCACAATTTCAACGAACTGCTTGATGGTTGTATAGCAGTGCTTAGGGACGAGCCAGTGCAACTTTATCCCGACTTCCCGACTGGCGGACTTATCGATGTAAGCCGCTACAACGATGGTCAGCGTGGCGGAAAACTGCTCATCCGTGCCAGAATCGAAAAAGTTGACAAGAAAACCCTTGCCATAAGGGAAATCCCTTACGGACAGACCACCAGCGGAATCATTGACACAATCTTGAAGGCCAACGAAAAGGGCAAGATAAAAATCAAGAAGGTTGACGACAATACAGCCGAAAATGCCGAAATAGTCATCGAACTTCAGGCAGGAGTTTCGGCAGATGTTACCATTGATGCACTTTATGCGTTTACAAACTGCCAGGTTTCAATTTCGCCAAATGCCTGCGTAATAGAGGAGGACAAGCCCCGTTTTGCATCGGTTACCGAAATACTTGAGGCCTCAGTGCGCAATACTTTGGAACTGCTCCGTCAGGAACTGAAAATCAAGATGAACGAGCTCGAGGAGCAATGGCATTACCAGTCGCTCGAAAAATGGTTCATCGAAAAGCGCATCTACAAGGAAAAAGCATACGAAAATGCTGGATCCAACGATGAGGCTGTCGAGTTCATCCATTCCAAGATTATCGCTCACAAGCTGAAACTTATGCGCGAAGTTACAACCGAAGACATTCTGAAGTTGCTCGAAATAAAGATGAAACGAATTCTTCGTTTCAACATCGAGAAGGCAGATGAGGACTTGATTGCAATACAGGAGCAGATAAAAGCCGTACAGAACGACCTCGACCATATTGTTGACTATACCATTAACTACTACAAGCACATCAAGGAAAAGTACGGCGAAGGTCGCGATCGCAAGACCGAAATCCGCAACTTCGATTCTATTGATGCAGGCGAGGTTGCTGTTGCAAACGAAAAACTATACTTTAACAAGGAAGAAGGCTTTGTGGGCTACGGCTTGAAGAAGGATGAATATGTGTGCGACTGTTCAGACATAGATGATATCATTGTCATTCGCGAAGATGGTACATATCAGGTGTCGAAGGTGTCTGAAAAGGCATTTTTCGGAAAGGGAATCATCCATGTTGCTGTTTACCGCAAGAATGACAAACGCACCATATACAATGTTGTATATCGTGATGGCAAGTCGGCGACATCATATATCAAGCGCTTTGCAATCACAAATGTCATTCGCGATAAGGAGTACGACATCACCAAGGGAACACCCGGATCTAAGTTGCTTTATTTCAAGGCAAACTCCAATGGAGAAGCCGAAGTTATTTCCTGCAAACTGAAGCCGAAACCGAAATTGCGTAAGCTTACATTCGAGGTCGATTTCAAGGATATTGCCATAAAGAACCGCGATGCACAAGGAAATATTTTCGCTCGTACCGAAATTCACAAGATAACTCAGAAGGAGGAAGGTATCTCGACTCTTGGCGGACGCAAGATATGGTTCGACAAGGATGTTTTGCGTCTGAATGTTGATGGACGCGGACAGTACTTGGGCGAATTCTCAGGAACCGATAAAATTCTCGTTGTTACCAATGCAGGCGACTGCATTTTCACCAATTTCGATCTTTCTAACCACTACAACGACGACATTCTGATAATAGAAAAGTACAATGCTGACAAGGTTTTCACAGCCGTTCATTTCGATGCCGAGCAGAACTTCTATTATTTGAAGCGTTTCAATGTACAGGAGATGACAAAACCGCAGTCGTTTATTTCGGAGTATGAAGGTTCGTACATGCTTGCTGTCAACGAGGACAAGCATCCGCAGCTGAAGATAACTTTTGGCGGCAAGGACGAAAAGCGCGAGCCTGAAATCATTGATGCCGAGGAATTTATCGGAGTAAAGGGTATTACTGCACGAGGCAAACGTCTTACCACCTATGCTGTTAAGGAAATTTGTTTCATTGAACCGCTTGTCAAACCCGAGGATGAAGAGCCAGAGGAAGAAGAACCGCAAGTAGAAGAAACTGCAGCTACCGACGATGGCTTTATGCCCGATAGCGGAACACAGATGAGCCTGTTCTAATATGTCTGACAGTCTCGCAGTCTAACAGTCAAATAGACTGCAGGACTGCAAGACAACAAGCCTTCGGGCATTCCAATATTATATATACAGCACAAAACAAAATATAATCTGCATGTTCCGCTCTAAAAATTAATGCAAATCATCGCTAAAAAAATCTATTGTAACTCTTTGATTTTTTTAGTGTTGAACAATAGGTTGTGAGTAAAATATGCGTCCAAAACAATTAAGAGGGAAAAAATAAATTACTTTTGTGCCCTGTTTTAAAGGTGTATATATGGTAAAGCATATATTGTTAAGTATACTGACAGTTTTAACCTCTGTCCTAATTTGTGCAAATGTATATTCGCAATCGGCGAAACTTAAAGGAAAAGTAACAGACGATGCTACTAAGGAAGGTCTCTTTGGTGTAAATGTTATGGTAACAAGCACCAACGAAAAGATAAAGACTGGTACAAGTACCGATTTTGATGGTAACTACGAGATTGCCCTTCCGGAAGGTTCGTATAAAGTAAAGTATAATTATATAGGTTACAAAAATCATCACGAAGATGTAACGATTTCTGGCTCAGATGTTACAAAGAATGTGGTTCTTGCGCAGGATGCCGAAATCATCGACGAGGTGGTTGTGAGTGCTGGTAAGTACGAACAGAAGTTGCAGGACATTACCATTTCGATGGAAGTCCTGAAACCGCAGGCTATTGAGAATAAGAATACCTATAATATTGAATCTTCGCTAAATAAGGTTCCGGGCGTTGATGTAAACAACCATCAGCCTAGTATCCGCTCTTGTACGGGTTGGAGCTATGGCGCTGGTAGCCGTGTCATGATTCTTGTTGATGAAATGCCAATCATGTCAGCTGACATTGGTGATGCAAAGTGGAACTACATTCCTACCGAGAACATTTCGCAGGTGGAGGTTCTAAAAGGAGCTTCATCGGCATTGTTTGGTTCGCAAGCATTGGGCGGTGTAATTAACATCCGTACTGCATATCCTACATCGGAACCGATGACAAAGGTAAATGCATTCTTCGGTGTTTATGGCGATCCTGCCGACGAACGTTTCAAATGGTGGGGCAACGAGCAGAATCCCGCATACTATGGAGCTAGTTTCCTGCATAGTCAGCAGTTTGGTAACTTCGACTTTGTGCTTGGTGGAAATTTCTACAAGAACGAAGGTTTCCGCGATACCGAAAATGAACGTCGTGCACGACTGAACACAAACCTCCGTTACCGCTTCAAAAAGGTTGACGGCCTTTCGATAGGCGTAAATGCAAACTACATGCTCAATCAGATTAGCGACTTCTTCATGTGGCAATCGGATACGATGCCGTATGTTTCGAATACTATGTTTGGTGGTTCTTCTGCTCCTACTCAGGGGTACAGAGTAAATGTCGACCCATTTGTACAATACATTTGTCCTAAAAACGAAGACAGACACAGCTTGCGTACGCGTTTCTTCCGAACATTGAACGAAGTTGCCATAGATACAATGAAGAACAGTCTAGGCGATGTTTGGTATGCAGAGTATCAGTACCAGAAGTCGTTGGAACACTGGAAGATTTCGGCAGGTGCTGTAGATAATTATCAGGTGGTAATATCCAATATGTTCAGCAATCATTATAGCAATGAGGTTGCCGCCTATGTTCAAGGTGACGCCCGTTATGGATTGCTGAAGTTCTCGCTTGGTGTCCGCTTCGAGTATTTCAAGGTCGATACATCCATGACCAAGACAGAACTTAAATTTGGCAAGGATACCATCAATATTCCTATTAAGCCGGTTGCTCGTCTAGGTGTCAACTATCAGGTTGCCGAGGCTACTTTCCTGCGAGCTTCATTCGGACAGGGTTACAGGTTCCCTGCCGTGTCAGAAAAGTACATATCAATGGCTCTTGGCGCAGTAAAGGTGTTCCCGAACCTAAACCTTACTCCTGAAACGAGCTGGAGCGTGGAAGTCGGAGCAAAGCAGGGCTACAAGTTTGGCAAATGGAAAGGCTTTGCCGATGCAGCAATATATTTCCAGCGCATGTATAATATGATGGAGTTTGGCTTTGTGGTACTTAATTCGCTTACAGGAGAGCCTTACGAACTCGGTCAGGTTGGTGACCCCGAGATGGGATTCCAATGTGCCAATGTTGGCAATGCCGACATCTTTGGAGTTGACCTTTCGGGTGTAATTACCGGTCCACTTGGCAACTGGGGCGAACTTAATGCAATGGTTGGCTACACTTACAACAATCCGAAATATATTTCCGACGACATCGACCCGTCAACATCAACCGATGACAAGACTTTGAAATACAGATATAAACATTCTGTAAAAGCCGATGTCAGCCTGACAGCAAAATGGTTTGAAGTTGGTATTGACCTAGTTTGGAAGAGCAAAGTTAAGAATGTTGACCGATTGTTCTGCGACGAACGTCCTGCCGAAGAGGTCATCGGCGACTATGCAGTTTTGAGTTCAATTATTCTTCCAGGTTACTGGGATTACCGCATAAGAACTGCCGAACAAAATTTCTGGAATATAGACTTTTATGTAGGAGTAAAGTTATATAAGGAAACAAAACTTTCTTTCCATGTGAAAAACCTTTTGAATCAAGTATATTGTGGTCGTCCGGGCGACATTTGCGCTCCGCGCCGCTTTGAAGTATCATTATCAGCAAAATTTTAATATCTAGAATATGAAGAAGATTTTATCAGTACTTTTATTTGTTGCCATGGCATTTGTTGCCAGTGCGCAATTTGATGTAAGCGACCCTATTATAATATGTGGTGCAGGCGAATCGTGTGAGCCAAATATTAACGGGCATTTTTCAAGTGGTGTAGTTCCATACGAGCCAGATGTAAACAGCGAGTACTTTCCTACAATCAGGACTTGCGAACCGTTGGATGTCTGTATTACAATGCATTGTCCGGCATCGATAAACCCAGCATCCGTTGGACTTGGAACCATTAATTACTCAATTCCTCTGAGTGGTATAGAAGTAAAGGGATTTGGCGGATTGCCTGCAGGTGTTTCTTATTGTTTGTCGGATGCCAATTGGCAGCCTGATGGATATTACACAATTCATCTTACAGGAACACCAACCGAATCAGGAACATTTCAACTTAAATTACGCGCAGTATTATCATCAAGCTATGTGCTTTCATTGAATACCGACACGTTCTTCCCCAACGGAATGGATGCAATTCAAGTTACGGTAGAAGAAGGTTCTGCTCCAGTAGCTGGATTTTCTGCAAGTGCAACCGAAATAACAGCAGGTAACGCAGTCAACTTTACCAATACATCTACAGGTTATCAGGCAACTCGCACATGGACATTCGAAGGAGGCAACCCTGCAACTTCAACCGAGGAAAATCCACGTGTAGTATATTCTACTCCTGGTACATATCGGGTTTCCTTGACTGTGACTAACGCTTGTGGCGAAAACACTAAGGAAGAAGCAACATATATTACCGTTACCGAAGCACAGACTGGCGAAGCACCTGTCGCCGATTTCTCATACAATATAACACAGCAGGAAGAAGGTTTCTCGGTTCAGTTCAACGATCTTAGTACAAACTTGCCGACAACATGGAACTGGACATTCGAAAATGGAACACCAGCAACATCAGCAGAACAAAATCCTGTAGTAACATTTGCAACAGAAGGCGATTTCCTTGTATCGCTAGTAGCCGAAAATGATTATGGTCGTGATTCTACGGCTCGTACAATAAGCATTGTAGGCATCAACGATTACGAAATTGACAATCTTGTAAACGTTTACCCTAATCCGACAAGCAGCATACTCAACATCGAAGCTGTTAATCTTATTTCGGTAACAATTCTTGATATGTCAGGAAAAATTATTTACTTTGCAAACGAAAATTGCTCGTCAGCAAGTATCGACCTCAGCAGTTTCGCAAGATCAGAATATATGATTAAGGTGGAAACTAAGGAAGGAACTTCTGTAAAGCGAATTATTAAAATGTAATAGAGTTTAATTTTTAAATTTAGTATCGATATGAAAAAATTTTTACTTTCAGCAATCGCAATTTTTGCAATGACAATTTGCGGATTCGCACAGATGGAGGTTTGTGCCGATGCTTGTGCACCGCACGCAAACGAGGCGGACTACTCAAATGGCGTTATTCCAATCTACCCGCAAAGCCAGGATTTTCCTGTACTCACTGTCGGCGTTCCAGTTGACCAGTGTGTAAGCATAAAGGTTCCTTCACAAATAAATGGTAGTTCTATCAATGCGTTATTAGGTTCTGTTACAATAACTGTTAATTCTGTTACATTGAATGAACTTGTTGATCTTCCCACAGGACTTACTGCATGCGCAAGTGCAAACCCAATGGCTGCCGACGGCACTTATACATTGAGAATAACGGGAACTCCAACAGAGGCAGATACATACGAACTTAAAATGAAGGCTAACATTGATGGAGAAAGCTCATCAGCGTTTGTATCAATGTCATTAGTAAACACTTATTTGAACGGAAGCGGCGTTTCGACCAATATCATCATTACTGTAGTTGAAGAAGGTCAGGAAGCAACACCTGTAGCAAGTATTACTTCTGATCCTGAACCATCTATGGATATAATTTCAGGAGATTTCTCTCAGGCAATTCGTATTGCACAGGGCGAAACTGTTTCGTACACAAGTTCAAGTTCTAATACAGACCATGTAGCATGGACATTCGAGGGCGGTTCTCCTGCAACTTCAACGGCAAACACAGCAACTGTTACATACGCAAACACAGGTACATTTACAACTACCTTGGTTGCCTACAGCGAATCTGGAGAATTGAGAGACACCGCTACAGTAAGCGTTGTAGTTAGCGAAGCTCCTGTTGTTTTCAATGTTGATTTTGCAGCAGACAACACTACAGTGCTTGTAGGACAGACTGTTAATTTCACCAATAATGTTACAGCAACCCAGAATGGTCAACCATACACAGGCGAAATTTTCTATAGCTGGAGCTTTGATGCTGATGGCGGAACTGCAGGTATGCTTGCAACCTCGACGGATGCAAATCCAGCTTATTCATATACCGCAGCAGGTGTATATTCTGTAAAACTTGCTGTTGCAACTTCACAATATGGAGTATATATGACAGCCGACACTTTGGTAAAGCATGCTTACATTACAGTTCAGGAAGACGAATTGGCTGTTATTGCTGATTTTACAACTAATCCAGAGGCAACTTCGTCATTGTTTAGCGGAACATCAGTTAACATTATAGTTGGAGAATCAATAGTTTACACTAGTGCTTGCAACGAAAACACAACTAGCATTGCATGGACTTTCCCAGGTGGCGATCCAGCAACTTCAACAGAAAATCAAGTAACTGTTACCTATGCTACAGCAGGCACTTATACAACTACACTAGTTGCTTACGGCGAAGGAGACAGACAAAGCACAAAGACTTTGACCGTTAATGTAAGCGAACCTACTGTTGAAGCAAGCTTCACAACCGACCCTGCTTACACAGATTTATATATATACCAGATGCTTGCTATTGAGACAGGAACAACTGTTACCTATACAAGCACTTGCAATTCATACACCGACCATGTAGCATGGACTTTCGAAGGCGGTAGCCCTGCAACTTCAACGGAGGATGTTGTTAATGTTACCTACGGTACAGCAGGTAGTTACACTACTACACTCATTGCTTACAGTCAAGATGGAACGTTAACCGATACCGTTACTCTTTCAGTGACCGTTACTGATCCAGTTGCTGTTGAAGAAAATGCTATCAGCGAAATCAGCGTTTATCCTAACCCGACTAGCTCAATCATCAACATTGCTGCTGAAGGTATGCAGAACATTACTATCATCGACATGACAGGCCGTGTAGTAATGAGCAAGGATGTAAACTCCAACTTCGAAACTATCAGCGCAGAAGGTTTTGCAAAGGCTAACTATATGGTTAGAATTACAACTGCTGATGGCGTTGTTGTAAAGAACATTATTGTTGAATAAACACATCTTATTCGATAAATTTTAGGGCGGAAATATTCCGCCCTTTTTTATTCGTTTGGAATTAACAAAAGGACGCAATTTGCGCCTTTTTTGTGTATTGAGAGCTTTCCAATCCTTTGGATATGATGTACCAATGAATTGGAATCATCTTGTACAATCGCGCCATGATGTTGCCAAATGTACAGCCGCAAAATTTGTGGCTCAACAATAAACTGGCGTCAACCCCTGTAAAGACGTGCCATGAAGCGTCTCTACAGAAATGCCGTACTTCGATTGCGCTCAGCACAAGTAGGCATTCAAACGGGTGTCAGCCCATTGAAACGGCTTTAAGCCTGTTAGCCTTTAAGCCTGCAAGCCCCAAGAAACAATTTCCTACACTTCGCTGTCGTAGTCGATGCCCTGCTTTTTCAAAATCTTCTTTACATACATAGCAAAGAATGCCAGGAATGCAAAGCATAGAACTGGAATAACATACGAATAATGTATTCCGAAGCCTTCGGTAGGCGAAAGAGTCTGCATGTAGTCGGCCAATTTACCCTGAATAGGCGGAATTACAGCGCCACCAAGAATCATCATCACGAGGAAAGCAGATCCTTGTGTTGTATATTTGCCAAGTCCTGCTAGTGCAAGGTTGAAGATTGAAGACCACATAATCGAGCAGAACAAACCGCCAGCCATAATTGTATAAATAGAAACCATTCCTTCGGTGCAAATGCCTATCAGCATCATGCATACTGCAAGCACTGCGAAAATAAACAAGGTGCGTGCTGGTTTGTTCTTTGTGAAGAAGAATGCTGCAATCTGAATTGCTATAAGTGCGATGTACGGAAGCAGAACCACAATGCTGTACTGCGAGATTGCGTTTACGCCAAGCACTACGCCGAATGCAACCAATGGAACCACTATTGTAAGAATCTTCTTTGTCGTAGATTTGAAGTCGAAGGCTGCAACTGCACCAGTCCAGCGGCCAATCATAAGGCTTCCCCAGTACATTGAGATGAAAGGTGCGACCTCGTTGGCTGCGAATCCTCCAAAGTCGGGTTTTTGGAGAAGTTCGCCGAAGTTACTTACTGTCGAAACTTCAACGCCAACATAGACGAAGATTGCAAGCATACCAAATACCAGTTGCGGATATTTCATTGCGCCCCAGCCTTCGGGTTTCTTCTTTGCCATTCCGTTCACGGAAAGTAAGGTTACGAAAACTATCACTAGTGCCGCCATTAGGAATATCACGCGGAAAATTTCCACATTTTCCATAGTGGCGTAGCTGTCGCGGTAGCTCATAAATACTGGGATGAACATTGCCACCAGAAGAACTGTCATTATCGTAAGGGCAACAAGAGCTTTGCTTGTCTTTTCGGTCTTTTCGGTAGAGGTGTCGTTCGGCAGTTTCTTCGAGAAGAAGAAAATAGCGGCTGCTATGAGGAACAGAACGCCAACGCCGGCATATAATATTTCGGCCTTGCTAATTTCAAGGTTTGCAATTTCCTCGTCGCTTACTGCTGCCGTAGTGCCGAATAGCAATAACGCAACAATGATAGGACCAATGGCTGTGCCGAACGAGTTGAGGCCGCCGCAAAGGTTAATTCTCGATGCACCTGTCGCTGGTGGACCAAGGGTTATTGCAAAAGGATTTCCAGCCGTCTGTTGCAACGAGAATCCGAGTGCTACTACAAACAAACCAATAAGCATTCCCATAAAGCTGTTTGCACCAACAGCGACAATCATTGCAGCCGCACCCACCGCTGAGAACAGCAGTCCGAACACGATAGATTTCTTGTAGCCGAACCGAGCTATGAAGTCGTTGCGTCTGACAACCGAGTATGCGAAAAGTATCAAAGCTCCGACATAATATGCAAGGTAGAATGCAAAGTCGATAAGTTGGCTTTGGAACTGGTCCAAATTGAAGTAATGCTTGCAGAACGGAATGAAAATGCTGTTTCCTGCTGCCATGAAGCCCCAGAAAAAGAATACTATAATAAGTATCGACAAGGCTCCGTAGTTGGTTTTTTGCTTGTTATCTGTCATAAAAGTATTTTTTGCAAATTTACAATTTTTTTGTTTCTATGCCTGCGGCGTTTATGGGGCTACGCCCGTTTCTAAGTTTCAGGTTGTTTGGGTGTTTTAAATCGTTGAACTCTTAAACTTTAAACTTTAAAACTTTGAACTTTGAACCTTGAATCCTTGAACTTTGAACTTTGAACATTCCTTAGAACAGATACCCCATCTTCACATAGAAATTCATCATCTTGCCGTTGTCCTGCTTGTTGAGGGCGGTAGCCCAGTCAACCGAGAGGATGAAGTTCTCGTTCATGGCGACTTTCAGTCCGATTCCCGCTGCCGAGTGGGGCATGTAGGTTTCTTTTCTCGACAGGTTGAAGTAGTCCTCGTACTTGTCAGTGCGTCCAGTTGCGACGTTGTAGGCAGTAATGGCTGTTCTTATTTCGGTTTCGTCGAGCTTGTAGGGCTGGGTAACAACGCCCAAGTCGAAGAACGGGTTTAAGCCAATGTAGAAATGCTGCTTTCCGATGTCGAAGTTTACAATTTTAGTTCTAAGTTCGACATTTGCGTAAGCAAAACCATTCGCCAGAATCCTGTTACGCATAATTCCACGCAATGAGTTTCCGCCACCAAGTCCTTCGTACAATACGCGCTGTATGAAAAGCGTGTTGAGGTAGGTGTTCATGTAGAACGGTGATTCGCCAGCAATCGTATTCTGTGTTCCGATTCTATATGCAAGCGTAACCCTATCTTTATATATAGGAACATAATGCCTGAAGTTGAAGTTGAACTTGAGATGGTTGTATTCGGTCTGGTTGCCAAAGGCTGCCGAATAAGTGAAAAATGCATCGGCATAGATTCCGCGCGAAGGGTTGGAGCGCTTGTCGCGGCTGTCGAAGGTAATGCCGCCACGAACATACGGATGCCAGCCGCCATTGGCTTCGTCTGGTTTTATTATACCCCAGTTTCTGTAAAGTTCGTAAAGTCCTTGAACCGTCGGGTCGAGGTATTTTTGGTCGGTAGGCTGGCGCTTGCCGTTGAGCATGTCGATGTCGCATTCATCAATCATATAGCCGAGTACTCCAAGTCCGGCATTCCATTTCCAGTCGCCAGAGATTGTCCCTTCTATGTCGGCGGCTACACGTACAAGGTCGCGCTTGTACTTGTAGAATGCACGAGAGAGGTATTCGCTAGAATCCTTCTTAGCATTGTGCCATCCCATGTGATAAAGCGTTGGGTATCCGTTGTAGCCGTAGAAGTCGCACATTGCATCGGGCAGATACGAAACATCAATTGTAAGGCGATGATCCGGAATCAAATACTTCGAATCGTAGAAAAAGCGGAACAAACCATACCTTTTTGTAGTATAGGCAGCTTCAACGTAGAACGAATGTATGTATTCGGGGTACTGGCTTCCGTCACCATAATAATATATGTTCGACAATGCTCCGAACTGGAATCCGAGGTCTGCATCGTAGGCAATGCTTGGCAGTATTCCGAAATTCCATCCAGTCTTGACCTTTGATGTGTCTTTTGCTTCCGTCGTAGCCATTAAGTTGCCAGCAAACGCAACCAAAATGGCGATTATTAAGATTTTTCTCATATATGCAGTTTTTTATTTTTAGAACAATTTGAGCAAATATGCAATGCCAACTCCCATATAAGTACCTATTGCGTAGCCGATAAGTCCGATTACGATTCCGCTGATAAGCACCTTCTTGTTTCCCATTGCTCCGACAACAGGCGGAATGAAAGGTGGCGAGCAGAAAAGTCCCACTTGGGCTACAGTGTATAGGTCGCCGCTTATTTTCGAGAATCGGCAGAAAATGATGTGTATAATTACCGACACCAGCATTATGTACAGCACGAACAATCCAAGCGAAATTGCCGACATGTCAATGCTATAAGGATTGAACTGCGATGCTACCGCTATGCTGAATATCAATATGAAAATCATGCCGAGTTCGAAAGTTTTCGGCAATTCGCGGATTTTCTTCGAGAATGATGCAATTATCGACAGCGTGGTTATGGTAAGAATGATTACCAGTTCGTTGAGTTTGCCTGTACCCGTTTCCTGGTCGCCAACTACGCCCAAGTTGTATAATAGCAGTGACAGACCTGCGCCAACTGCGAGGAATCCAATCGACAGAAGCAGTCCGAGCATTGTTTTTGGAAATACTTTCTTGTTGAGCATCATTCCATAGTTTTCGATGCCGTGGTCTTCCATGTTGCTGTTGAGAGTTATTGATGTGGATTCATCGGGGAAAGGCAGAATTTTGCGGAAAAGACGGTATCCGCCACCTGTTATGAACATTATCAGCGGGAAAGTTATAAGCATCTGGAAAGTAAGCACGAGGGTAATTGTTGTGGGGTCAACGCCAAGAGCGGCACCCAGTGCGTTGAAGTTCATTGTTCCGCCGGTATATATGCCCGTCATCATTGCCGAAACATTTTCGATGTCGTTTACGCCAGTGTTGCGGAAAATGAAGAATCCTGAAATTACAGCGACTGTAATAGCGATAATTCCGCCCACAAGTGCAAGAATTGTCTTTGGCAAGGCGCGGGTCCACAGCTTGAAGTCGCAGTTGAAAAGCATAAGCGGTATGGCAAGCGGCACCGAAATGTTCATTATCAGCTTCTGTATGCTCTCGAACGTCGCGGCATCGGCTGTGCCTGGTTCAAAAGTTACGAATCCTGTGAGGCTCATTATTATGCCGACTGCGTAAGCCAGTATCACGGTGCCTATTTTCTGCAATATTTTCCATTTGTGGAATGCCGACACTATTATTATCGGGAAAAGCAGGTATATTGCGATTGCAATTATTATTCGCATAAGTGTACAATTTTGTTTTAATATGCAAAAGTAGTGCTTCCGATTGAACCGGAAACGGTTCTGCTGAATGTTTAATTAAACTTGGGTTGTTAATACCGAAATATATGACAATGTTCCAATAGCGAAATTTTCAAAAGAAAATGGAGTAAAAATCCATTTAGTTCAGAAAATTTTACCATTCATTTTTCCAGACTGAATGTCATATTTGGAACAGTAGATAAATTTTTTATTTATTTTCTGTACGAGATATTACATATAACAGTAAAATATTTGAAAGAAAATTGAAAATATTTCCATTTAGTTAAAATAATTTTACTATTTTTGCGGCATGAGTTTATATGCTAAGGATATTGGAAATTTTGGAAATGTTCCAGTTGGAGTTTCCGCTATTGAGTCGGTTATGCCCGATTACAATTTCATACAGAACAAAATATGTTCGATGGAGCATAATGGACAATTGATTCGTCTTAGACGAGGCCTGTATGTACAACCGCCATCTGTTTCGGGAAAGATTATTTCCCTTGAACTTGTGGCAAATCACATATATTCGCCATCGTATGTTACTGGTTTGTACGCACTTCGTTATTATGGATTAATACCTGAACTTGTATATACGGTAACTTCTGCAACAACAGGAATTTCGAAGCGCTTTGTAAACAAACTTGGCACTTTTGAGTATCGCAGGTTTGCAAGCGATTATTACCATATTGGCATCAAGATACAGGATGGTGACGGTTGTTCGTTTCTTATTGCATCGCCAGAAAAGGCCTTGTGCGACCTGATATGTATGACTTCGCATTTGAATTTGCGTTACATGCGGGAAACTATGGCTTATCTAGAAGAAGATTTGCGTCTCGATATGGATGCGTTTTTCAATATGGACAAGTCTGTATTCGAGCAATGCGCACAAGTCGGGGCAAAGAGAACTATGATTGAAACTTTGATTAAAATAATAGAAAAAAATGGATGATATTTTCAACCAGATGCTGTCGTCATATGAAATAAATACGGACACAGACAAGCGTAATGCAACATTTGAAGTGATGCAGCAGATTATTCTAGCAGGATTGCAGCAGGGTGGATTTTTCGACAAGGCGGCATTCTATGGTGGTACTTGCCTTAGAATTTTTCACGGATTGCAAAGATTCTCTGAAGATATGGATTTTTCATTGGTGAGAAAAGATGACAAATTCAATATTGAAGATTACTTTGATCCAATAGTAAAGGTTTTTGAGTCCATTGGTCGCAAGGTTGTTATAACGAAGAAAGACAAAAGAACATTTGGAAGGGTTGAGTCTGCATTTTTGAAGGATAATACCCAATTGTACGATGTGGCATTTCAGACAGAAAAAAGCATTAAAATAAAGATTGAAGTTGACACTAATCCTCCGTTAATGTTTGATACGGAGCAAAAGTTACTAATGAAGCCGTATTCGTTTATGACAAGATGCTTTACTCTTCCCGACCTGTACGCTGGAAAAATACATGCACTTGTTTTCCGAAATTGGAAGACCAGGCTAAAAGGCAGAGACTGGTATGACTTTGAATGGTATGTTAGGAATGATGTGCCTTTGGATTTTCAGCATTTGCAGGAGCGAATAAGGGAATTTAGCGGAGAAGAAATGTCGCGCGAAAAATTTATGCAGTTGCTTGACGAAAGGCTTGCTACCGCCGATATGAAATCTGTACTTGAAGATGTGATCAGATTTGTTAGGAATCCTAACGAGTTAAAAATCTGGTCGAACGATTATTTTTTGGAACTTGCAAAAAAAATTCGCTTCAAGCAGGCAACCGTTTAAAAATCTCTGCGTTTATTGGGTGTATGCGAAAAGAAAAGTTGGACATAAACAATGCCGACGATGCAATGAAAATCGTAGAAGGCTGTGTAAAGAACGACAGGCAATGCCAGCAGATTCTTTACAACCAGACATTTACGAAAATGATTGGTGCCTGCCTTCGCTACTCGTCAAACTACGACGAAGCAATGGATTTCGTGCAGGATGGCTACATTAAGGTGTTCAGCAAGATTGGAAGCTACAAGCCTACAGGTTCTTTGGTATCGTGGATAAAGCATGTTATTGTGAATAATCTGATTGACTCGTTGCGCAGGTCGAGGCAGCAGTTTGCCGAAATAGAAGATGAACGCACCGACTATGCAGATGACAGCGATGAGGAATTGGAGCGCATAGCGCAAAACGACAAGAATGCGGCGCGGTTAGTGGAACTTCTGCAAAAGTTGACACCAGCATACAGAATGGTGTTCAACATGTTTGTGGTAGAAGAGCTTACGCATCAGGAAATAGCCGATAGGTTGGGCATTTCGGTGGGAACATCGAAGTCGAACCTCGCAAAGGCAAAAATGAGACTGAAACAGATGTTTATAGATAAATACGGTGAAAATGAGTAATTTAAAGAAAATATTATCCGAATACGAGGGGGAATTTAACCCTAACGGTTGGGCGCAGCTCGAAAAGCGGTTGCCTAAGCCGACATTTATGCAGAGGTTCGGCAAATTTATTGTCGGAGGTGTTGCAGGTGCTTTGGTTGTTGCCGGCGTGCTTGTGGCTGTGCTGTGGAATAATGATGAGAAACCTTCAAATGATGAACCTATTGCAAAAGCCGAAATTGCAAATGCTGTGCAGGAAAGCACTAGCGAAGAAAATGCTGTTTCTGTTTCAGACCAGACCTCTATGCCAAATGCAGAAATTTCTGAACCCAAGCAAACCGCAACTGCTACTGATGTTGTGGAAATCAAAACCACAAAAATCGTAGAGTCGAAGGTAGAATCCGAACCTGCAAAGCAGTCGGAGCCAATGAACAGCAACGAAAAGCAAGATGTTGTATCAAACAATCATGACAACCAGACCAAGCAGACGCCAAAGACAATTACAGAACCATCGTTCTCGGTATCGTGCGACAAGCGTTGTACACCAGCAACGGCAAAGTTTGTGGCTGTTGGTGTTGATGCCGACTGCGAGGTTGTTTGGGATTTTGGCAACGGAAAGCAAGGCAATGGCAGCAATGCAACCTGCGAGTACCGCAAGAAAGGAACCTACACGCCATCTGTATCGTTGTACCGTGGCGGAAAGTTGGTGAAAAAGACAACTCTCAATGCAATTACAATTGGCGAAACACCTACCGTTGATTTTTCGTGGAGGTCAACCGACAATACCTATACATTCTACACAGGCAGGACGCTTAATTTGTCGTACAAATGGGAGATTGATGGCAAGTCGTTCACCGACAAGTCTGTTGAGCATGAATTTGTGCGCAGCGGCGATTATCCTATTAAGCTTGTTTTGACCGATGGGGAATGTTCTGCTGAAGCCACAAAGTCGGTGAAAGTGGTCATTTCGCATGTATATTTTGTGCCGAATGCATTTACACCAGATTCTGATGGCGTAAATTCGTCATTCGGTCCTATAGGCGAAGATATGGATTTCAAGACATATAGTTTTGGTATTACAAATTCGAGGGGAGATGTGGTGTTTACTTCGACAGATCCGGCAGTGCAATGGAACGGCAAGGTAAACAATGTGGGAACTGCCGTCGAGGCTGGCGTGTACTACTGGATAATAAAGACGGTAGATCATTATGGCAACAGCCAGACGCGGAAAGGCACAGTAAACGTAATGAGGTAGAGTATTATGGTATGGAAGCCACTGGATTTTCTGGTGGCTTCTGTTTTTTATTTAGTCAAAATCTAAAATAAAATCAAAATAACGCTTGCAATGTTACCAATATTTGGTAACTTTGCGAAATAAATATTTTCACTATGAAAACGACATCGGTAGCTTTAGGCGATTATTTTGAGAATTTTGTAAGCAGTACTGTACAGAGTGGCAGATACAACAATGCAAGCGAGGTAATACGCGCTGGGTTAAGGCTTTTAGAGGAAAACGAGAAACGCTTGCAAAACTTGAAGATTGCAATCTCCGAAGGCGAAAATAGTGGTGTCGCAATTGATTTTGATGCAACAAAGCACTTGAAAGAATTAAAATCAAAAAGACATAATGGCTAAATGGCATTTAACAAATAAAGCTGTTAGCGATTTGGATTCCATTTGGGAATATACTGCCAATGTATGGTCGGAGCAGCAAGCCGATTTATATTATGGCGAATTGATTGCCGAAATAGGTCATATTGCAAACAATAAATTTCTTGTTGACAGGGAATATTCAGAAGTAAAAAAAGGGTTGTTTTGCCATCATTATAGAAAACATCTCATTTTCTACAAAAAAGAAGATAATGGAGATGTATTTGTAATTAGAATTCTGCATGAAAGAATGGATGTATTGCCTAAATTAAAAGACTAAAATACATTTATCCCAATCCAAAATCAATCTAAAATCTAAATTCGTAATTCGTAAATAATATTGTATTTTTGTGCCACAAAAAATTAAAAATTATGGTAAGGGTAAGATTTGCACCAAGTCCTACGGGACCGCTTCACATAGGCGGCGTTAGAACCGCATTGTACAATTATTTGTTTGCTCGCCACAACGGCGGACAGATGATTCTCCGAATCGAAGACACCGACCAGACCCGTTACGTCGAGGGTGCCGAGGAATACATTATGAATTCGCTCGAATGGTGCGGCATTAAGTTTGATGAGGGCATCCGCGAAGGCGGAAAATATGGTCCGTACCGCCAGAGCGACCGCAAGGACATCTATGCAAAGTACGCACAGATACTCATCGACAACGGTAGCGTTTACATGGCTTTCGATACTCCTGATGAACTGAACGAACTCCGTGCCGCAGCCGAGAAGGAAGGCAAAACCTTCATTTACAACTTTTCCACTCGCATGAGCCTTCGCAATAGCTTATCGCTGAGCAAGGAACGAGTTGACGAGTTGCTGAAAAACGGCACTCCGTATGTTTTGCGCTTCAAGGTTCCAGAAAACCGCGTGCTCGAAACCCACGATGAAATCCGTGGCGACATCACATTCAACACTAAGGAAATGGACGACAAGGTGCTGATGAAGACAGATGGTTTGCCAACTTACCACCTCGCAAACATCGTTGATGACCATTTGATGGAAATAACACATGTCATCCGTGGTGAGGAATGGTTGCCATCATTGCCGTTGCATATACTTTTGTATGAGGCTTTTGGTTGGGAACATCCGAAGTTTGCGCACTTGCCGCTGATTCTCAAGCCGAGTGGAAAGGGCAAGCTCAGCAAGCGCGACGGCGACCAGCTCGGTTTCCCTGTTTTCCCGATGCAGTTCAACAACAACGGCGAAATGTGCAAGGGTTACCGCGAAGACGGATATTTTCCCGAGGCTTTCATCAATATGCTGGCACTTTTGGGCTGGAACCCAGGTACCGAGCAGGAAATATTCTCGATGGACGAACTTATAAAGGAATTCACTATCGAGCGCGTTGGCAAGAGCGGAAGCCGTTTCGATCCTGACAAGACAAAGTGGTTCAACCACCAGTACATAATGAAGAAGTCGGCAGAGGAAGTCGCAGAACTTTTCCGCAAGGATTTGGATGTTCGTGGCATCGACTACTTGAAGTTCGACATCGTACGCATCTGCGAACTTATGAAGGAACGTATTTCGTTCATCCACGAAATGTGGGACGAAACCCGCTTCTTCTTCGAGACACCAACCCAGTTTGATGAGAAGTTCAAGAAAAAAGCCTGCAAGGAAGATACAGCCGAGGTTCTCGAAACCTTGATTACCATACTCGACAAATGTTCTGATTTCAAGCCAGAAACCACCGAAGGTGCAGTAAAGGCATGGATTGAAGGCAACGAATGGGGATTCGGCAAGGTTATGTCGCCGTTCCGTCTGGCTATTGTCGGTGAAGGCAAAGGTCCGAGCGTGTTCGACATGATTGAAGTTATCGGCAAGGACGAAACCTTGAAGAGGATAGGAAATTTAGTCAAGGAACTGCGTTCCTGCTAAAAACGTTCACATACAAAACAGAAAAAAATGTTGATATTAGAAAAACCATACGTATCGGAAACTCTTATCCGTACAGCAATAGAGAAGAATCTGCCAGTTTTGCGCAACAGTATGTCGGAAATGCTTGTCGCACGCGGCAACAAGTTGAACCTGTACGATGACAACGCTTTTGCTGCTGAGTACGAAAAAAGACACCGTCTATATTCAATGTCCGAAAATGGACTTGGATGGATTGTGGAACATCTTAAGGACAAGGAACTTATCGACAAGATAGGCCTGCTCAAGGACAAGGCTACTTTCCGCCGTATATGCAGCGATATGTATCCCGACTTTTTCTTCAAGGAAGTGGAGGTTGCAGAACTTATCAAGATGAGTACCGATGGGTTGAAATTCCCGCTTGTGCTTAAGCCATCTGTTGGCTTCCTGAGCGTTGGAGTTTATGTAGTGCGCGATGAGGCCGAATGGAAATCAGCAATTGCCGATATAGAGAAGAATTTTGCAAAATCGAGTGCTCAGTTTCCTGAATTTGTTGTCGGAACGGCAAAATTCCTTATCGAAGAATATATACATGGTGAAGAATACGCTGTTGATGCGTATTTCGATGAAAACGGCAATCCTGCAATCTTGAATATTTATCATCATAGGTTTGCATCGGAGTCGGATACAAGCGACCGGTTATACTGCTCGAGCAAAGCACTTTACGATACTTACGAGCAGACATTTACCGACTTTTTGATAAGCACCAACAAGGTCATTGGGTTGCGCAATTTCCCGATGCACATTGAGTTCCGCTACGATGGAAAGAAAGCTATTCCAATAGAGATAAATCCATTGCGGTTCGCAGGTTTCTGCCTCAACGAGCTCCAGACGCACATTACTGGCATACATCCAGTTGTTGCATATTTCGAGAACATTCACATCAGTAAGGAGGAAATGTGGAAAGGGCGCGAAAACGACACTTATAGTTTCCTCGTGCTTGAACGTCCCGCACAGGCACCTGCTAATGCAGTGTTCGATAGCGCAAAGTTCAAGGCTTCGTTCTCTGATGTTCTTGAGATTCGCGAGGTAAAGGAAGCCTCCGTTGGCGTTGCAGCAACAGTGTTTACGCGTACCGACAAGGCTCACGAGGCAGAACTCGACAGAATCCTGACCCTCGACATGATGGAGTTCATGAAGTAAGGTTTTAAGGAGCTTGTCTTTGTTGAAACTAGAAAAAACTATTTAGACGACCTATCTTTTAGGTCGTCTATTTTACATCCCACCTCAGTCACTACAGCGACATCGGTGCCAAGTTCATCGGTTATGCTTATTTCGAAATAGCAATTCCTGCGACCCGATTTAAGGCATTTTGCTTCGGCAATTAGTTTTTTGCCACGAACTTGATTAAGGAACATGATGTGGGCTGATTCTGTTACTGCCGACAGTTTTTCGGCATTGGCAGCCACGGCATAGCAAAAGTCGGCAAGCGTAAATATTGCACCACCCATAACAGCACCAACGGTGTTTCTGTGATGTCCTTCAATTGCCAGTTCGCATTTTGCATAGTTGTCTGCCACGGCAACGATTTCGATGCCAGTGACCTCGGTTGCAAACCTGTCGCCACTGAAAGTCTCTCTTACTTGTTGCAGGTTCAATTTACTCATTTCCAAACAATTCCTTTTCGACAAGTTCACAAACAATATGACCAATCATTATATGAGCTTCCTGTATTCTTGGTGTACAAGTTGATGGGACATTTATCAGTAAATCGGATATTGATGCAATTTTTCCTCCGTTTTCTCCCGTCATTGCAATGGTAGAAACACCGATTTCGTGGGCTTTTTCGAAAGCTTTCAGTACATTTGCCGAATTGCCCGATGTTGTTATTCCGACAAGTACATCGCCTTTGCGACCTACGGCCTCTATTGCTCTTGCAAATACATTTTCAAATCCGTAGTCGTTCGAAACTGATGTCATATACGATGAATTGCAATGCAATGCTTCGGCATAAAGAGGTTTTCGGTCAAGATAGAAGCGTCCCGACAATTCGGCTGCGATATGCTGGGCATCGGCTGCGCTTCCGCCGTTTCCGCAGAAAAGGACTTTGCCATTGTTGCGGTATGTGCTTATGAGCATATCCGTGAAAGTATGTATTTTTCGCAACAACTCTTCATCATTGAGAATGTCATTCTTTACGTTTATGCTATCACGTATAATTTTTTCTATGTCGGTAGTATGCATCAGTCAAAAAGTGTTTCAATTGTTCTAGTTAAGTTGCCCCATGAAAATTTTTGTTTCTCAATGACAACATTTTTTTCAAACGTTTCTCTGCGGTCGTTTTCGTAAAAGTCTACTATAGCATCGGCAATGTCCTTGGGATTTGGTTCAACTACGTATCCGACAACTCCGTTTTTAACAATGTCGGCAAGTTTCTTTACATTTGTCACCAACATTGGCTTTTCGAAATGATAAGCCATTCGTGTGACACCGCTTTCCTTTGGTTTCTTGTATGTCTGGACAACCATGTCGGATGCAGAAAAATATTTGTGGACATCGCTGTTGCTAATGTATTCTGTATGAATTTCAAGGTAGTCGCCTACGCCGGTTTGCCTAATCTTGTCAATATATGGTTGAATGTTGTCCTTAAATTCGCCAGCGATAATCAATTTCACATTGTACTTGCGAATCCTTTCGTCTGCAAAAGCATCAATCAGCAAGTCGATTCCCTTGTAAGGGCGTATGTAGCCGAAAAATAGCAGATATCTGCATTTTGGGTCGAGCGAAAGCTGTTGGATAGCCATTTCTCGGGGAATTCGTTCGCCATAGGGTACGCTTATTGGCAGATTGGAGTATTTTTTGGGCTTGGGTGTTTTTTCGAAATGTTCAATATCTTCGGCTATACCTTTGTTTACATAAACGAACCCGTCAATGTTACGCGCAAACTTGTAAGGCAGAAATCGGTCGAGCACATTGGCGTTATCCGGAATCATGTCCTTCACTATTGCCACTCTTTTTATTCCTGAAGTTTTGTTTAGTTTATGAGCAATGTTGCCCATGCAGACTGCCGATTTCGAATTGGTATAAGCAAATATCACCTCGTCGGGAAGCGATTCCTTTATGTAGTTTGCTGTTTTGTACCAGCTCACAGGATTCATGCTGTTTATCATGTGAGTTATCTTCAGGTTTTCGGGCGATGAGTCGCCTGACAGCCTTTTCTCCTGCTGCACGCCTTGGTATTTGTAAGTGACAATTTCAACATCGTTACCTTCGTCCATAAACTGGCGCGCAAGACAATGATTGAATGTAGAAACCTTGCTCCTGTACGGATACGCTGTTCCAACTATAATAACTTTCATCTTCTTCTTCCTAATCAAGTGCAAAGTTAATCTTTTTATGAACTATTGAAACTCAAATCGTCATTTTTTTCAAATCTTTGAATCTTCTAAAATATTTTTCAACAACTGTGTACCGAGCAAAAAAAAAGTGTACTTTTGCTTCCCTTTTGCTTAAAGCAGGGATGTTTTGAAGAAAGTAGTTTAAAATGACAAAGTTAAGCGTTAATATTAACAAGATTGCGACTATAAGGAACGCTCGCGGAGGCAATGTTCCCGATGTTAAGTTGGCTGCAATAAATTGTGAAAAGTTCGGTGCGCAGGGCATCACGGTTCATCCTCGTCCAGATGGACGGCACATAAAGTATCAGGATGTGTACGACATACGCCCGATAATAACCACAGAATTCAACATCGAAGGCTACCCGTCGAAAGAATTCATTGAGCTAGTATTGAGAGTTAAACCCACACAGGTAACACTCGTTCCCGACCCGCCCGAGGCACTTACATCAAATGCAGGATGGGACACCGTTGCAAACAAGGAATTCCTGAAGAAAATCATATGCGACTTCAAGGATGCCGGAATTAGGACATCTATATTTGTTGATACTAAGTTGCAAAATATAAAAGGTGCTGTATATACCGAAACAGATCGCATTGAATTATATACTGAGCCTTACGCAACAAACTTCCCCAAGAACAAGGAAAAAGCAGTTGCCGACTTTGTAAAGGCAGCGAAGCTTGCCAGCGAACTTGGTCTTGGAATAAATGCAGGTCACGACCTGAATCTCGACAACTTGAATTACTTTGTGACAAATGTTCCCAATGTAGCAGAGGTGTCGATAGGTCATGCGCTTATCTCGGATGCACTTTATATGGGACTTGAAACTACTATAAAGAAGTATCTTAAGGAATTGAAAATAAAGTAGATTGCTCATAAATATAAGTAAAAAGCATCCGCGAAAACGGGTGCTTTTTTATGTTCGCAAATCAACAGAAGAATTAAAGAAGGTTATAGTTTGGCGGATTGAAAGTGGATTGCAAATCCTTATATTCCAGCCTTCGAGATTACAAATCCCGAAGGACGGCGGTACCTGTTATATTCGTGGCGTTAGTAACGCTAAAACAGGCAGGCAAATTATATTTAACACTATCAATGGTAATAGTATCAAGCATATAAAACCTCGTATTTATTACAAAGGAAGAACTAAAATTTTTTTCATTACTTATAATTTTCCCTCGCATTGAAGGGTTGTCAAAAGAAAGCAATGTATCATTTTGCGCCCATATATAAATTGGCACAATAAAAAAAATAATAACCAAAATCTTTTTCATATTTTTATTATTTATAAGGATTCTTAACATTAACAACATTATATCTAATAAGTTTTTTTACTACAGTAGGACGAAGTGTATCGTAAAAATGTATTTCGCCTCGTATCATTCCGACATTTTTACCCCAATAGCAAACAATTGTATCATATTTATTTTTACTAGGAGCATTTATATTAATAACTAGGTCTATTTTTTTTACATCCTTATAATCATGATTGTCAATAGTATAGTTATTGTAAAAAGTACAATATTTATATGTGTATAAATTGCAACTATATTCCGCTTTATCTGAAGTAGAATGTATATTTGCATAGACAAATGGGAACATCACATATTCGTCCACTGATGTCTCATATAAATATTTAGGTGTTATTGTATAATATTCAGCAGCTTTTAGCTTAAAATCAGCATACTCTGGTCGTGCATAATATACTTCAGGTTCCACTGGCAAATCCAGTTCATTCGTATTATTGCTTAATATTTTTAATTGTTGAGAGAAGGTCAACACATCGCCCTCATGAGAACCAGGTAATGTTGTAATCGAAGTCTTTTTTTGTAATCTTTTATTAGCTACCATACTATCAATTTGATGCGTTACAGAGTCTTCATAAATCCAATAACTTGAACTGTCGAATGCACAATATTCATACAATTCATCGTCAGGCTTGTATGTGTATCTTTTATTCTTTTGACATCCAACAAACGATATCACCCCCATCATCCCGATAAGTAATGATATAAAAATTTTTCTTTTCATTATTTATTAATTTTATCGTTTTAGGGATTGTTTCCTTTTTTAATTTCGCACATTGCATAATCCCATCAACTGCAAAGTACAAAACTCTACATAAAACACCTTTCTAGTGTTATGTGAATAATTACCACTCCCCGTGTCGCCCCAGTTAACGACAAAGTCACTAATTTTATCGTCAACAAGACAAAAGTAATACATTTTTCACAATCCAAAAATAAATATGAGATTCTTTTGAGAAATTTTTCATGGGTCACTAGTGATGCAATAAATATTCGCATGGAAAACTAGAATATTACAGTTAGCAGGCGAAATAAGGCTATGTTATTATTATTTTGTGTTGGCGGATAAAATATCCTTATACTCTAGCCTTCGGGAGTACAAATCCCGAAGGACAGTTTGGTGCTTTTTGTTTGCATCGTAAAATGGCGATTCGATTTTTTCAAATTTCCTCTTTGCTGTATAAACTAAATCACTTACATTTGTCGCCAGTTTTGTAATGTAGTTAATTTGGATTTTGATTTTTTGAGAAATGAAAGTTAAGTATCAGGATTTGATTGAACAGTCGTTCGACTTTCCAACCGAGGAATTTGAAGTAGAAGAAGGCGAACTCCTTTACTACGACATCCCACTTATGGACTTGGTAAAGCAGTACGGAACGCCATTGAAGTTCACCTACTTGCCAAAGATAACTGAGAACATCCAGAAGGCAAGGGTGTGGTTCAACGTGGCAATTACAAAGGCCGACTACCAAGGCAAGTACGTTCAGTGCTATTGCACTAAAAGCTCTCACTTCCAGTTCGTAATGGAGGAGGTGCTGAAAAACAATGTGCAGTTGGAAACCAGTTCCAGCTTCGACATCGACCTTATCCGCGCACTGAAGGAGCAGAATCTCGTAGACGAAAGTTTGCATGTTGTGTGCAATGGATTCAAGATTCCAGCATACATCGAGAACATTGCCCGACTTATGAACGAAGGCTTCAAGAACGTTATTCCAATTCTCGACAACCCAAACGAACTGAAAGGTTTGCTTGAAAATGTGGAAGGCGATTTCAATGTAGGAATACGTATAGCTGCCGAAGAGGAACCTAAGTTTGAGTTCTACACCTCACGACTTGGAATAGGCTACAAGAACATAATGCAGTTCTATCATGAGGCCATTGAAAACAATCCACGGGTAAAACTGAAGATGCTACATTTCTTCATCAATACTGGAATCAAGGATACAGCATACTACTGGAACGAGCTTAACAAGTGTATAAATGTATATTGCGACCTGAAGAAGATTTGTCCAGACCTAGATTCTCTCGACATAGGCGGCGGTTTCCCGATAAAGAACAGCCTCAACTTCGACTACGACTACGAATATATGGCTGAGGAAATTGTAAACCAGATAAAGATGATATGCACTGCTGCAAAAGTGCCAGAGCCAGACATTTACACCGAGTTTGGTTCGTTTACCGTTGGCGAAAGCGGTGGCGCAATATATTCGGTAGTTGATCAGAAGCAACAGAACGACCGCGAAAAATGGAATATGATTGACTCATCTTTCATAACCACTTTGCCCGACTCGTGGGCCATCAACAAAAGGTTTGTAATGCTGCCGCTAAACCGCTGGGACTGCCAGTACGAACGTGTTTTCCTTGGCGGACTTACATGCGACAGCGATGACTACTACAATTCCGAACAGCACGTCAATGCAATTTACTTGCCCGAATTCGACCCCAACGAAACGCTATACATCGGATTCTTCAACACTGGTGCATATCAAGAGGCAATAGGGGGCTTCGGCGGAATTCAGCACTGCCTGATTCCTGCTCCCAAACATGTACTGATAAACCGCGACGAAGACGGCAAAATTACTACAAGGCTATACTCTAAGGAGCAGAGTTACAAGTCGATGCTAAAGACACTAGGATACTATTAGGAATTTGAAAGTTCAAAGTTCGACGGTTCAAAGTTCAATGTTGAAAGTTCAATAAAAAAAGCGGACATTGTCCGCTTTTTTGTTATTCAACCACCAAGGTTCTAACGAATGTGCCTGTGTCGGTTGTGATTCGTATTGCGTATGTTGCTCGCTGGAACCTGGAAATGTCAATTGTTTCGTTGTCCGAATTGACATCATTTTCGTAAATAATTCTGCCCGTGATGTCGTAGATGCTAATTTGTTGCAATCCTTCTGCCGAAACATTTACAACAGATATAGCCGGATTAGGATAAATTTCGACTTTGCCATAATTTGTTGTGCTGATGCTTGTTTCATCTGTTACAGTAATGAATCCTTCCTTGATTACCATGTCGGTTGATGCTCCGTTGGTAGCAAACAGGGTGACATTGTAGATGCCAGCAGTTGCATATACTACAACGGGATTTTCTTCTTGAGATACTGCAGGTTCACCACCTTGGAACGACCAGTAATAAGATGTTGCATTTTCGCTCAAATTGACAAATGTAACAGATTCTCCAACATTAACTGTTGTTATGTCAGCAGTAAAGTCTGCAGTAGTTACAGCCTTCACATAAATGTAAGCGGTCTTTGTTGCAACATCATATCCGTGTCCGTTGGTTGCATACAGGGTTACATCGTAGTAGCCCGGTTCACTATAAGTAACAACAGGATTCTCTTCTGTGGAATTTTCGGGTGTCGCACCTTCGAATGTCCAGAAGAAGGAAGTTGCGTTTTCGCTAAGGTTTGTGAAAGCAACAGAATCTCCTACAAATACTTCGGTTGCTGATGCTGTAAAGTCGGCCGAGGTTACTGGCAAAACGGTTATGTATGCCGTCTTGGTTTCGCTGTCGCTGCTGTTTTCGCTTGCGGCAAACAAGGTTACCGAGTATGTTCCGGCCGTTTCGTATGTTACTGTAGGATTGACCTCAGTTGATGTTGACGGAGTTCCGCCTGCAAATGTCCAGTAGTATGTAGAGGCATTGACGCTCAGGTTTGTGAATGTTACGCTTCCGCCTACGCTAATTGTTGTATTGTCGGCAGTAAAATCTGCTGATGCAACATCAACAACATTTACGTTTATGGTCTTGGTGTCGCTGTTGGTTCCGTTTGTAACAAAAAGTGTTATTGCAAAATTTCCTGTTCGCGAATAAGTTATGGTAGGATTCTCTTCGGTTGAAGTTGATGGCGTTGCGCCTTCGAACGACCAGAAGCATGATGTTGCATTTTGACTACGATTCTGCATGGTTATTGGCTGTCCGGTAGGTAAAGTTGCTGGAACACTGAAATCTGCGACAACATCATCCGGCTGTGGTGGCTCGACAGGGCCTTCGGTAACTGTAATGTATCCACGTTTAGTTTCCGTAACACCGTTGACATAAATCAGAATGTTGCTTGAACCAGCACGTAAACTTACATCGTAAACGCCAGGAGTATTATATGTTACTGAAGGATTGGCATTGGTAGAAGTTTCAGGGTCGCCTCCATCGAATGTCCATGAGAAAGCGCTTGCGTTTGAACTGCAGTGACTGGTGAAATGCACCGTCGTACCAACTTGCACGGTTGTCTGGTCAGCTTCAAAATCGACGTCAATGTCGGATCCAGATGGAGCAGTGACAATGATATAATTTTCCTTTGTTTCCGTTGCTGCATTTGTCAGAAGTTCCAAAGTGCTTGCGGCTGCTTTCAGTGTAACGCTATACATACCTGCTTCTGAATATGTTACCGATGGATTTTCTTCAGTTGAAGTTATAGGATTTCCGCCTGTGAATGTCCATAGGTAAGCACTTGCATTTTGGCTCAAATTGGTGAATGTAATGGTTTCGCCCTCGGTGATACGTGTTGCACTTGCCACAAAGTCAGCGACTAAGGCATTAGGATCCTGCGATATATTCAATACAATTCCAGAAGCGAAGGTCAGTTGCCTGTTGTTTAGCGCCATATTTATTGGAGAAGTAACTGTTCCATTAATTTCCCCCGATATATTGATGTTGAACTCGCCAGCCTCGGTAGGTGTACCATATATATGAACTGACAAGTATTCTTCCGATTCCATATAAGTGCCATTCAAGCAATAGTTTAGTCCTGCTGGAAGATTCGACAGCGAAGTAATGTTCATGCTTGTGATGTTTGCATTTGCATTCATGCTGTAATTTCCATAAATGTTAACCTCGACAGATGTAGTTTCGGGGCATTTGATTGTCATGCATAGGTCGATTGGCGTATTAACCTGATATGTCATCGGCTGCGATGTATAATAAGGTATTGAAGTTTCGCTAAAAGTATTGTCAGACTCAACTGGGCAAGCATTTGATGCACATATAATACCTTGTTCAACAGTTATGTAGTCTTCCTTTATTTCCGTATCGCTGCCGTTTTCGTTTTCAACGGTAAGTTGCACGGTGTAAGTACCAGCTTCGGTGTATGCATGAGTAGGATTCTGTTCGGTTGATGTTTCACCGTCGCCAAAATCCCAAGCCCAAGATGTAGGGCTGAAAGCACTTTCATCGGTAAAGGTTATTGTCTCGTTGATTGCTGCATTTGTATTGCTGGCGGAAAAATCGGCTATTGGCAATTCGGTGCCAGTTGCATTTACAACCAAAGTTATGCCTGACGAATATCCTTGACCAAGCATATTGTTTGCCATCGTAAGCAGGAATGCCTGTGTTGATGCACTATATGCACGCGCAACAATTTTCAGGTCGAAAGTTCCAGCCACTGTAGGCGTGCCGGTAATGTGGGCGGTGTAGGCTGTATTTGGATGCGCCATGGTATCGCTAACACATATGTTCAGTCCATCGGGAATATTCTGGAATCCACGCAATGCTATACTGTCGATTACTATTGTCATTCCTGCTTCGCTAATCGATTCGGGAAGCAAAAGCGTTAAACAAAGATCGACAGGTGTTCCAACAGTAAATTCTGGAATCACTGCTGGATTGTACTGAACGATAGTTGATGAAAACTCATCGGTTTCTGGATTTGCAGCCTCGCATGGTGTTTCACATACAATAATTTGGGCAAATGAGTTAGTAGTCAATAAAATAATTGCAATAGCAAAAAGTAAAAATCTTTTCATACCTGAATGTATTTATTTTCGTTTGGCAAAGTTAGCAAAACAAAAATTTAAATGCAACCATAAAAATGGATTTTATTGGACTTCATGCATAAGCGTTTTTCATTCGCATATACAAAAAAAGCGGGCATTTGCCCGCTTTTTGTTCTATTCATTATTTTAGTGGAATATGTATCTTACGCCAAGAGCAATACCCCAACCGAAATATTGATATAAGTCGTTTGCTGGTTTATAATGACCTAGCAAATAAAAATGAGCCATTGGTCTTAAATCCAAGCTTAACTGTAATGGAACATCAAGATCTGTCAAAAAGTCGTATTCGAGACCAATTTGTGCACCAACACCCAGAGAAATATCCGAATGATTTGAATCGGCTATTATGGAGTTTACCTGAGCAGCAGGACCAACAAACCAGTTGAAACCAGAAACTATGTTCCAGTGCCACTGATAAGAACCAGTGAAGCCAAGGAACAAACCGTGGTGCAAATGATCAATACCAGCTGCATCAGTATGCCAATATCTAACATCTCCAATTCCAAGGTCAAGTTCCCATCTGTTATCAGCATCTACCTTCGTCAAGTAAGATAGTTCTGCACCCAAAAGGTCACCACCACCAAATCTTGCACCCAGACCGCCGTTGTCGCTTTGTGCGTTTACATGCTGTACCGAGCAAAATGCCAATGCTACAGCAGTAGCCATAATTACTAATAATTTCTTCATTCTTTTTTGTTTTTAATTAATTACATAAGTTTAAAGGCCATATCCATTTTTATGGATGAAGCGCACAAAATTAAAGCAAATGATTTAATCGTTTTGTTTTATATCCTAAGATATATTAACCATCAATTGTTACAATAAAAGCTCCTTCATTCCTGACATCATGCACATCGTAGCCCAAAGCCACTTTTTCAGCGTTCCAAGCCTCGCATCGCGAAATGCTGTTGGAACTTGCTATTATTATCTTCTTGAAGTTGAAATGATCTGCGACTTCTTCAAGTGTAACATACGGACTATCAGCCAAAACAACATAATCGACATCAACCTTGCCAAAACCTTCGTCAATGGGCATGAAGTTGTCGTCAAGAACATAAAGACTTAATCCATCATAGTTTATGAACTTGTTCTTGAAAAATACTTTGCGGTTATCAATCGTAGTTATCGTGGAGAGCAACTTGTCTTTACCAGATGATAGATTTATATACTTTTCTTTGTCGAGACCTTTCTTCAGCCAGTTGTTTTTGGCCGTGAACTCAATTTTCTCGGGCTGAACGGAATCAAGATTTGCAAACATTATGTTGTCGGTGCCGTCGATAATGTTTATTGCAGTGGTTTTGTTGATGTTGTAAACGACCAAAGTCTTTTGCGAACTTGATTCTACCGATTGCCATAAGTCTATTGCGCTGAAAATTACGCATAATATCATTGCTACAAGCAGATGCCTATATCGTTTCGTAAAGAAAAAGTAGGTGGCAAACATTATTATTGCGGCATAGAGCAAAAGCATCTGTGGAGCATCGAGGTAAATGTTCTGTGTCGTGGAAAACGGCAGGTTCTCGATTGACAGACAGGCAAAATTCATTGCTTTTGCAATCCACGACAGGCAGTAGGCAACCGCTGTAGAAATGTATGGAATCCACGACACCGCAAAGAAAATGAAGCAAGTCCATATTGCAATGGTCGAGATGGGAATCATCACATAGTTGGTAAGCAGGAAATAATTGGAAAACTGATGGAAATAATAGAAACACAACGGCATTGTTGCCAGTTGTGCCGCCACCGAAACCGTTGTGAGCGACCAAATCCAGTCAAGAACTTTGTTTCTTATTTCAAAAATCGCATACAATTTTGGTTGCAAAATGATAATGCCGATAACTGCCGAGTATGAAAGTTGGAATCCGATGTTTACAAGGTTGTACGGGTTTATCACGAGCAGGATGAACATACTTGCAAATACAGCATTAAGCGAACCCGGACTGTTTTTCTGCAACTTTCCGAGCGACATTATCGAAAACATGAGCGATGCTCTTGTTACAGATGGTGATAAGCCAGTAAACAATGCATACAACCAGATGAGCGTGATGGTTAGCACAACTTTCAGCCAGTTGAGTTTGTCGTTTTTGATGAATGACAGCAGAAAGACGATAATGCCGTAGATTATACCAACATGCAATCCAGACACCGCCAAAATGTGCATTGCTCCAGCCGACGAATAGGCGTGGCGGATTTCGTCGCTAAGGATGTCGCTGTAGCCCATAGTCATTGCCGACATAACCGAAACTTCATCGTCCGATAGTCCGAAATCGCGCAATAGTCCGACAAGTTTCATACGCAGACGCGAAAGTTTTGGACGGAAGCCAACAGCTTCGTCGTCAATCAGTCGCCAATCATCACCAGCGAGGTAGTCGGAACTGAAAATCATGTTGTAGGCAAGGTATTTGCGATAGTCGAACTCTTCTGGATTTCCTTTGTTTTCGATTCCCGACAATTCGGGGCTGAAAACTATTCTGTCGCCAGTGCGCAGAAGCACCGATGACGAATCCTTTTCCAAGTAAAGCAAAGTGCGTCCCGAAGTTTCTATCCATTCGTCGCCATCGCGAATAGCGGAAACATTTATTTCGAGCGATACATTGCTTTCCTTTATCTTTGGATCGTCCGCAATTTCACCAATGACAAAACCATTGTAACCAGCGAGTTTATCATTTGTCTCTCCTTCAACATTAAATAGAGCTAAAAGCAATCCCGTTGCAACAATGAAAACATTTGCCGAAATGCCGACAGCAAGCGACAAACTATATTTAGGTATCAGTTTGAATACAAAGAAGCATATTGCAGAAATACCTAGGAAAATCCAGCCAATCCATTGTGGTACAGGCAGAAGCAAAGCCAATATAATTCCGACAATCAGAGGAATTGTCAGCCTAATAAACGGATAGCGTCTTATTTCTTCGGCAAATGAAAATGTCATTGCTTGCTGATTTGCTCAAGCACCTTTATCAAGTCGCTGTCCGACATTCCAAGGAACGTTAGCGATGAATTTGCAGCCTCGGCAAGTTCGTGATCGGGATAGTCAGCAATGAACTTCTCGTAATACAGACGTGCCTTTTCCTGGTTTTTCAGGTAGTTTTCGTAAATGTACGCCTTCTTGAATATGCAAAGCGGATAATTTTTGTAATCCTTGTAGTTTTCCTCAATTCTTGTCAAGTATGTGACTGCATTGTTGGGCTGGTTTGCATTTTCGCTTATTTCGGCAGCACGGAAAAGGTATTCGGGAGCAAGAGTGTCGGTTGTGTATTTGTCGGCATACGATGCATACAAGCGTACCATCTCGATA